>NZ_CP030771.1:4303333-4655000 GCF_006088715.1 Streptomyces sp. YIM 121038
GCTCGGCGAAGTAGCGGGCCAGCACGTCGACCGGATTGGTGACCATCACCACCGTGCCCGGGTAACCGGTCAGGGTGTGGGCCCACTCGGCGATGACGGGGGCGTTCGCGGCGAGTCCGGCCATGCGCACGTCCGCGGTGCGGGTGTTGGTGAACGTCGCGCGAGGGCAGATCACCAGCGCGTCCGCGTCGCCCATATCGGCGCGCGCCGCCGTGAACGCGCGGGCGCCTGCTGTGAGCTGCCGGGCATCTTCCAGATCGGTCACCAGGCCGTGCGCGGCCTCGGCTGTGCGGGAGGTGACCAGCAGCCGGGAACACCACGGCTCGACAGCCAGGAGGGCAGCGACCGTCTGGCCGATGGCGCCGGCGCCGATGACGCCGACCGTGTAGCCCCCGCTCATCGGGTGGCCGCCCGGGTCACGCAGGCCAGGGCCAAGCGCCAGGCCGACTCGGGCTCGGTCCCGGCGGTCAGTGTGGCGCTGACGGAGTCCAGGACCTGGCACAGTGCCGGGGCGGAGTCGACGACTGCCTGGGCGTGCTCCGGCAACGGCAGCGCGGACGGAGCGGCGAGGTACGTCGACACGATGTTCACGCTGTCCATCAGCCATGTGACCATCAACCGGCGCAGCCACATCCCGCGCTCGGTACGACCGATGCCCCGGTACTGCTCGCGGATGAAGGCGTCGATGCCCTCCACCACCAGGGTGGCACCGTCGACCGGCGACGCAGCGATCACGGCAAGGAGCGCGCGGGAGGCGAGTTTCGCGGCGTCCTGGTGAGAGCCCCCGCGCGACAGTCCCGGGTCGATGAACACCGGCTGCTCGTCGGGTCCGTCCGGGAACAGGACGTGTTCGGGTTTCAGGTCCCCGTACACGACCATGCGAGGGCCCGGGGCAGGGGTGAGGCGGAGTTTCAGCAGACGGGACACCACTACTGCTAGCACGGCCACCGCACCCCGGCGGGTGCGCTCCTCCAGCAGGTCGACGCCGAGCCGTGCCACGTAGGCGCGGCCGGAGATGCCGTTGAACTTCCGGCGGAACGTGGTGTCGATGCCGCGCTCTGCGATTGCCGCCTCGTCGGCCACAGCCGCCACCGCCGGGGACTGAAGCGAAGCGAGAGAGCGCACGGCACCGCTCATTAAGTCAGCGGCTCGGGCGGGGTCCTTGGCGATCAGGTCGAGCAGATTCGGGCCGGTCACGGCCTCGGTGAACAGCACTCCTTGCCGGTAGCCGACGCAGCGGCCCACCCGGATTCCGGCGGCGTCCAGGGCGCGGAGCTGGGCGGCCTCCCGCGCCAGCAGCGATGTGGGCGACGTTGCGTAGGCAGCCTGCGCGGCCCGGACCTGGTCTCCGTCCCCGGCGACGCCGCGCAGCACGGAGACCAGGGAGAGGCCAAGGACGGAGTCCTTCGCGAACACCTCACGTCCGCCGAGGTGCACCCGGCGGACGTAGCCGGTGACAGACGGCACGTGAGCGCCGAGCGTCACCGACTCGCTGGGCCACTCCTCGGCCGCCACACGGCATATACGGTCGGCGGCCAGTTCGAACAGTGCTCCGGGTTCGGGCAGGGCGGCGTGCGGCATTGTGGAGCCTCCTCGACGAGGGAAGCGGGACAGAACCTTGCGCCGTCCCGCCCACGTGGCCTGGCGTGGGAGTGGGGCCACGGGGCGGGACGGAGTCAGACCGGCGGCCGGGCAGGAAGGGGAAGCACCGTCCGGCCGCCGGAGATCACCAGTCGGCGCCGCCATAGGCGAGCAGGGCGAACACGAAGGCGGTGACCGAGACGGCGAAGAGGAGTTGTGCGGTCACTTGCCGCCAGCCGATCCGGGTTCGCCGCCGACGCGTCGGCCGGGTGGCCTCACCCAGCTCCTTGTCCAAGCCGTCGAGCATCACGGGGCCGCCTGCAGCGCCGCCAGCGGCTCCCACGAGTAGCTGATGGTGACACCGTGCTCGGCCAGGGCCTCCGCCTCGCGGAACCGGAATTCATGGTGGGACTCGGGTGCGAGGGCAGCAGGCCAACGGGTGATGACGTCGGTGATCTCGCCGCGCGCGGCCATCTCGCACACACGTCGCCAGCCCTCGCGGCGCTGAGGGTCCGGCTCCCCGTACGGGTCGGTGACCGTATCCACCAGGCGCAGGCCACGCCCTTCCGCGAACACGCGGCCCTCCTCAACAGCCCGCTCTTCGGGCACCTTCGAAGCCGGTCGGACCTGGTCGACGCACACGTACAACACCGCGGCGCGGGTGCTCATCGAGCGGGCCTCCCCCGGTGATGAGGGCACCGGCAGTTGGGCCACGCTCCCGTGAGATCGGGCACCTTCGACGGGGTGACCGCTGACGTCTCCCGCATCGTTGTGCGGGTCCCGTCCGGCCCGAGCCGGTACACCTTCAACGTCATCCCACTGGGCAGTTCCGCTGCTGCTGTCATCGTCACGCCTTGGTCAGGGGGTTGGGGGGGGGAAGAGGGCTGCGGCCCACCGAGGGGGGCGAGGGGTGGCCCGTCATCGCACGCGTGCCCGAACTCCTGGTGTGGGGACGGGCGTTGCACTGACAACCAGTCAACGATCACTAGCAGTCATGCGACCATCACTCATGCGGCACCCGCATACGGATATGCGCTGAGCGGGTACGGGTAGGAGCTCGACGCCGCAGAGGCTCTTAGCGTGGGGTGCGCCGTGGATTTCCAGACGGGGCCGGTCCGGGAAGCATCCAGGACCGGGGATTACGGCCGAGTGATCGAACTCGTCCGTACCGACCGGCGGAGGACGCAGACCGCCCTGGGCCAGGCCCTCGGCATGAGCCAGTCCGCCGTATCCCGTCTGGAGAAGAAGGGCACGAGCGCGTACAGCACGGACATCCTGGCGGCGGCAGCGGCGCACCTGGAGATTCCGCCAGCACTGGTGGGTCTCGCCGACGGCCGACAGCCGGGGCCACAGAACGACGGTGACGACGTGGACCGACGACGATTCCTCGGCGGAGCGGTGGCCGCAGCCGCAGCCCCCGCCCTGGCCGTCCTCCCTGATAGCGCAGACGCGACCGGCGGGCAGGCAGCAGCCCTCCGGCTGTCCACCACGGCGTATCGCAGACTCGACGGCACCACGCCCAGCCGGGACCTGTCGGAGGCGGTGCGCGCCCACATGCGCCTGATCCAGACCATCACGCATACAGCGCCCGCAGACACGGAGCGGGGCCGCCTGGCTGCCGTCGGCAGCGAGGCCGCGAGCTTTGCCGGATGGCTCGCCTGGGACATGGGTGACAACGGATCGGCCCGCTCCTGGTACGGGGCGGCGGTCAAGGCGGCTCGGTCGGCCGGCGACCCGCTGCTGACCGCCTACCAGACCGGGAGCCTCGCCCAGTTCGAAGCGCACGTCGGTAACGGGGTGGAAGCCCTGAACCTCACCCGTCGGGCCCGGCGCGTGCTCGGGTCCTCCCGCCCGGCCGTCGCGGATGCGTGGCTGTCATCCGTCGAAGCTCTCGCCCACGCGGTGGCCGGAGACCGACGCTCCGCGGACAAGGCGCTGACGGCGGCACGCGCAGGCGCGGAGAACCTGCCCGAGGAGGCGCCGCCATGGCCGTGGGTGTTCACCTTCACCCCGGCCAAGGTCGCCGCCGCACGGGTGGCCTGCGGGGCCCGGCTCGGCCTCGCGGACTGGGTCTTGTCCGAGGACACCGAAGCCCTCGCGACCGGCCACGACAAACAACGCGCGCTCCTGGTACTCGACATCGCCGCCGGCCACCTCGCCACCGGTCGCGTTGACGCCGCGTTCGCCCTTGCTTCCCGCGCGCTGGAATCCGGACTCCGCTACCGTTCCGGCCGGATCGTGGAGAGGGCGCGTGCCGTGCGCCGGTCGCTGATCACCAGCTCACCGCCCAAGGTGGTGCGCGAGTTCGACGAGCGGTTGCACGGCGTCTATCTGTAGGAGGACAGACAATGCGGGTGGGGATCACCGGTCACCGTGGACTGAGCGCAGAGGTTGAGGCGCGCGTGCGAACGCTCCTGGCCGATGCGGTGAGCGGGTACGACGCGGCGGAACTGGTGGGGGTCTCGTGCATCGCCGACGGCCCCGACGCGTGGTTCGCCGAGGCTGTGCTGTCCGTCGGCGGACGCCTTGAGGTCGTCGTCCCGGCCACCGAGTACCGCGACAGCCTGCCGGAGTGGCACCACTCCACGTACGACGCGCTCATGTCCCTCGCGAGCGACGTGCACACGACCGGCATGACCGCGTCCGACTCCGAGGCACACATGACCGGTTCCGAGATCCTCGTCGGGCTCGCTGACGAGCTGGTCGCCGTGTGGGACGGGAAACCCGCATGGGGGTACGGCGGCACGGCGGACGTAGTTGCGTACGCCGAGCGGAACGGCGTACCCGTCCGGGTGCTGTGGCCAGAGGGCGCCTCACGCTGACAGGCACCCAAACCTAAAGGCAGGACCTCGCGGTAACTCGGGGGTGTCGAAGCTAACGGGCCATACCGCCCAGTACAGCCTGAGCAACCGATCATGTTCGCAAGCCGGAAGCCTTATCGGTCCATGTGCGTGTTCTGGTCGGTGGAGTCTTTCGCCTGAGCTGGCCCACGTGGGCAAGGGGAGGTCCTGATTTCAGCACACGTCGCCGTACCAGCCTTCGTCCCGGCTCAGATGTTGGTACCCCACCCATTCCTGTGCCAGCCGTCGCCCACTGACCAACAGGGACGTCGATACTGTGCAGTGGTCCGCAGGCAGCCAGTCGACCAGCTCTGCAGCCGTGGACATTTCAGCAGGGGGCTCTTTGCCCCGCCGTGGGACGCCCATGTCCAGCAGTGCTGTGTAGAGCCGTTCCGTGGGCCGGACCGGTGGAAGGTCCTGCTTACGCGCGATGTCCGCGGCCGCAGCCGGGATGCGGAGGCCGCTGAGGTCGAGATCGCCGAAGTACCGAACCTCGGCGATGTCTCGCTTCGCCGAGATGGTGTTGATGGAGGCACGGAAGGTGCCACCGAGACCCCACGCCACGTACCCGAGCCGATGATTGTCGGGGAGGGTGTTGACGAGGGACCACCACGTGGTCACGTTCTCGACGACCAGCAGCACGTCCCCCGTACCGACGCGCTGGTAGTAACCGTCGCCCACCTTTTCGACGAAGTCCTCCGCCAGCAGTGGCGGATGGACCGTGAACGTGCGCAGAACTTCGTGGAGTCGATCGCGGTCCCCGAAGAGCGGGCCAGAACGGAGGGTGTCGAGGGTCTTCTCAGGCATGGGGAAGTCCTCCTCCGAGCCGAATCGGCCGAAGATCTCCAGAGCGCGTTCCCGTAGGGGTACGCGGAAAAGATCCGGACCGGAGAAGAACCATGCGTTGACGGCCAGGTAGGCAGCCCGTTGGCGATCAGTTGCGGTGCGCCACTCCTTCGCCAACCAGTACAGCTCGTGGTGCCAGATCGGCATCGGCGGCACCGGCCTGGGAGCGGCGTCGGGTAGGAGCCAGATGCCCACCGGCAGTGTCACTGTCTCGCGTGTGCGCTTCCGGAATTGCTCGATCTTGCCGTGTTCCTCTAGGGAGTCCAACTGCCGTGCGAGAACAAGGGGTTCGTATTCGTTCTCGGGATTCCGCAGGGGAACTCGCCGGAAGGCGGTCCACACCTCGTCCAGTCCGATACGGGTACGGCTGGTCTTACGGCCCTTCTTCCGCTTCGCCATGGCGGTGAGGAACCCCAGGAAGTCAATCTCTCGCTGCTTCATCAGCATCTCCTTCTCCGTCGGGGTCATGGCCGTCCTCGTCGGTGTCATTCCCATCCGAGGCACCCGAGTCCGCGCCGAGGTGCATGATCCGGGTCGCCGTGATCCTCCCTCCGCCATCCGGGGCGTCGAGGGCGTCGAGCTGCTCCTGGACGCGCTGGGCCACCGTCAGGTACTTCCGGCCGGTGCGCAGGTCCGCGTCGTTTCGGAGCCGAAGTACGAGCGGGAAGCGCTTGAGCGTGTTGTCGTCCGAAAGCCCTGTGGTGTAGATGAGCTGCACGCCGAGCGCCTCCGCCACCTTGCGCTGCAGGTCCAGCAGATAGTCGGCGTTGGCCCGGCCGATGGGGTTGTCGAGGAAAAGGACACCAGAGTGGGTGTGCCGCACGTGCCCACGGTCATTGGCACGAAGTGCGGCCATGGTGCAGTAGAGCAAAATCGCCGCAGTGAGCACCTGGCCGCCGGAGAAGACATCCTTGATCTCCGACACCCGGACACGTTCGGTACGCAGAACCGCATCGGGCTTCAGCACCTCCACATGGAACCCGCGTGGGACGGCTGCCCGTACACCGCGGAGCAGCAGTGACATGCCGTCGCGCTTGACGGTACGGCCGTCGGTGTTCTGGCCGGCCGCTGCTTCGTCGATCACCTGCGCGAGTGCCTCCGTGAGGTGTACGTCGTCGGTGTGCCGGAAGCGGAAGCGGAGGAACTCCTCGCCCGACCAGTCGCCCAGGGTGTCGGGAAGACGTGAGACGCGTTGTGCCCGCCGGAGCGTGTTGAGGGCATTGCTGACGAGCCCGCGCAGGTTATCCACGATCAGCCGACGGTGGACTTCCGTCTGTTCTAGATCTTCGTCAAGCGACAGCAGACGCGGGTGCAGGGCCTCGGCCCATTCTCCCGCGCGAGCAGCGGTCGTCTGCCAGCCCGACACACGGATCTGGCTCTGCACTGGCAGGAGAAGATCCTTGAACTCTGCGGCGGTGGCATGCCTCTGCAACGCGCCTGCCCGCTCCTCAAGGGCCCTCTCATCGGCCTCACGGGTCGTCGCAGCGGATGTGACAGCCTTGCGCAGCACCGTATACGCGTACTGCGCCGACTCCGCATCACCCGAATACGGTTCTACGTCGACGGAGCCTGGAGCCGTTGCGTCGGCAGCATGCTCCGTGTCGCCTGCCACGGTTCCGGTGATGAATCGGAAGGAGCGCGCCGCCGTTTGCGCTTCCTCCAACCGCTGCTCAGCCTCTACATGCTCCTTCTCGCACTCAGCGTGTGCTTGAAGAGCGGCGGCGCTGCGTGCGGCGGCGTGTTCTGCGGCCGCGATGCACCGAGGGATGTCTGCGGGAGCCTCCGGCAGCAGCACCCGGCTGGTGGCCCGCTTCGTCGCCTCGTCGAACTGATCCCTGCACCTCGAACGGGCGACGACCGCGTTCTCCTTGGCCTTTTCCCGTAGCTTCACGAGACGTTCCGCGCTGTCCGTCTGGGCTGCGCGTGCGGATTCCTCGGAGCCTTGTGGGGTCTTCAGCAGCGCTGCGGCACGTACACGCACGCGCCCGTCCAAGGCCAGGTATGCAGCGTTCGCCCGGGCGGCCCGCCCCTCGGCGTCGCTCTTCTCCTTCAGGAGATCGCTGCCGACCTCCACCCGAGTGTAGTTCTGGACGGCTTGTGCATACGCACTGTCCAGCAGGGCGATGGACAGGTCGGGGACGGGGTCCGAGACCGGCACCTCCTCGCCGCCGGGCAGCTTGGCGCGCCGTTCGTTGAGCGAGCGAACGGTACGGCGGGCCTCGTCGGCGCTCCGTCCATGTTCGGAGACCTGCGTCTGGTGCTGTTCGGCAAGCTTCTCGGCTTCCTCAGCCTTCTTGTGGTGCGCCTCTGCCTGGGCCCGTGCGTTCTTCTCCTTCTCGGCCAACGCCGGGACACGACCCGTCTGCACGGACAGGTCGGCAAGCTGGCGCTCTTGCTTGTCTAGCTTCTTCTCCGCGCCGTACAACTCAGGCAGTTCCTTGCCGACCTCTCCCCTCCTGTTCTGGACCGCCTTAAGAGCGGTCTGGCAAGAAGTGACAACGTCCAGGGCCTGGGCATGGAGACGCCGCGTATCCGCCCACTTTTGTTCCAGAGCCGCGAGCGATCCCACGGGATACGCTGCACGCCATTCCTCAACCCGGTGCAGGAGCCGTTGATCCGCTGTACGCCGAGCCTGCAGATCCATCAGTTCCGAGATGCGTTCGGCGTGGCGCAGCTTGATCTGCCGGTGCTCGGCGGCAGCCGCCTCCGGGTCGTGCAGTGCCGGGTGCAGCGGAATCGCGGTGGCCACACTCGCTATGGGATCGGCTCCGGCTTCGTCGAAGGCACGGGTCGTGGCGACGGCGACATGAACTGTCGGCTGAGGACGCAGTTCGGTGAGCAGGTTTTCGGCCTTGGGAAGGTCAGCAGGGTCGTTCAGGATCACGCCAGCCGCGAGGTGAGGCGATCGCCGCACCCACGCACGCCGCCGCTCCAGGTCCGGAATGCCGGCCAGGTAATGCCATCCCGAAGTGGCGATGATGCCTGCGTCTTTGAGGAGTGCGCACGCGTCCCCGATCACCGCTGGAGGTGGCAGGAGTTCCCCGTCGGCCAGTGCCAGCCGCGCCCGCTCGTCAGCGTATTCAGCGGCGTTGAGGGCGGTAATGTCACGTTCTGCTGCTGAGAGCGTCTCACTCAGCCGCCTGCGCAACTCCTGCGCATCGCGGTCGAAGTCCGCCTGTTCGCTGTCTAGCAGTTCGAGCGTGCGGGGCTCGTTCTCCAGCTCCCTGGTCCGCCTGACGGCTTCCTCGTGGTCACTCGACGCCTTGTCGCGAGCCTGCTTGCGTTCCGCCGCTTCTTCCGCCGCCTCCCGCAGCTCGTCCTGAGTAGTGGCTTCCCGCTCGGTGAGTTCTTCTCGCTCCTTCTCCAGGTCGGCGATACGACTGCGCAGCTTCCCTAGCTCATCCCGTACTTCACGAAGGCGGCTCGGCAGCGCCTCGGCCTCGGACAGCAGTCCTTTGGTGACTGCATCGCTGACGCGCGCCATCACCTCGGCAATGTCCTTGAGGCAACCATCGGCCGTGTTCTCCGCGACGACGGCGGTCTTGAGTTCGTCCCGCGCGGTCGCGCGGGCGGTGGCCAATTTCTCCTTGTGGAGGTCTCGCTGCTCAAGTTCCGTGGCCTCGACTGCGGCTGCCTCGTCGGAGCCCGCCAAGAGCGCACGCGCCAGACGACGTGCCGCGTCGTCCCGCTCCTTGAGCGCCGGCCGGGCCTTTTCCTCGGTCGCGACGACCAGAGCGGTGAGGTCCTTCACAGCTGCGGCACTGACGTCGTGTTCCAGAACCTTCGGTGTTGCCTCCCATGCCTTCCGCTCCTTTTGGGCCTGTACGAGTTGCCTGTCACAGGTCTCCACGAGGGCATTGGCCTCGGAGAGCCGCATCTCAGCGAGGAGCCGGGAGAGTTCCGTCTGGATGTCCTCGCACTCCTTCTTGTGGCGCGCGGCCAGCGCCACTTCCTTGCGGGTGCGCTCGCTTTCCTTGCCGAGTACCTCCTGCTTGCCTTCCTCGACCTCGGCACGGGCACGTACCTGGGCGGCGAAGCGGGCGAGCGCCAGCTCCGCCTCCTTGTACGCGCGAACCGAATCCTTCAGCGCACGGCCCGCCGCATCAACCGGCCCCAGAAGATCGAGGGCTCCGGCCACGAACGTGCGCTCCGTGACCAGGGCGCCGCGATTGGCTAGCCGCTGCACATGGTCGTTCACCAGGGCCGCAAGAGGGTCCAGTTCCTTGGTACGGATCACAACACCCAGCAGGAACTCTACGAACTTGGCGTCGGAATCGAGCGTCAGAGCATTAGCTGCCTCGCCCTCGTCAACGTTCATGGCCCGCTGGTAGCGGAACAGCTCTGGGTCGATGTCGAGTTGCTGGAGCCGCTCCTTCCAGTCGCCTTGATGGGAAAACCACGCCAGCTCAAGGCTCTGGTCCGCTGCGTAAGCCTCGTGCAGCTCTCGCTTGTACGGCGCCATGCGCAGGGGCTGGCCCTCGGCCTTGAAGGGCAGCACGTCCAGCGACATCCCGTCGTTGGGACGCAGGCAGTACCACTGCTGTTTGAGGGCGTCGATCGCGGCAGAGGCCGACTGCTGCCGCCACTCCATCACCTTGCCAGTCAGCAGCAGCTTCCCGGTGCTGACGTCCGTCCATTCGAGAACGATGTGCGAGACGTCTTTCGCAAGGACGAAGTTGTCGAGGACGCGCGTGTTCGTGGTGCCCAGAGTCTGCCGTCGGTCGGGGAGCAGAACGGAGAAGATCAGCTTCAGCAGCACTGACTTCCCGCCACCGTTCTCCAGGAGGATCACCGTGGCCGGCGAGGGCCGCAGCACGGGTGCAGCGTCACCGAAGACCGAGTCCTGGTGGTGCTCGACGGGGCGGCCGGCGCCGCGCAGGTCCAGCACGACATCGGGAAATCGCGCGCCGGTAGGGCCTACGGACCGCAGCCGGACCCGGGAGAGTTCGTACACGTGGTGCCTTTTCTCGGTCGTAACGTCAGTCGTCGTACAGCGTGGTCTCGTCCGTCACGCTCAACCCGCCTCGTTCCGCGGACAGGGGCGCCTTGAGATCGAGCAGCTCCTGGTAGGCACGGGTCGCCGCGAGTTCCCGTACGTGGAGCTGGTACCGGTGTGTGGACCGATACATCTGCTCCCGTCGCTCGGGATCAACCCCCATCGACTTGAGCATCCCGTAATCGCACAGGTAGGTGAGGGTGTTCGTGACTACCGTGCGCGTCGCCGCGTAACCGGCGCGACGCTTCTTAGTGGGGGCGACTTCGGGGCGGTTCCGATAGGCGTGCCAGGCACGTTCGAGTTCGGGCGCGTCGGCGGGCGGATCGTCGTCTTCTTCGGCTTCCGCCGCTCGTTCAGCGAGGGTGTCGCACACTGAGCGGACGTAGCGGTCCACCTCGGAAACCCATACGCGGCCGGTGCGGCCGTCGTCCACAAGATCCTCGGCTCGGGGAAAGCAGAGTGCGGCAACTGCCAGATGGGCGATGCCATGAAGGACACGCTCGGCCGTCCGTGGTTCGCGCACTCTTGCCTGTCGCACGAACTGGTCCATACGTGTCTCGAACACCGAGTTCGGCAGCGCCGTGTGCACGATGCCGGAACGCATGGAGACACCGAGGACCCGAAGGCCCAGGCCGGCGGCCACTCGTTTCACGAGAAACCCGAAATCGGGATCTTCCTCGTATCGCCTGACCAACATTGCGTAGTCGTCGTCCCGGGACGGAAGGAGCTTGGCCCGAAAGCCATAGCCGACGAGCAGAGCGGCAGCCTCGGCGTCTTCGCCCGCCGTTTCGATGGTCACCGGTTTAGATTCCTTTCCTCTGCGTCCTCCACTCTCCTGACACTTGCGGGCCGGTCGAGCCTTGCCGTGGACAGCAATAGGTCGTCACCGGAAAAGCCGTGTTCCTCAAAAATGGAACTGGCCGACACCGCAATAAGCAACCGGTCTTGGTCGTTGCGCAGCGCGGATCCCAGCTGAGGGCTGAATGCCCGCAGGGCCGCCAGCACGATCAATTCCGGCAGATCGTCGTCCAGAAGCGCCGCCTCGGCCAGTACGTCCGAGAGAGTGCGCGCAGAGTCCGGTATGTCCAGCAGTTCGCGCGCCAAGTGCTGCTGCTCCGCACTGAATCGGACCTCGTCCTCGGGAGCCAGCGGTCCCGGAACGTCCTCCTCCTCAGCAAAACGGCTGTACACGGGCGGTGGCGCAAGGAGCGTGGGGACCAGTGCCGCCAGGTTGACCTGATCCTGACGTTCAGGACCCACGGCACCCTCCACAAACGCCTCCAGGGAAGCGGCAGCCTCTCCGACTGTCAGAGCGAGGGAGGGGTGCAACAGATCGCTGTGCAGATCCAGCAAAGCCCGCCGAGGCGTTCCGGAGAACTGCTGTCGGTCTTGCTGGGTGCGGAAGAGCGCGCGCGCCCCCAACAATCGGTGCTGCAGCACCGTGTGTCGGCGAATGCAGTCTCCGACGATATGGACCAACTCGGCAGCCCGCCGCTTGGTGCGGAAGTCCTGCGCAGAATCACGATTGCTCAGGATTGATCGTTCGATCGCCTGCTCCTCATGGATGCGCGACTCCACATGGGTCAACGCCTCGTTGAGGACATCGGGCACTTCCTGCATCCAATCGACTGTCCGGATGTTCCGCTCAGTGGCGTCAAGGTGTCGACGGATGGTTTCGCCGTACTGAATCGTGCGCACTCTGGCCTGCTCGGCAACATGCCGGGCGTCCGCCAATCGGCCTCGGTCGATCAGGTTGCGCAGCCGCACCTCGGCAGCGATCTGAGCGGATTCCACGTCGGTGTCGAGAGCGCCCACGAGAACGTTAAGGGCCTCGTGAGAGGCGAGGAGGTACAGATCACCTTGAGCGTCGGTACGCTCTTCGAGGATTCGAAAACCGAAGTCCTTGAACTCATACGCCCCCGAGGAATTTATCGACCCGTATTTCCAGCGGAATGCACGGTCGGATTCCCGGACGTTGATGAGACTCTCCAGCACCCAGGCGGCAACCCTGCCGTGCTCGCCACCAGGGCGGTCCGGTGCCTGCCGTGCAACAAAGCGTTGCGCTCGTTCCAACACGTGCTCGTGACGTGCCCCCGACTCGAAATCCATGGCGATGGCGACCTGATCAATGATGAACAGCGCCACCTCTGCCGTCTGGTAGCGCTCGCCCTCCATCCAAGGCTGATTCGCCTTGCGAACCTCAAGATCGTGCAACGGTGCGGTACACGCCAGAGCCTTCATCCGGCGGGACAACCCCTCGTCCACCCACCCGTCTTGCACTCCCTCCCCATAAGACATGCGCAGAACCGTAGCTTCTTCCAAACCCCCTGCCTCATCGACACATTTACGATCATGGCGGGTTTTCGACAGTGAGGCAGTCTGCATGTACGCAACAAGTGACCTTCGTTCACCATTACCGCAGGAAGAGCTCTTTTCGGAATCACGTCGTCCGGAAATTTCAGCATGCGCCGTTTGATAGATCGACCGAAAAGGGCCGATTTTGGAGTCCGGCGTTCAGCAGTCCCTACGAGCTCCCGTCATCGCCTACGTGAACCCGGTCGCTTATTCGGCGGCGTCTACTCGGCGGGGCCAACTGCGATGGGGCTGAAGGAGTCCAGGCCTACTTACCCTGCTGATCGGTGTCGGTGGCGAGGGGCCAGGGCATACATCACGTTCACCACAGGTCAGCCACGCCCACCACCCTGCTCATTTTGAAAGGTCTAGGCGAAATCCGAATACGCTCGGTCCCGACCGACGTCACCCGGCAGGCGGTTCAGCGTTGTTGACAGCGACGATCAAGTACGGGTCAACCCGAACCCAGAATGCACTGCCGTCCCGTTGAACCGCGCCCTCCAACTCCATGGCGCGCAAGCTCTCCCATGCCGCTTGGACGTCGCGGATGGCAATACGGAGCTGGGTCGTCGGAAATCCTGCGGTCCATTCCCCTGCGGGGGCTTGTCTGATGACGAGATTCTCGTAAGAGACCCAGTCGTTCCCGCGGCGTGGTGCGGTCAGCCCCAGAGCGGTAAGGGCCTCGGTCACGCGGCTGATGTCGACCACGGGCAAGTAGGCGCCTTGGAGTCGGGTTTGGGTCGGCTGCCGGACCGGTCGATGCTCGGCTCCCTGTGCTGTCTCAGTGCGCGAGGATTCTTGGACGCGTTCTGCTTCAATCCGCTGGACCCCGCGGATGAGGAAGAGGCTCTGACCGTCCTCAGTGAGCAACTGAGTTCGTCGCGCTGACCAGTTGCCAGACGTAAGGGTGGACCCGGCGACGACACGGGCCTGGCGGCGATCCGGCAACAGGAGACCTACTCGTGTGTCGGCTCCGTCGAGTTCCTGAAGAAACCGTGACCTAGCCTCGCTGACCTCATCGTTCGAGGGCGGGGGCAGTGTCACGGAGACGGCATGGAGCAGCTTCTCGGCCAGCGTGATCAGCAGGGCCCCGTCCTGCACAGTACGGCCGAACGAGCCGAGCCATTCCTGACCCAGACCCGCTCCGAGCAGACTGGCGGTCATGGACGCCAGGGTGTCCGTGTCCGCGCCTTCCTGACGGGCCGGAACACCGATGCCACGCTCAGGGCTAGCTGCGGACCGTGCCGCGAGGTAGATGGCGGCCACCGCGCACAGGGTCCCCGAGCCACGGGTCCTCGTGCGGGTCAGCCCGTGCTCCTCAAGAAAGGCTGAGGGTGCACTGAGCGCACCGCTGTCCAACGAGGACCGCGCGCTACTGAGGAGGTCTTCCACCTCCTGCACAGTGTCGTCCCAGGCACGCTCGTAGTCGCCCGGGAACGCCTCGGAGGCGGCATCGCGCCAGTGGTGATCCAAGACCTGCCAGACCTGTTCCCGCCAGTCCTTCAGCCCGTCCAGGGTCGCTTCGACGAGCCAGCCGTAAGCCAGCGGGGCGGGTTGTCGCAAACTGATCCACAGCGCGTATGCATGCACCAGGGCGCCCAAGAGAGCACGCGGGTGCCCGTGGGTCGTGGCCGCGTCGCGGACCACATCAGCGGCTAGGTCGCCGAAGGAGCCCTCGTAGTGAACGATGACGTGTGGCGCGATGCGCATTGCCGCACCATTGGCCCCGGCGCTGAAGTACTTCTCCAGGTCGTCGCTCTTGTGGCCCCAGGCTGCTTCGTGCTTCTCCCAGGCACGGCAGGCGCGTTTGACGCTGGCACCGGCGCCGCGTTCGTAGTGAGGGAGGAAAGGCCACTCGACTCGTTGCAGCCAGGTGAGCCAGTCGTCGCCCGCGCTGAGGCGAGCGCGAGCGACAGCGATAAGCATCTGGGTGTCGTCGCTGTACTCGCCGGGTCCGATCTCCTCAAGGATCGGACGGAACCGGCTGCCGGCCATCCGCTGCCAGGCGAAAAATCGACCCGAGACCTGGCTGAGTGGCGGAAGTGAGCGGGTCCGGTCCCGCCGCTCGTAGGGCCAGCCCATGGCGTCCCCGACAGCTGCCCCGAGGAGCATGCCGCAGGCCCTGTCGGTCCATGGGTGAAGCTCAGCGTTCACGTGTTCACTCTGCCAGAGTTGTTCCGGGGATGTACGGGGTCTCCAGTGGTCGTTTACCGGAGCGCACCGACCTACTCAGGGCGTACTTCTCGAAGAGCACGGGAGCAACGACCAAGGGTGGCAGCAGAGCCGCCATACCGAACCGGGCGTGCCTGAAGTGCTCCAGCTCCGCCTGCTGCTCGTCTCGAACGATGACAGAGCGCACGGCGGGCAGGGGGATGGCGCCGGGTATTTGGATCTCTGCCTGATCGTCCGTGGGCCACCAGGACGGATGCCCGCGTTCTCGCCGCAGAGTCATCTTGCCGGTCACCGTCGGCGCGAACATAGCGTTGAAGCCGTCGGCGCCGGTCCGGGCGCCGGCGCTCCTGTCCCGTGCGGAGTTGTATGCGCAGAACCGGGCGCCGGGAGCGGCGAGCAAGTCGACGTTCAGTGTGAGGACCACCCAGTCCTGGAAATGGCGGTCCCGGCTCGCGGCCTGCGCCAGGTACCAGGTATTCGGATACTCCACGCTCAGGAAGGTGAACTCCGGTGCGCCGTCCAAGCGCTGTGTGTCGACAGGCCGGTAAGCGTCGGCGGCCGTCTGCAGCACGGCTACGGGACGTATCTGCCGGGTGTCGAGAATGTGGGACAGGTTGGCCGACTTAGTGAAGTGGCACAGACGGGTAATTCCGCGGTCCCGGGCCTGCTCAAGGACGTCGTTCACAAGCTCACCCGCACATACAGGTCGGACATCTCGTGTGGCAACAGATCGGTGAGCTTGCTTGAGTGCAGCATGATGAGCTCCGTACGAGCCCGGGTGATAGCCACATACAACCGGCGGGCCTCGCGGGCCTGCGCCTCCTCCAGGCCGTGAGCCCCCACCTCACTTGGCTTCGGCAGCTCGTCCGCATCGCAGAACGGGAGGATGACCGAGTCGAACTCGAAGCCCTTCGCCGCGGAGTAGGTCCCGTAGAACACTCCAGGCTCGTCGGTCCAGCAAGCAAGATCGCGGTGCAGACGGCGAATGGGGACGCGGCCTCGGTCGAGGAGAGACCTGAGTTTGCCCTCGTGATCCCGCGTGCGCATGAGGATGGCGACCTGGCGGTCCGCGCCCAGCGCCAGGGCATTGCGCGCCGCCTGAACGAACTGCTCATCCTTGCTTGCGGTCTCCAAGATGGTGGGCTTCGGGCCGTCGGCAGCCGACCCGGTCGGCTGAACCAGATCAACGTCGTCCTTGAAGTGCTGCATATCCGATATGCCCTGGGCGAGTTGCCCAACCTGACGACTGTTGCGATAGTTGTGGGCGAACTCCACCACATTTGCTACATGGAGGCCCAGGGAGCGCCAGGACATCCGGCTTCCGTAGATTTGCTGCGCGTAGTCCCCAAAGAAAGTTAGCGAACCGTCGCCGGGAATGGCAGCTGCCAGGCTTCGGATCATCTCAGGCGTGAAGTCCTGACCTTCATCGACGACGACATGCCGGTAGAGCCGCTTGGTCGCGTCAACCTTGAGGGCGGCCAGGACAGTCGACGCCATGTTGTCGAAGTCGTACTCGAACCCCGCTTCTGCACGCAACTGTGCGTAGCGTTGGTAGACCTCGAAGACGACTTCACGGTCGGGTTGCTGAAGTGGCTTACCCCGGCCAACTCGGCGCGTGCGGCTTTCCACGTACGTCTGCTGGTCGACGATGCCGTGCCCGACCATCCAATGCAATTCGTCTAGGAAGAAATCGAGCGGGCGGTGAATCACTGCCCGGGAGGAGTGACGCTCGCGGGCCTCCAACAGTGCCCGCTCGACCATCTGCTTCTTGGACTTGCATATGCGCACCGGCGCTTTCGTCCAGTGTGCGAGGTAGCCGCGCGCGAAGGTGTGGTAGGTCTCAATCTGCAGGTTCGGGGGCGCAGTACTCATACCCCGGAGGTAGGTAACGAGAGCCTTGTTGAAGGTGACCAACAGGGTGTGGCCTCCGATACCGGGAGCCATGGCCAGATAGTGAGCCCGATGGACCGCCATCGTCGTCTTGCCGCTGCCCGCCGTACCCAGAACGACGCAGTGACCGCGGTCGTTCAGGAAGACGACATCCCGCTGGTGACCCTTCGGTTCAGGTAACGAAAGCCCCATCAGGCCATTATGACGCGTCCATGGTCACTTGGTACAGGTATCCACGACTTGGCATCAAGACCCTACACAAAGGCAACTTGACCCCGGAGGCAGTGCGTAGTGGCCCCCCTGGCGATCACACCGGCCGCTGGCGGCAGTGGACTGGATCGGCACGAGCTAGAACCTCGATACAAACGGCATGGCCTCTCGCATGTGCCGTGCGGGATGAGCCGATGGCTGCCTCTCGGGCAGTCCCCCGCCAGAACGGATTCAGCACACATGAGGCCGGGAAGCCCCGAGAACACCCGAGAACTACAGAGGCGTGTTTCCCCAGGCCAGACACCCCGTAGCCGACGTTTCCGCAGGTCACAGCCCCGCCCAGGGAAAACTCCTAAAGCGGGTGTCGCAGGTTCGAATCCTGCCGGGGGCACGGACGGCATCCGCCTGGGGTGTCCTCGCGCAAGGGCTCGTGACCTGTTCGGTCGCGGGCCCTTGTGCGTACCGGGGCCCGGTGGGCGTCCGGGTGGGGCGTGGGGCGCCAGGGGCTGTTGCGCGTGATCCGTCGGGCGGGGTGGGATGGGTGTATGACCCCTCCGACTCTGTACTTGTTCGGTTCGGCCGCGCCGCCGCTCTTCGACGTGGCGAAGGTGATCGAGGCGGCGCAGGCCGACGGGTGGGACGTCTGTCTCGGGCTGACGTCGACGGCGGCGCGGTGGCTGGAGGGGAGCCTGGACGGGCTCGCCGTGCTGACCGGGCATCCGGTGCGCAGCGCGTACGCGCTTCCCGGCGAGGCGGACGTCTGGCCCGGGGCGGATGTGATCCTCTTCGCGCCCGCGACGTTCAACAGCATCAACTCCTGGGCCCTCGGGCTCACTCCGGACTTCGTGCTGGGGGTCGCCGCCGAGGCCATCGGCGACGGCGTTCCGACGGTGACGGTGCCGTGCGTCAGTGCCGCGCACGCCCGGCACCGCCAACTGGAGCGGAGCATCGTGGAGTTGCGGGAGCAAGGGGTCACGGTCCTGCACGGCGAGGACGCCTTCACCCCCGACGCGGCGACGGACCAGCCGTGGGACACCGCACTCGCCGCCGCCAAGTGGCGGCTGACCGGCGCCGCCTGAGCTACTGGGTGGCCACGATCCACAGGCTGAGGAGGAGGGCGCCCGCCCCGATGGCCGTGTGGAGCGCCACCCAGAGGATCCAGACGCGCATCCGGGAGGCCAACGGGAACTCCGCGCGGTGCTCGGTCCGGTTCGCCGCGACGAGGGCGTCCAGGTCGAGGTGCGGGTGGCGTGCCGCAAGCTCGTCCCGGAGGCGGTCGGCCAGGCCCGAGTGGACGGCCCAGCGCTCCCCGTACTTGCTGCTCGCGGCCGCGCCGAACGCTCCCAGGACGCACAGCGGTACTGTCACGCCGAGCGACGAGAGCTCCAGGTGGCCCTGTTGCGTCAGGAAACCCAGCGCGGCCGCCGCCACGAGGATCACGATGTTGGTCAGCGCCGCTCGCTGGTTCTCCATCTGCCGGGCCTCGTCGCGTTGCCCCTTCCAGAGTTCGAGCAGGACGTCACTCTCGTCGGCCATGGGTCCCTCCCCTGGAGTCCAGGAAAGCCCCGACGGCACCGACCGCCAAGAGGCCGGTCC
Organism: Streptomyces sp. YIM 121038; assembly: GCF_006088715.1. Lineage (NCBI taxonomy): Bacteria > Bacillati > Actinomycetota > Actinomycetes > Kitasatosporales > Streptomycetaceae > Streptomyces > Streptomyces sp. YIM 121038. The sequence goes on from NZ_CP030771.1 coordinate 4,321,817, forward strand.
TGAGAGCGACTTGCCGAGTGCGTCGAGCAGAGGGGCAGCGGCGATAATCCAGGCATGCCAACAACGTCGTCTTCCCTCCTCGCCGGGCCCTTCGGGCGGATCCCCCTATGAGCCCCGCCGAGCTGCGGCTCCGGCTCGTCGTCGATGTGCTGGAGGCGGGGGCCTCGTACCCGCTCGTGCTCGCGGGCGGGGGTGCTCTGCGGGCGCACGGGCTCGTCGGGGAGTGCGGTGGGGGGCTTGAGTTCGCCACCGAGAGTCCGGAGGGGATGGACGGGCTCGTCGCGCTGGTGTGTACGGGGATCGAGGGGCGCGGGTGGGACGTGTGGGGGTGGGAGACGGATCCGCTGTCCGCGCGGATGGCCGTCGCCGATCCGGACGGCGGGGACGAGTGCGAGGTGTACGTCCAGAAGGAGGCCTTCTGGCGGCCGCCGGTGCTGAGCGCGTACGGGCTCGTGCTGTCCCTGGAGGACACGGTCGGCACGAAGGTGCGCGCCCTCGCCGACCGCGGCCTCGCCCGCGACCTCGTCGACGTCCGGGCCGCCGCGGACCGCTGGAGCCGCGTCGAACTGGAGGAACTCGGCCGCCGGCACGCCCGTGACGCCTTCGACCTCACCGACCTCCACGCCCGCCTGGGCGGCACGGAGTGGATCGACGACGGGGAGTTCGCCTCCTGCGGCCTCGACGCCGGAGCCGTCGACGCCCTCCGCCGCTGGGCCCAGGAGTGGGCGGACGACATCGCCGAACGCCTCCAGGAACTGGCCGCCCCGGAGGACGCGTGACGGGCCGCACCCTCCGTGCGGCCATGTCACCCGGGGCGTCGCTCAGTTGATCGCGGGTGCCGGGCGGGCTCTCGTGGCGGTCGGGGTCGGGTAGCGGGCCGGGGCGGCGGATTCCCTGGTGAGGGCCGTGGCGATGTGGTGGGCCAGGAGGGGGTCGGCGGGGAGGACGTGGGAGGCGAACCAGCGGGCGGCCGTCGGGTCGGGGGACGGGTCGACGAACTCGGCGCCCGCGTAGTCGTCGAGCGGCGGGTCGTAGATGTAGCCGCAGACCACGCCCCGCCGGACGAGGCGGTCGACGAGCGCGTCGCGGTCGCGGACCAGGAGGGGTGCGCGGAAGAGGGCGGGAGGGCCGTCGTCGGTGGCGCGGGCGCGGAGCTCCGGCGTGGCCCAGATGGTGCCGGAGAGCTCGGCGACCCCCGCCCTGCGCCGGGTGAGGCCCGCGTCGAGCGCGGCCATGCGCAGCCCCAACTGCCCGCGCACCAGCGCCCCGTGGCGGGCCCGGTAGCCGTGCAGGTCCACCCGGACCCACGGCTCGTACGCGGACAGGTTCGGCGCCCGGTGCGCGCAGCCCGAGAGGCGGGGCGCGTGCAGGGGCATGCGGAAGGAGTCGCGTTCGAGGAGGCCGAGGCGCTGGAGGGTGCGCCACACCGGGCGCACCAGGTGCAGTCCGCGTACGGCCGAACGCGCGAGGGGGCGCACGGTCGTGTACACGTCCTCGCGCAGGCGGCCGGGGACGAGGAGGTCGTCGCGGAGCACCTCCAGCTCGCGGCGGGTGCGCGCGTCCTCGACGGCGAGGAATCCGCCCGCCATGCCCGCCACGTGCTTGGACAGGCTGAAGGCCGCCGCCTTCCCGAAGGTGCCGACCGGCTGCCCGTCCACGTGCGTGCCGATCGCGTGCGCGGCGTCCTCGAAGAGCGGGATGCCCAGTTCGTCGCAGCGCGCCTTGAGTTCGACGACGCGGTCGGGCATGCCGTAGAGGTTCGTGGTGAGGACCGCGTCCACGGAGGCCCAGGTGGCGTCGGGCACGGCGGCCGGGTCGATGTTCCCCGTCCAGGGGGAGACCGGGGCCTGCACCGGGCGCAGGCCCGCCGCGAGGACGACGAAGAGGATCACGTCGTCGTTCACCGGCGACATCAGCACCCGGGCGCCGGGCCTGCACCAGCGCCGCAGCGCGAGGTAGAGGGCCAGGCGTGCCGAGGGCGTGTAGACGCATTCGCGTCCCAGTCGCCGCGTCATCGTCGCGGCGAGCCGTGAGCCGTACGGCATCGTCACCTCTTTCGTCGAGGAGCCTGTTGGGGGTCGCGCTGAGAAGGTGCCGGTGGTGCTGACGGTGCCTGCGGTGCCGATGGTGACGATGGTGCCTGCGGTGACGATGGTGTCTGCGGTGCCTGTCGTGTCTGCGGTGCGTTGTGTTCGGGGCTTCGCCGGGTGTCCGGCGCGCCCGTGCGCAGGGCGCCCGCCGTCTTCAGGAGGCGGTCCGCCGGGTCCCGCAGACGCGGGTGGGCCAGGACCGTGTTCCGCAGCCCGCGCACCGGTCTGCGCCACAGGCGGTACGCCGCGGCCACCGGGTGCGGGCGCGTCGCGAAGCCCTCGCCGACGCGCAGCTCGCGGGTCTTGAGCCAGTCCTTGTACTCCTTGTCGCCGCGCCCCAGGTCCATGAGCCGCACCCCGTCCCTGCGCGCCGCCTCGGCAAGGCGCAGATGCATGATCAGGCCGGGCGAGTAGTAGCGGAAGTCGGGGTCGTACGCGGTGAACCAGCACGCGAAGACCGTGCGCGACCTCGGCCCGAAGTGCGCGGCCACCGGGCGGTCGCCCGCGTACAGGACGGAGAGGACCCCGGTGAAGTGCTCGTCCCTGACCTGGGAGAAGTGCCGCACCAGGTCGACTATCCAGGGCCGCGCGAAGCGGTCCATGCGCCCCGTCCTGCGGTACTGGGCCGACTTCCAGCGCATGAGCTGGCGCAGCGGCGCGGGGTCGCGCTCGTCGAAGACGAAGCGCATCTCGCCCGCGTCGCGCCCCAGGCGGCGCTCCTTCTTCAGGGTCGTCTTGGCGATGCCCGGGTACGCGCCGCGCAGCCACTCGGGGTAGCCGACGTCGTCGTCGCCGTCCTTCAGGTCGATCACGGGCGAGTCGAACATCCCCGTGACGTACCGGCCGAAGGGCTTCTGCTCCTCCACCAGGTGGTCGAACTCGAAGGCGGAGAGGCGGCAGGCGCGCAGCAGCTCCTGGGCGTTCCAGGTGACTCCGGGGCGGTGCACGAGGGCCTGGCAGTCGGACAGGCCGAGGCCGACGGCCCGGCCCACGCCGACGGCGTTGCGCTCGTACGGGAAGAAGCCGACGGCCTCGCCGGCCTCGCGCAGGACCGCGACCCGCGCCCCGCCCCGGTGGCCGCCGATGCCGGCCGCGAACTGCGGTGCCAGGAAGGGGTTGGCGTAGTCGGGCGACTCGTCCATGGCCCGGTACCAGGCCGCGCGCAGGGAGTCGGTCAGCGTCTCGGGTCTGTGGATCTCGATGTCCACGTCGGATCAACCGCCCTTCTGCGCCGGTGCGGCCTCGCGGGCGATGCGCTGGATGCGGGGGCGGTGCCGCGCGGGGGCGGCGCCTCGGGCCGCGGTCGGCGGCACTCCGGAACCGGCCCGGATTCCCTCGGTCCCGGCCCGGGTCCCCCCGGCTCCGGTCCGGATTCCCTCGGACCTGTTCCCGATTCCCTCGGCTCCGGCCCGGGTTCCCTCGGACCCGTTCCGGATTCCCTCGGCTCCGGCCCGGATCCCCGGGGCGCGCGGAGCCTTCCTGACGGATCGCACGGGCGACCCCTCCCCCCAAATCCCCCATGGCACTGTGCGCTTCATGCCCCTCCGGCGGACGGTCCTCCAACCGTTCCGACGCCGCTCAAACCTGGCGAAGCAGTACGCACCCTGTCAAGGGTGCCTGCGGTGCCGTCAGGGGTTGCGCGCGCCCGGCGCAGGGCGCGCGCCCAGCGCGTTCGGCCCGTTCGACCGGTTCGGCGCGTTCACGGCGTTCAGGGCGTTCAGGAGCGCCGCCCCGCGCTCCGCGTCGTCCACCGACACCGCGAAGGCCTTCCCCTTGGCCCGTACGACCAGGCACTCCCCGGCGCGCAGCATCACCGTCGTACCGAGGCCGCTCAGGCGGTAGCCCCAGCCGCCGACCTGGCCGGGCGTGCGGTGCTCCGCGTACGCGGCCTCGATGGTCTCCGGGGCCCAGCGGCGCACGGGCCTGCCGAGCGGGCCGAACGAGACCCGCAGCCCCTCGTGGGTGACGGCCGCCTCGACGGAGGCGCAGGCCAGGCAGGCGACGGCGACCAGGGCGAAGGGCGCGGCGAGCGCCCACAGCGGGTCGGTGAGCCCGGCCACCGTCACCACGGCAGCGGCCACCGCCCCCGCGCCGAAGACCGCGGCGAGCGCGTGCATCCAGGGGCTCGACGTACGGGACACCCAGTCGACGGGCTCGCCGGGCGCCGGCTCCGCGTGCGGGGCGGCGGCCCGCGGCGGGGCGTCCGGCACCCGGCGGCGGGAGAGCAGCACCCCCAGGACCGCGGCCGCCACGGCGGCCACCGCCACGACCACGCCCCACACGGGCGCCGATTCCGCGTCGCGCCAGTCGGCGTGGTCCACGTTGGCCCGCACGATCGCCGCCTGCGCGCCGACGAGCGCCACGCCCGTGGGCAGCAGCACGGCCGCGCGCCAGGTGTCCGCGCGGCGCCCCGCGAGCAGCGTGCCTCCGGCGAGGACCGCCCAGATCAGCGCGGGGAACAGCGTCGCCGCCCACAGCGGCATCGAGTCGTCGGGGCGCGCGGAGCCACCGCTCCAGTGCGTGGCGAGCCGGTCGGGGAGCCGGTGCGCCGCCGCGAGCGGCAGCGCGAGGAGCAGAAGCAGGGGCGCGGCACTCGCGCCCAGGGCGCCCCACGGCCGCCGTCCGCTCCCCCGGTCCGCCCCTGCGCCGCCCACGGCTCCCCCTTGATCAGTCCGACGAGGTCGCTCCCACCGTAACTCGCCGCGTCCGGCCGGGACCTGGCGAGACCCGGCGCCCAACCGCCGCGCGGCCGGGCGGGACGCGGCGTCCACACGGACCGCGTACGGGCGGGACCGGCCTCCCCCCATCCGCGCGCCAGGGCGCCACAAACCGGCTCGCCCCATCGGACGCCATTCGTCCGTTTACTGCCAACACGCCCTGACCTGCGGCTTGTTACGAAGAGCTGACAGCTTGACGATCAACCTCGCGCAGGTTTTTCACTTCTCCTCCAGCATGGGCACACACTCGGCGCGCAGCGCCAAGGACCGTCGGCGGCGCCGGCTCATCGACTATCCGCGGCGCGGCCGTCGGGGGGTGCGCCGCTGGCTGCCCTCCTGGCGGCAGTGGCTCAGCGCGTTCGGGCTGTGCGGCGGCGCCATCGGCGGGCTCTTCGCCTACGTCTACGCGGCCGTCGACATCCCCGACGAGAACGCGGCGGCGCAGCAGGAGGCCAACGTGTACTACTGGGCCGACGGCACGCAGATGGTCAGCACCGGGGACGTCAACCGGCAGAACATCCCGCTGGACGAGGTGCCCGTGGCGGTCCGCAACGCCGCCATCGCCGCGGAGAACGCCAGCTTCTACAGCGACTCGGGCGTCTCCCCCAAGGGCCTGCTGCGGGCCGTGGCGAGCATGGCGAGCGGCGGCGACACCCAGGGCGGCTCCACCATCACGCAGCAGTACGTGAAGAACACCTACCTCTCGCAGGACCAGACGGTGACGCGCAAGGTCAGGGAGTTCGTCATCTCCCTGAAGGTGGACCGGAGCAAGAGCAAGGACGAGATCCTCCAGGGGTACTTGAACAGCAGCTGGTTCGGCCGCGGCGCCTACGGCATCGAGGCCGCCGCGCACGCCTACTACGGCATCCCCGCGCGGAAGCTGAACCCCAGCCAGGGCGCTTTCCTCGCCGCCCTGTTGAAGGGCGCCGAGCTGTACGACCCGTCGGTGAGCGCGGCCCACCACCGCCGGGCGAAGGCGCGCTGGTCCTGGATCCTGGACCGCCAGGTGGAGGTCGGGCGGATGGGCAAGGCCGAGCGCGCGCGGTACCGCACCTTCCCGGAGCCGCTCGCACGCTCGCGCTCCACCAGCCTCAACGCCCACAGCGGGCAGGCCGGATACCTCGTCGACATCGCCAACAAGTACGTCCGCCAGCGCACCGGCCTCACCGACAAGGACCTGGCCCGCGGCGGCTACCGCATCCGCACCACCTTCGACGAGCGCCGGGTGCGGCAGCTCGCCCGGGCCGCGCAGCGCGTGGCCCGCCGCGACCTCGCCCCCGAGCGGCGCGAGCAGGACCGCGGGGTGGAGATCGGCGCGGCGTCGGTGCGGACCTCGGACGGGGCCGTGCTCGCCCTGTACGGCGGCGCCGACGCCACCCGGCACTTCAGCAACAACGCCGACACCTCCGGCGTCCCCGCGGGCTCGGCGTTCAAGCCGTTCGTCCTGGCCGCCGCCCTCCAGGACGGCGTCGACACCGGCAAGGGCGCCACCGGGATGACCCCGCGCCGGGCCCTGATCGAGGGCGGCCACGCCACCTATCTGCACCTGGGCAAGCAGATCGGCTGGCAGCGGATGCGTGAGGTCGCCGTGGACTCGGGGATGCTGCCCGCCAGCATGGGGCCGAAGGAGGACATGTTCGCCATCGGCACCTCCACGCCGAGCGCCATCCGGCTCGCGGGCGCGTACGGCACGCTGGCGCGCGGCGGGCTCCAGCACGACCCGTACTCGGTGACCTCCGTGACGAAGGACGGCGAGGAGATCGAGGGCCTGGAGCGGCCGCCCACCCGGCGGGCCCTGGACTCCCGGGTCGCGGGCCGGGTCGCCGACGCGCTGCGCGGGGCGGCGACCGACAGCCTGGGCCGGGTGTCCAGCACCCGTGGCCGCCCGGTCGCGGCGGGCCGCACCACCGACCGGGACCGGCTGCGGTCCGCCTGGTTCGCCGGGTACACGCCCGAGGTGTCCACGGCCGTCACGCTGTTCCGGATGCGCAAGGGCGACCCGCTGCTCCAGCCGCTGTCCGGCGTCGGCGGCAAGGGGTCGCGGTACGGGAACGCCCTGGTGGAGCGCGTCTGGACGGACGCGCTCCGCGGCATTGACCTTGCCCCTGGGGCAGGGTCCAGGCTCTCCGGTGCCGGGGAACCCTCCCCGGCGCCCCGCTGACCCGCCTCCGGTCGCAGAAGATGAGTCCCGTGGACAGCGCACAGGACACGGACGCACCCGACCGGCCCGAGGACCGGCTGAGCATCGGTGCCTTCGCCCGCCGCACCCGGCTCTCGGCGAAGGCGCTGCGGCTCTACGACCGCCAGGGCCTGCTCACCCCGGCGTACGTGGACGAGTCGACCGGCTACCGCTCCTACCTGCCCGAGCAGATCGAGCAGGCCCGCACCGTGGCGATGCTGCGCCGTCTCGACATGCCGCTCGCGCAGATCGCGGCCCTCGTCCGCCTGGACGGCGAGCGGGCGGCCGAGGCGCTCGCCGGTTACTGGGCCCGCGTCGAGGAACGGCACGCGGGTCAGCGCACCCTCGCGGGCTATCTCCGCGCCAGGCTGTCCGGAAGGAGCACGACGTTGTACGGAGACTTCGAGGTCGAGACGGTGGAGGTGCCCGGCACCCCGGTCCTCTGCGAGACGCGGCACCTGTTCAACGAGGAGCTGCCCCCGTGGATCGACGCCGCGGTCGGCCGGCTGGAGCGGGCCGCGGAGGAGGTCTGCGGCGGGGTCACCGGCTCGCCGTTCGTGATCTACCACGCCGAGGTCACCGAGGAGAGCGACGGCCCCGCCGAGGCCTGTGTGCCCGTCGCCGACCTGGCGGCGGCCCGCGCCTGGGTCGCGGCGCAGGGGCGCGGCCGGGACCTCGCCGCCCGCACCGAGCCCGCGCACCGGCTCGCGTACGTCCGGATCACCAAGGCGCAGGTGGCCTATCCGCAGATCGTGGCCGCCTTCGACGCAGTGGAGGAGTGGATCGCCCGGGAGGGCCTGGCCCAGGCCGGGCCGTGCCGCGAGGTGTACTTCACGGACTGGGACGCGGCCGGGCCCGAGGACGACGTGTGCGACGTGGCCTATCCGGTGCGCTGACGGCGCCCTCCTCAGCCCGCCGCGCAAGCCCGCCGCGCACCCTCCCGCACCCCCTGGGCACCCTCTGTGAGCAAATGCACGCGCGCAAATTCCGAGGCCGTCGAACCCACCCCCCAGAGGCCCCTCCACCTGCTCCCACAGGGGTCGGGACGCCTCTGACGTGGATGTACTGCGACCGTCCGCGATCGGTCGCATACTGACGGATACCTGGGCCCGGGGTCGCTGTCCGCCAACCATTCCGCAGCGGTTAGCGTCTACTCCGAAGGAGTTGACCCCGCCAGCCGAACGGATCGCCGCCCGTGGCCTCTGCCGAACTGTCTCCGCCGACACTCTCCCGAAGCCATCAGGGGAGTGACATGAGGGAGCCCTGGTACTGGCGCTACCGCTTGCCACTGATGATCACGCTGGGTCTACTGCCGCTCTACGCGCTGTGGTGGACGGTCTTCGCGACGGGCGGCGGCGACCTCGCGGCGCAGCAGGCCTGGGCCGGCTTCGTCCGGCGCTACCCCGGCTCGGCGTACGGGCTCTTCTGGTACGGCGGGGTGCACACCGCCAACTACAGCGTGATCTCGCCGTACCTCATGGCGGCCTTCGGCGTGCGGACCGTGGCGATGGCCTCGGGCCTCGCCTCGACCTGGATGGCCGTCGCGCTCATCACGCGCGTCGGCATCCGCAGACCCCTGTGGCCCGCGATCATCGTCGGCTTCTCGCTGTGGTGCCAGGTGGTGTGCGGGCGCGCCACCTTCATGCTCGGAGTGGCCTTCGGCGTCGGGGCCGTCCTCGCCGCCTCCGGGAAGGCCGGTCGCGGCAGGCTCGCGGCCGCCGTGGCGTGTGCGGCGCTCGCGGCCATGGGCAGCCCGGTGGCGGGCCTGTTCATCGTCGTGGTGGGCGCCGCCTATCTGCTGTCGCGGGAGTGGGGCAAGGCGCTCGCCCTGATCCTGCCGCCGTTCGCCGTCGTCGGCCTCACCACCTGGCTGTTCCCCTTCGAGGGCGAGCAGCCGATGGCGTTCGTCCGGATCTTCCCGCCGGTCCTGCTCTGCCTGGTCGTCATCCTGGCCGCGCCGCCCGCCTGGCGGCTGCTGAAGCTCGGTGCCGCCGTGTACGCGGTCGGCGTCGTGCTGACCTGGATCATCCCCACGCCGATCGGCACGAACGTCGAGCGGCTCGCGGAGCTCGCGGCCCCGGCCATAGTGCTCGCCGCCGTCCTGAACCGCGACTTCCCGCGCGGACGGCTGCTCAGGCCCAACGGCAGGCCCGCCCTGATCTGGCGGCACGCCCTGCTCATCAGCGCCGTCGCCCTGTCCCTCATCTGGGTGTCGATCAAGACGACCTCCGACATAGTGGCGTACACGAAGGTGCCCACCTGGGCCGTGGAGACCGACGGCGTCGTCAAGGAGCTCAAGCGGCTCGGCGCCGACCGCACCCGCGTCGAGGTCGTCCCGGCCCGCGACCACCGCGAGGCCGCCGTCCTGTCGCCGTACATCAACATGGCGCGCGGCTGGAACCGCCAGGCCGACGTCGAGCGCGGCCGCCTCTTCTACGAGGGCCGCCCGGTCTCCGAGGTGAAGGAGGGCGCCTTCTCCTCGGCCTCCTACCGCCAGTGGCTGAACCAGTGGGCCGTCGGCTTCGTGGTGCTCTACAAGGGCGACAGCGTGCCGGACGGCGCCGCCGAGCGCGAGCACAACCTCGTGACCAGCGGGCCCAGCTACCTCAAGGAGGTCTGGCACGACGACAACTGGCGGATCTACCGGGTCAAGGACCCGGTGCCGCTCGTCGACAAGCCCGGCACCCTGGTCGCCGCCGACGGCGCCAACATGACCGTCCGGATGTCGCGGCCCGGCTCCGTCATCGTCCGCGTCGCCTACTCGCCCTGGCTGTGGGCCGAGGGCGCCTGTCTGCGCAAGGACGGCGACTTCACGCGCCTGACCGTCACCAAGCCCGGCGAGGTGCGCATCGGCTCGAACTACAGCGGCCCCTCGGGCCCGCAGCCGCGCTGCGCGCCCGGGAACGAGAAGGACTGACCGGGGTACGGCGAAAGGGGTGGGGGCGAGCCTTGAAGGCTCGCCCCCACCCCTTTCGCTCGCGCTCCCGCGCGCCGCGTCAGCCGATCCGCGTGAGCTTCGCGCCGAGGCCCGGCTCCGCGAGGTCCTTGCCCAGGGCCACCGGCACCTTGATGGCGCCGTTGGTGCCGTCGCCCACGGACAGGACGCCGACCTTCGTGCCCTTCTTCGCCGTGTGCGGGACCTTCTTGCCGCCGTCGGTGAGCTCCAGCTTCGCGGTCAGACCGGACCAGCCCACGGCCGTGACGTCCTTGGTGGTGACGACCGGCGTCTCGCCGCCGAGGCCGTCGTCGACGTGGCCGACGACCGTGCCCTTCTTCACCACGGTCTTCGCCGTGAGCGCGTCCTGGCCGCCGCTGATCAGGTCCTCCACGACCTTCGTGACCTGGTCGATGTTGGCGACGCCGGGCTTGCCGAACTGGGCCAGGGCCGCGCCGATGATCACCTGGGTCTTGCCGCCGACCTTCTTCTCCGCGGCGAACAGGATGTTGCCGCCCGCGGCCGTGGTGGTGCCGGTCTTGATGCCGATGGCGACCGTCGGGACGAGGCCGAAGTAGTTCTTCTGCTCGTCGCCGTTGAGGTCCTCGTACTTGGGCTGGCGGGCGATCTCCTTGAACGTCGGGTTCTCCATCGCCACCCGGCCGAGCTTCACCAGGTCCTCGGCGGTCGACACGGTGGTCTTGTCGAGGCCGCTGGGGTCCGTGTAGTGGGTGTTCGTCATGCCGAGTTCCTTGGCCGTCTTGTTCATCTTGGCCACGAACTTCTTCTCGTCGCCGCCGCTGTCCCAGCGCGCGAGCATCCGCGCGACGTTGTTGGCGGACGGCAGCATGACGGCCTGGAGGGCCTCGTACTGCTTGATCTTCTGGCCCTCGGTCACCTTGACCACGGACTCGTTCTCCGGCTTGCCCTTCTCGTAGTGGCGCTGCGCCTGGGCGTCGACGGTGAGCGTCTTGCCCTCCGTCCCCTTCTTGATGGGGTGGTCGCGCAGGATCAGATACGTCGTCATCACCTTCGCGATGCTCGCGATCGGCACGGGCTTCGGCTTGCCCGAGGTGCCGAAGGTGCCGATGCCGTCGACGTCCATGGCCGCCTGCCCGTCGGCGGGCCAAGGGATGGAGGGCTTGCCGCCGCCGAAGGAGAACGTGTCCTTGGCGGTCATGCTGAGCTTCGCGTCCGGGAGCGGACGTACGGCCTGTACGACTGCAAACACAATCGCCAGGAGCGCCACGAGCGGCGTCCAGATCTTGAACCGCCGTACGAGGGTGCGGGTCGGGGTCTCCGGGGGCGGCGGCGTGTTCGTCAGCTCGGCGAGCAGATCGAGCGGCGGCTTGGGCGGCAGCGGCTGCTGCGTGGTCCGCTCCGCGGGCTCCGGCTTGGGCGCCTGCGGGGCCTGCGCGGCGGCGGCCGGGGCCTTGGGCGCGCCCTGCGGCGGGGCCTTCCGCTCGGGCGTGGCGCGGGGCTCGTCGAGCGGCTTCAGCGCGACGAACTTGCTGGTCCGCTCGGACTCGGACTCGGCCTTGGGCTTCTCGCCCTTGACGTCGCCGAGCTTGAGCATGGTGGTGGGCTGGTCGACACCGCCGGAGCCGGCACCGGGGCCGGTGGGCTTGACGGCCTTGAAGACGGCGGTGGCCTGGTCGACGTCCTTGGCACCCGCGGACTCGGCCCCTTCGGGCTTGGCGTCGCCGGGCTTGACGCCTTCGGGCTTGACGCCGCCGGGCTTGACGCCTTCCGGCTTGGCGTCGCCGGACTTGGCACCCTCGGCCTTGGCGCCTCCGGGCTTGGCGCCGCCGGACTTGGCACCCTCGGCCTTGGCGCCTCCGGGCTTGGCGCCCTCGGCCTTGGCATCGCCGGACTTGGCACCTTCCGGCTTGGCGTCGCCGGACTTGGCGTCGCCCGGTTCGGCGGCGCCGCTCTTGTCGGCTTCGCCGGACTTGGCTTCGCCGGACTCGGTGCCTTCGGACTTGGTGCCCCGCGGGGTACGCGGGTCGGCGGCGGCCGCCTTGCCCTCGCCCGGCTTGGCCTCGCCCGCCTTCGCGTCCGCGTCCGGTACGACGGCCTTGAACACCGCCGTCGCCTGGTCCGCGGGACGCTCACCGGAGCCGGACCCGGCGTCGGAGTCCGCGGCGGCCTCCGGCTCGGCGTCCTCGGCCTCGTCCTTCTTCGCCCACGACGGCACGGTCTTGAACACCGCGGTCGCCTTGTCGGCGGGAGGCTCACCCGCCTCGGCGCCGCCGTCGCCAGAGGTCTCGACCCGGGGCCGGTCGGTCCGGAACACGGCGGTGGCCGTGTCGGACTTCGGCGCGTCCGACGCGTCGCGGGAAGCCGCCTCGCTCCCGTCCGCACCCTCGTCCGAGGTCCCGCCCCGGGGCCGGTCGGTCCGGAACACAGCCGTGGCCGTGTCGGACTTCGGCGCGTCCGACGCGCCCGGCGCGTCGCCGGAGGCCGACTCCGCCACGGCCTCGTCCGCGCCCTCGTCCGAGGCCCGGTCCGCCGCGTCCGCCGCCTCAGGGGAAACGTCACCTCCGGCCGGAGAACCGCTCTCGTCCTCGCCGCCCTCGGCCTTCGCGTCCGCCGTGGCGACCCAGGCCGCCACCGCGTTCCGCAGGCGCGCGTCCCCGTTGGCCGCACCGGCCGAGGGGGGCGTGGGGGGCGAGGCGGCCGCGTCGTCCTCAGAGGCGCCCCCGCCAGAAACCGTCTTCGAACTGTCGGGGTACTCGCCCGCCACCGATTCCTCCTCGTACTCGCCGTACTACGCCGTACTCGCCGTGCTTCGCCACACCGACCGAGGCCCGGACCCACTGTCCGAACCATGTACCAGTGTCCTGTGTGAGGGCTTAACCCCCGTGGTAGACGAGAACGACATACCTACTGGTTCCCGTACGTACCGCCCACGCGCTCTCGACAGACCAATGTGAGAGGGGTCACCCTGTCATTCATCCACGCGGGGAGGCATGGATGGGCAGGAGCCGCAGAACAATTCCGGAGGAGCTTCTGCTGCTCGCTTTGGACCCGGCCACGGGTACCACAGCGCAGCCGCAGTCGCTCGACCTCGGTCTGGCCGGAGCACAGCTAGTGGAGCTGGCGCTGGCCGGACGGATAGCCCCTGACGGGGATCGTATCGCCGTGGTGATGCCACGGCCGACGGGAGATCCGACTCTGGACTCCGCACTGGAGCTGCTGCGCAGGCGCGGCAGCCCGGTCCGCGCGGTCCACTGGATCGGCGGGCCCCGCCTGGGGCTGCGCCAGACCTACCTTTCGCACCTGGAGCGGTGCGGCATGGTGCATGCCGTGGCGGGCCAGATGTGCGGAGTACTGCCGACGACGCGCTACCAGGCGACGGACACGGCGATCAGCCGGGAGATCAGGTCCCGGCTGGACTCGGCGATCCGCACCGGCGTGCCGCCGGACCCACGGACCGCGGCGCTCGCCGCGCTGGCCCACGCGGTCGGCCTCGGCAAGCACCTGTATCCGGGCAACGAGGGGCGGTCGTCCCGCTCCCGGCTGCGGGATCTGATCCGCCACGACCCCATGGGCGGCCTCGTGGCACACGCCGTGATGGATGTCCAGAACGGCGTGGCGGCGCAGCCCCGCCGCAGTCCCGCGACGGCGGGGCAGGCACAGCCGCAGGGCGCACGGCCGCCCGCACGGACGACGGCGAGGGCGGCGACGGAACCCGGCAGGGTGCCGATGCAGCCGCGCCGGGGTGCGGGAGCCATGGCCCGCGCGGTGGCCCACTGATCGAACGGCCACGCACGGGGAGCCGATCCCCGGGCAGCGCGGCCGCGGCACAGCACGAGCACGCACCGGCACCGGTACGGCCGCCGACACCGGCACCGGCACCGGATCCGGCACACCGGCACACCGGCACCACGAGCGCACCGGCCCGCACCGGCCGCGGCGCCCGGCACGGCACGGCAGCACAGAGCAACCCGCAGCACCCGCGGCACGCGCGCTCACCCAGCGCGCCCGCCCGCGGCACCGCGTCACCCGCACCGTGTGACGCACCCCGCGCCTTCGCACCGTGAGGCGCACCCGCACCCCAAGGTGCACACGGCACCGCAAGGTGCACACCGCACCACCAGGTGCACACCGCGCCGTGAGGCGCGCCGCACCACCACCAGCTCCGCGCCGCAGTCCCCGAGACCCGGTTCGGGAGCCGCCGGTCCGTGCGGGGTCCGGGCGCCGGCCACATCGGCGCCCGGGCCCCGCACGGCCGCAACCACCGCACGCGACACGCCCGTTGAGCAGCACACGCGACGCCGCGGGGCGTCGGCACCCCCACAGAGCCGCCGTATCTGCTGTTTCCCAGCGGCGAGTTGCCCCTTGGTGGCACTCTGCTCCACAGCAGACACGCAATGTAGAGGCATATTTGCCGGAGGTGCACTTCCCGTGGCGTCCAACGTCAATCCCACCGTCAGGCGTCGCCGGCTCGGCCAGGAGCTGAGGCGGCTCCGTGAGCTCAAGGGCATGACGGCGGAGGAGGTGGCGGAGCGTCTGCTCGTCTCGCAGTCGAAGATCAGCCGCCTGGAGAACGGCCGCCGCTCCATCAGCCAGCGCGACGTCCGCGATCTGTGCGGGGTGTACGAGGTGGAGGACCACCGCATCGTCGACTCGCTGATGCAGATGGCCAAGGACTCCCGCCAGCAGGGCTGGTGGCACTCCTTCGGCGACATCCCGTACAGCGTGTACATCGGTCTGGAGACCGACGCCGCGTCGCTGCGCGTCTACGACCCGCAGGTCGTCCCCGGACTGCTCCAGACCAGGCCGTACGCGGAGGCGCTGATCACCGGCGCGCTGCCGGAGACCACGCCGACGGACATCGAGAAACGGGTCCAGGTCCGCATGCGCCGCCAGGAGCGCATCGCCGCGCCGGAGAACCCGCTGCGCCTGTGGACCGTCCTCGACGAGTCCGCGCTGCGCCGCGTCGTCGGCAACCGCGCGCTGATGCGCGAGCAGCTGGAGCACCTGGTCGAGCAGTCCCAGCTGCCGCACGTGACGGTGCAGGTGATCCCCTTCGAGATGGGCGCGCACCCCGGTCTGAACGGCCAGTACGCGATCCTGGAGTTTCCGGACGCGTCGGATTCCAGCGTCGTCTACATCGAGGGCGTCACCAGCGACCTGTATCTGGAAAAGGCCAATGACGTGCAGCAGTACAGCGTCATGTACGAGCACTTGCGGGCCCAGGCGCTCAATGTGGACCACTCCCGGCAGTTGATCGCCGACATCGCCAAGGACTACGCCCGCTGACCTCACGCCCATACTCGGAAGCAAGCCTTCCGGGCGTCCCCTGCGGCCCTCCGGCCGCGAAGCCGCCGCACGGTACACCTTTGCCGCGCCGGGACGGAAGACCCCTCTGGAATATGCCATCCGGTTGAGTGAACGAACCATCCGCCACTCGATGTTGGCGAGTAGCGTCATTCACGCCAACAGAGCAACGGCGTTGGCGTATACCGCTCTCCCGCGGGATACCGCAATTCACCAACTGCGCAAAACGGAGCAAACATGGCAATCCAGCAAGGCGCGTCGCCCTCGTGGACCAAGTCGTCCTACTCCACCGGGAACGGCGCGTGCGTCGAGGTCAAGTCCCCCGTTCTGCACGCGATCTCCGTGCGGGACTCCAAGGTCACGGGCGGCCCGGTGCTCGCCTTCCCGGCCGACTCGTGGAACGCCTTCGTGAGCGAGGTGCGGGAAGGGTCCCACGACCTCGGGTGATACGTGCCAGTGAAGGCAACCGCAGAGACAACCGCATAGCTCCACCCGCAGAGCCCTCTCGACTGGTCCGCCGTCCCGGCCGAGGGGGCTCGGCCTCGTCCCGGGGCGCTAGCGCAGCTGGTCGACGTAGCGGTCCGTGCCCGGCACCGTCGGGATGAACGGCGCGAGCAGCTCCACGCGGCCAAGGCCCGACGCGGCCACCTCCGCCTCGCGCGCCGCGAAGCGCTCCGCCCAGCACGCGCGCGGATCGCACTCCAGGAACCACAGCAGCGTGAGCCGGGTGTCCACGCCCTCGACCTGCTTCACGTACGTCATCCGGTCGCCCGGCAGCGGCGTCGGCCGGAAGAGCGTGACCAGGGCGGCGGGCGAACCCCCGAGCGCCCGGGGCAGGTGCCGGGCGCGCAGCCACTCAAGCAGCTCCGCGCGCTCCCCAGGACCGGCGGCGTCGATCACCTCCAGGACGAGTCCCTGGTACGGGTGGTCGAGGGCGTGCAGATCGCGCGGCCCGGCGGCGCCGTCGCGGTAGACGGTCGCCTCGTGGTCCTGGAAGGCCGTGAAGACGTGGGTGCGGGCCTGGTGGACGCGGCCGTCGCGGTTGAGGCGCTTGTTGATGGCCACGGTCCACTGCATGTGCTCGGCGTAGCGCCCCTCGGTGATCCAGTACGTCGACAGATAGCAGCCCGCCGTCACCGGCCGGGCGACCGCGGACTTCTCGGGCACGCGCAGGAGCTG
Organism: Streptomyces sp. YIM 121038; assembly: GCF_006088715.1. Taxonomy (NCBI): domain Bacteria; kingdom Bacillati; phylum Actinomycetota; class Actinomycetes; order Kitasatosporales; family Streptomycetaceae; genus Streptomyces; species Streptomyces sp. YIM 121038. The sequence continues at coordinate 4,338,203 of NZ_CP030771.1, forward strand.
CAGTTCCCGGGTCGCCACCCAGCGCCGGCCCGCGTACATCCAGGGCATCGCCATCGCGCCCGCGTAGTAGTGGTCGTCCTCGTACCAGCGGTTGTACGCGAACTCGTGCCCCGGGTGCGGCTCGACCATGGTGATCAGCGCGTGCCCCGGGCGCACGCCGTAGGGCCCGACCGCGGCGAGCGCGCCGTACGCCTCGCCGGGGGCCTTCGTGGACCGGGTGTCGTCGCCCATGCCTCTCCCCTTCTTCCGCACGGACCCATACCCTGACGCCCCGTCAGACAGAAGGCCAGAGCCGGGAGGCCCGCATGCCGCTGCTCCAGGGAAAGACCGTGATCGTCTCCGGCGTCGGCGCGGGGCTCGGCCACGAGGTGGCCGCGGCCGTCGTGGCCGAGGGCGGCAACGCCGTGCTCGGCGCGCGCACGGAGGCCAACCTCGCCAAGACCGCGGACCGGCTCGACCCCGAGGGCGCCCGCACCGCGTACCGGACGACGGACATCACCGACGAGGCCCAGTGCGCGGCGCTCGCGGGCCTCGCCGTCGAGCGGTTCGGCCGCGTCGACGCGCTGGTCCAGGTCGCCGCGCTCGACAGCCACTTCGGCGGCCTCCAGGACGCGGACTTCGCCGCCTGGGCGAACGTCCTGGACGTGAATCTGCTCGGCTCGCTGCGCATGGCCCGCGCGTGCCTGCCCGCCCTGAAGGAGCGCGGCGGCTCGGTGGTCCTGATCGGCACGCAGTCGTCGGTGGCGGCCCCCTCGCAGGTGCGCCAGGCGGCGTACGCGGCGTCGAAGGGCGCGCTGACCTCGGCGATGTACTCCCTGGCGCGCGAGCTGGGCCCGCTGCGGATCCGGGTCAACACCGTGCAGCCCGGCTGGATGTGGGGCCCGCCGGTCCAGGCGTACGTGGCGCTGACCGCGCGGGCCGAGGGCGTGCCGGAGGACGAGGTGAAGCGGCGGCTCACCGCGCGCATGGCGCTGCCCGACCTGGCCACGGACGGGGACGTGGCGCAGGCCTGCGTGTTCCTGGCCTCGGACCGGGCGCGGTCCATCACCGGGCAGTCGCTCCTGGTGAACGCGGGGGAGCTGATGCGCTGAGCCACCCGTCCCCCCTTCCCTCGCATGGTCACGTATGTGAATGAAGGTCGCCAACTCGAACGATTTTACGTCCTCTTGACCGTGCGGGCGGTTGTCCGCGCTGCGCGGCCGAACCGACGATGAGCGGGCCCTTCCCGGCCGCTTCCGCGCCGCACGGGTGAAGTCCCCACCAGATCAGCGGAGTTGACCGAGTTCACAAGGCGGACCCCGGGAGGGGGATATGAACGGTCTCGACTGGGCCGTGCTCATCGGCTACTTCGGCGTGATGGTCGCGATCGGCGTCTGGTCCCACCAGCGCGTGGACAACGTCAGCGACTTCTTCACCGCCGGCGGCAAGATGCCGTGGTGGCTGTCCGGCATCTCGCACCACATGTCCGGCTACAGCGCGGTGATGTTCACCGGCTACGCCGGAATCGCCTACACGTACGGCGTCACGTCCTTCGTCACCTGGTCCTTCCCCATCGCGCTCGGCATCGCGATCGGCGCCCGCCTCTTCGCGCCGCGCATCAACCGGCTGCGCTCGCGCCTGCACGTGGCGTCCCCGCTGGAGTATCTGAAGAACCGCTACGACCTGCCCACCCAGCAGGCGCTCGCCTGGTCCGGCATGCTCCTGAAGATCGTCGACGTGGGCGCGAAGTGGGCCGCGATCGCGACGCTCCTGTCCGTGTTCACCGGGGTCTCCCTGAACCAGGGCATCCTCATCACCGGCGCGGTCACCGCCGTGTACTGCACCATCGGCGGCCTGTGGGCGGACGCCCTGACCGAGCTGGGCCAGTTCGTCATCCAGCTGTTCGCCGGGATCGCGATGTTCGTGGCCGTCGTCGTGAAGCTCGGCGACCACGGCGGCTTCTTCGGGGTGTGGGACCGCCCGGAGCTCGACGGCCACGCCAAGCCGCTGGTCGGCCCGTACGGCACGGTGTTCCTGCTCGCCTTCCTCTTCATCAAGCTCTTCGAGTACAACGGCGGCATGCTCAACCAGGCCCAGCGCTACATGGCCACGGCCAACGCCCGCGAGGCCGCGCGGTCCGCGAAGCTGTCCGCCGCGCTGTGGCTGGTGTGGCCGCTGGTCCTGTTCTTCCCCATGTGGATGTCGCCGCTCCTGGTCGACGCGAAGAAGCCCGACGGGTCGGACGCGTACGCCCTGATGACCGAACAGCTCCTGCCGCACGGCCTGCTGGGCCTGGTCATCGTCGGCTTCTTCTCCCACACGATGGCCATGTGCTCCTCCGACGCCAACGCCATCGCGGCCGTCTTCACCCGCGACGTCGCGCCGGTCCTGTCCCGCAGGGCCCGGCAGTGGACGGACCGCGCGGGCCTCGTCGCGGCCCGCCTCACCACCGTCGTCTTCCTCGGCCTCTCCATGGCGGTGGCCACCCAGGTCAACTCCCCCACCTTCAACGACATCATCACCGTCGTCATCAAGTGGGTCGCCGGGCTCATGGGCCCCATCGCCATCCCGATGATGCTCGGCCTGCTGCGCACCTTCCGGCGCTCGGGCCCCACGGCGGCGCTCACCAGCTGGGGCCTCGGCCTGCTCGCCTTCTGGCTGGTCAACTACCCCATCAGCTGGAACGTCGACGGGGGCGTGCCCCTCCAGTACCAGGTGTCCATACCGCTGGCGGTGTCGCTGGTCCTGTACGTCGTCATCGGCTGGATCAAGCCCGAGGACACGCCGGAGCGGGACGCGCTCATCGAGCGCATCAACACGGACGACGACGGCTCCGCCGCCGCCCTTCCCCTGGCGGGGCAGGCTGAGGCCGCGCCTTCCAAGCCGGGTCCCTAGCGGGTGCCTCTTCGTCTGCGGGTCCGTCCTGGCTGGTCGCGCAGTTCCCCGCGCCCCTTCGGGGGCGCCCTCGAAGCCGGGTCCCTAACGGCGGCGTGGTGGGATGGCTTCATGCCCAGCGCGAGGCGCGTTCTTATCGTTGCGTACGACGACACGCAGATACTCGATGTCGCCTGTCCCAGCGGGGCGTTGGACATCGCGAACCGGTACGGGGCCGAGCCGCCGTACGAGATCGAGCTCGGCACCGTCGGCCGCGCCCCCGCGCGCAGCAGCTCGGGCATCGCCCTCGGAGCCGGGCGGAGCCTGGAGACGGTCGCCGGGCCGCTGGACACGCTGCTCGTGGCGGGCGGCGCCGGGTACGCGCGGGCGGCGGCCGACGCCCGCCTGGTCGCCCAGGTCCGGCGGCTCGCGCGCACGAGCCGCCGGATCGCCTCCGTGTGCACCGGCGCCTACGTCCTGGCCGCCGCCGGGCTCCTCGACCACCGCCGCGCCACCACCCACTGGGGCTACGGCGCCGAACTGGCCGCCCGGCACCCGGCGGTGGCCGTCGACACCGCCCCGCTGTACGTGCGCGACGGCAACGTCTACACCTCGGCGGGCGTCACCAGCGCCCTCGACCTCACCCTGTCCCTGATCGAGGACGACCACGGCCCGACCCTGGCCAGGGCGGTCGCCCGCGAACTCGTCTCGTATCTGCACCGGCCCGCCGACCAGGCGCAGATCAGCATGTTCCTGGCCGCGCCGCCGCCGGGCGACCGCCTGGTCCGGGACCTGGCGGCCCACATCGCCGCGCACCTCACCGAGGACCTGTCGCCCGCCGCGCTCGCCGCCCGCGCGGGCGTGAGCACCCGGCACCTGACCCGTCTGTTCGGCGCGCACCTCGGCACCACTCCGGCCCGCGCGGTGCGCGCCGCCCGCACGGAGGCCGCCGCGCACCTCGTGCGCTCCAGCGAACTGTCCCTTGCCGCCATCGCCCGCCGCTGCGGCTTCGGCTCCGCGCAGACGCTGCGCCAGGCCTTCCTCGACGCGTACGGCGTCAGCGGGGACACGATGCGCAAGATGCCGGACATGCCCCGCCCGCGGCAGGCACCCGGGCGGCAGACTCCCGGGGCATGACGCACCCCACCACCCGCCGCACCCTGCTGCGCGGCAGCGCGGCCACCGCCGCCCTCGCCACCGCGGGCCTTGCCGCCCGGCCCGCCGCCGCCCACGCCGACGCACCCCGCAAGCCCGGCGCCGGGGGCCCGCGCATCGGTATCCTCCTCTACGACGGCTACAGCCTCCTCGACCCCACAGGACCCGCCGAGGTGCTCTCGCGCCTGCCGGGCGCAAGCGTCACGATGGTCGCCGAGCGGCGCGGCCCGGTCCGCACCGACACCGGTGACGTGGCCGTCGTCGCCGACCGCTCCCTCGCCGAAGCGGGCCGCCTCGACGTGCTCCTCGTCCCGGGCGCGGGCAACCGGGGCGTCATCGCCGCGATGGAGAACCAGACCCTCCTGAAGTGGATCCGCGCCACGGACCGGCACACCCGCTTCACCACGTCCGTGTGCACCGGCTCCCTCGTGCTCGCCGCGGCCGGGCTCCTCGACGGCCGCCGCGCGACGACGTACTGGGCGTCGGCGGAGTACCTGGAGAAGACCTACGACGTCACGTACGTACCGGAACGCTTCGTGGAGTCGGGGAAGTTCATCACCTCGGCCGGGGTCTCCGCCGGGCTCGACATGGCCCTGCACCTCGCGGCGCGGCTCACCGACGACGACACCGCGCGGGCGATCCAGCTGGCGGTCGAGTACGATCCGCGTCCGCCCTTCGACTCGGGCGACTGGCGTCGGGCCAGTGCGGAGTTGAAGGCTCGGGCCCTCAAACTCCTGGAGGACTCGCAGGTTTAGGCTGTTTCTTCGTCTGCGGAATCGCCGTGGTTGATCGCGCAGTTCCCCGCGCCCCTACGGGCGCTCCTCTCAAGCCCGGGGATAACGGGCCAGCCAGCCCGGGGACGCGCCCGACGGGCTGTGGAGGGCGGGGCCCTGGGTCATCTCCATGGCGAAGTCGTCGGCGAGCTCCAGGACGGTGGCGCGGCCCTCCAGTTCGGTGAGCCAGCCGGGCGGCAGCGCGGTCTCGCCGTGCAGCGCGCCGAGCAGGGCCCCGCACAGCGCGCCCGCCGCCGTGGAGGACGCGCCGTGGTTGACGGCGAGCCGCAGGCCGTGGCGGACGTCCTCGCCGACGAGGGCGCAGTACACGGCGGCGGCGAGGACGCCCTCCGCCTCGCCCTCGCCGAGCAGCTCCTCGACGCGGGCCGCGTTCGGCATGCCCTGCCGTACGGCGCCGAGCGCGTGCCGCAGCCCGTCGGTGACGGCCTGGTGGCCCGGCCGCGCGGCGAGCAGGGACAGCGCGCGCTGCACGGCCCCGTCGAGGGACTCCCCCCGGGCAAGGCCGTGCACGAGGACGGCGTGCGCGCCCGCGGCGAGGTAGGCGTGGGGGTGCCCGTGGGTCTGCACGGCGCACTCCACGGCGAGCTGGAGCACGAGCTGCGGCTCCCACCCCACGAGCAGCCCGAAGGGCGCGGACCTGGCGGCGGCCTCCGGGCCGCGCTCGCCCGGGTTCTTGGGCACGTCGAGGGTGCCCATGCGGTCGTCGGCGAGCCCGGTGAGGCAGGCGCGGGCGGGCCCGCGCCGCGAGTACAGCCACTCCTCGCGGGCCAGCCAGCCGTCCTCCTTGCGCCGCTCGTCGGGCCCCCAGTCGCGCTGGGTCACGGCCCACCGCAGGTACGCCCGGTGCAGATCGGTCGGCGGGTGCCAGGCGCCGGTGTCGCGCCGCACCTGGGCGCGTATCAGACCGTCCACGGTGAACAGGGACAGCTGCGTGGCGGCGGTGACGGCGCCGCGTCTGCCGTGCGCGGGGGCGAGTTCGGTGAGGCCTTCGGCGCCGTGCGCGGCGCGGATCTCCGCCAGGTCCGCGCCGTCCACGGGCGCCCCGAGCGCGTCACCGACGGCGGCCGCGAGCAGCGTGCCGCGGACCCGGCTGCGGAAGTCCTGCTGCTCGGTGCGGCCCCACACCGAGGTGGCTGCTACGGCACTCACCGAACCCCCTTTCCCGTGCCTCGCCGTCCGACTCCGCAGCACTGTAATCGAACGGGAACGGTGGGTTCAGGGGGCAAGTGGTTTGTGCCGAAGGTGCGGTTTCCCTAGTTCCCGTCGGGAGTTGGGCGGTGTTCGACGTATTCGACGACCGTGCCGTCGGGGTGCCGGACGGTGAAGCCGGTGCCGGTCGGGACGCGGTGCGGCGGGTCGAGGACCTCCGTGCCCTCCTCCGCCGCGAGCCGGGCCAGATAGGTCTCGGCGGAGTCGATGATCAGCGTGCCGTCCGTGGCCCGGAACGGCGCGAGCGTCTCCTCGTCGCCCTCGACGATCAGGAAGCTCCCGACGACGGCGAGCGCGAGCCGCTTCTGCGGATACGTGAACCACATGTCACGCTCCACGCCGAGCAGCCGCTCGTAGAAGCCGGTGACGCTGTCCAGGGTGCCCAGGGGCGTGTACACGCGGATGAGCGTGCGGGGTTCGGTGAACCCGGAGGAGTCGTTGACGCGGCGCCGGACGATGGGGGTGGGGTCGGTGTCGTTGCTCATGCGGCAAGCCTCGCCCCGGGAATGGACGCCAGCCAGGCGGGTGTTCATGCGGTGAGCGGAGGTAACACGATGACGGACCCGGTGGCGTTCCGCCGTGAGCTGGGCGGCTTCCTGCGGGCGCACCGCGAGCGCGTGACCCCGGCGGACGTCGGGCTCCCCGGCACGCCCCGGCGCCGCACCTCCGGCCTGCGCCGGGAGGAGGTCGCGGCGCTCTCCGGGGTATCGGTGGCCTGGTACACCTGGCTGGAGCAGGGCCGCGTCGACACCTCGCGGCAGGTCCTGGACGCGGTGGCGCGGACCCTGCGCCTGGACGCCGCGGCCCACCGCCACGCCCTCGCCCTGGCGGGGTACGCCGCCCCCGACGCGGCCCCCGCGGCGCCGTCCGACCACCAGCCCCTGCTGGACGCCTTGGCCACGCCCGCGGCGCTCCTCGCCCCGTCCCTGGACCTGCGCGCCTGGAACGCGCCGTACGCCGCGCTCTGGCCCGACCCGGCCCGGGTGCCCGCCGACCGGCGCAACCTCCTGCTGCTCCTGGCCACCGACCCCGCCCACCAGCGCGTCCTGCCGGACTGGGAGCCGCTGGCCACGGACCTCTACCGCCACTTCCGCACCCGCGCCGACCGCGAGCCCCCGGCGTCCCGCAGTCACGAGGTGACCGCCCTGCTGCGTGCCGAGCGGCCCGAACTCGACGCCTGGTGGTCCTGCCGCTCGGTCGCCGACTTCGCTCCCCGCACCGTCACCCTCACCACGCCCGGGGGCGACCCGCGCCCGTACGCGCTGACGCTGCTGCTCGCGCCGGAGCCCGGGGGCGGCGCGTTCCTGGTCCACACACCGGTCGGCGCCGAGCCTTCCGCGCCGGGCCGACGACGCTACGCGGGCGGCTCCGCGTAGCGCGCCCGGAAGGCGTCGCGGGCCTCGGCCACCCGCGCCACGCGGGGCGCGAGGCGGGCCCGGTCGGCGCCGGGGGCGCGGAGCAGTTCCGTGAGGAGGGCGGCCAGTTCGGCGCGGTCCGCCCAGTTCGCGCGAGGGGCGTCGAGCGGGACGCAGCGGGCGAGGCGGGCGTCGAGCGCGGCCCAGTCGGCGAGCCCGGCGGCGACCACCGCGCCCAGGTACGCGGCCTCGGCGGGCCTGCGCCCGTCGGCCCGCAGCAGCCGGGCCGTCTCCTGCCAGTGCGTGCGGGCCGCGGCCGCCCCCTCGCGGCCGCTCACGGCGAGGGCGAGGGCCAGCGCGCCGAGCGTCTCGTCGTGGGCGCGCAGGGCCGAGGCCGCCGCGCGCGCCTGCGGCCAGCGCCCCAGGAGGCGGTACGCCTGGGCCAGCGCGACGGCGCCGCCGACGAACCGGGGGGCGGCCCCGTCGTTGGCGGTGAGTCCGGCGAGTGCCAGGTCGGGGCGCCCGTTCATGAGGTCGAGCGCCGCTCTCATGCAGCACGCCCAGTCGGTGGGCTCGCCCCGGGCCGTGAGACGGGCGAGGTCCTCCGCGGCTCCGGCGAGCCGGCCGACGAGCACCTGGATGAAGCATCTGCCCTCGCGGAGCGTGGGGCGGTCCTCGTCGGTCGCCACCGCGCGGTCCAGGTCCGCCAGGGCCCGCTCGTGGAGCCCGAGCTCGGAGTGGACCCTGCCCCGCAGGACCAGCGCGTCCCCGTAGTCCGGCTCCTTGCCGATGATCTGGTCCAGGTCCGCGCGGGCGTCCTCGTGCCGGTGCAGGTCGACGAGGACCCGGGCCCGGCAGTACCGCACCCACGACGAGTCGGGCCACAGCTCGACCGCCCGGTCGGCGTCGGCGAGGGCCCCCGCGTGGTCACCGAGGCAACGGCGCGCGCGGGACCGCTGGGCGAGCGCCCACGCGTGGTCCGGGGCGAGTTCGAGGGCCCGGTCCAGGTCCACGAGGGCCTTGCGCGGCCGGAAGAGGCCGAGCAGCGCGGCACCGCGGCCCGCGTAGCCCGACGCGTACCCGTTGTCGATCCCGAGTGCGCGGTCGTAGTCCCCGAGCGCTTCCTCGTAGCGGCGCGTGACGCGCAGCGCGTCGCCCCGCATGCTCCACACCCACTTCCAGTCGGCGGAGAGGCCGACGGCCCGGTCCAGGTCCGCGAGGGCGCACTCGGACCGGCCGAGGTTCAAGTGGAGCCGCGCGCGCTTCACCAGCGCCCAGGTGTACTCCGGCTTCAGCTCCAGGGCCCGGCCGAAGTCGCGGAGCGCCTCGTCGTGGCGGCCGAGGCTGTGCAGGGCGGCGCCCCGTGACGCCCAGGCGTACTCCTGCTCGGGGGCCAGCTCGATCGCCCGGCCGAGGTCGTCGACGGCCTTCTCGTAGTGCCCGAGGACCCGTTGGAACTCGCCCCGCATGCGGAGGGTCACGATCTGGTCAGGAACGAGCGCGTCGGCCCGGTCCAGGTCCGCGAGCCCGGCGGCGTAGTCGCCCCGCTTGCCGTGGGTGCTGGCTCTGCCGCGGTAGGCGCGCATCAGGTCCGGGTCGAGGGCGACGGCCCGGTCGTAGTCGGCCAGCGAGTCTTCGTAGGCACCGCTCTGGCGCCGGAAGCGGCCCCGCACCGCGTGCGCGAGGGCCCGGCGCCGGGGGTCGAGCCCGGCCCGGTCGAGCAGCAGCCCCAACGGCACGGTCAGGTCGTCGTGGGCGAGCGCCGCCAGCAGGTCGCGCCCCCACTCCTCGGCTGCCCGGCCGGTGGAGTCCCCGCCCGCGTCGGCCAGGACCCGCGCCCACTGCCGGGCGACGGACTCCCCCTGGTTGCAGGCGCTGACGACATCGCCCAGGACGTCCGGCAGCGCCGCCCGCTCGCCCGCGCACAGCAGGTGGTACGACTCCGCGAGCCGCAGCTCCCGCCACCGTCCGTCGGCCCATGCTTCGTCGGCGCCGAGTGAGGCCTCGGTCTCGGCCCGCCACGCCCCGAACGTCTCCGCGAGCCTCCCGTGCCGCTCCGCCCAGCCCCGCGGTGACCGCTGCCGCTGCAGCCGCAGCATCGGGTCGCGCACCACGTCGTGGTAGCCGAGCCGGTCCCCGCGGTCGCTGACGAACGGCAGCTTCCGCAGCCACGCGAACAGGCCAGGCACCTCCCCGTCCGCGCACAGGCCGTCCACCGCCGCCCGGAACACGTCCTCGTCCAGGCCGCGCGGCAGCGCGCACGCGAGCGCCACCGCGCGCCGCACCGGGTCCGGTTCCCACTTCAGGAAGCGCTCCACGGCCGTGGCACACGGGTCACCGACGCCGTCCGGCCCGGTGGGGCGGCTCTCGGCGAGCGTCGACACCAGGACGGGCAGGCCGCCGGAGAGGCGGAGCACCTCCTCGACGACCGGTTCGGCGGTGACGCCCTTGCCCGCCAGGAGTCCGCGCGCCTCCAGGTCCGTGAACGGCTCCAGCGGGACGTCCGCCATGAAGTCGAGGTATCCGTCCCACCGCGCCGCGTCGAAGGCCTGCTGCCCGGCGGTCACCACGACGAGGTGGGCGGGCAGCGCCCCGTACCGGTCCGTCGTCATCAGGTCGCACAGCCAGCCGTCGAGGAACGGCCCGGTCCGTTCGTACGTGTCGAAGAAGAGGACGACCCACGGATACGCGCGGGCGGCCTCGACCAGTTCGCCGAGGAACACCGGGGTCAGGACCCGCTCGGGGGACAGGACCAGCTGGACGTCCTCCTGATTGCGGAACCGGGCGCTCAGGCCCGCCCGCAGCCGGTCGGCGCCCTGCGCCAGCTGCGCGGGCTCGATGGCGCCCGCGAACGCGCCGACGCCGGGCAGCAGGCCGAGCCCCGCGAGGCCCGCGCGGGCCGCCGTCATGCTGCCCGCCGACGGGGGCGGGACGGTGCCCGGGTCCTGGCCGGGGTCGGCCGTCGCCGCGAGGCTCGCCATCTCGGCCTCGTGCCGCCGTTCCCGGTGGGTGGCGAGCATCCGGTCGAGCTCCTTGCACCTGCGGCCCCGCCGGGCGAACTCGGCGCTGACCGCGGCCATCGCGTCCGGCACGCTGTCGACGACCTCGTCCACGTAGGCGGTCAGCGCGCCCTGCTGCCGGGCCACTTGCTCCAGCTCGCGGACCAGCGACGTCTTGCCGACGCCCGCGTTGCCGTGCACGTGGAAGAGGAATCGGTGCCGCTCGTCGGTCACCGGCACGTCGAAGTTGGCGCGGAACGCGGCGAGTTCGCTGCGGCGCCCCACGAAACCCGACCGCCTGCGGCGGCGGATCAACTCCTGCATCGACGGCTCGCTCATCGCCCTCCCCTGCCCCGCGCCCCTGGCACTCCAGTGTCCCCCAGGAGCCCCCGCGGCGCCGGGGATCACGCCCCTGGGCTGATCTGGCGGCCCGGGGCCCTCACCCCGCGTGGGGGTTGAGGAAGGAGTGGTGGAGCGTGTACCGCTTGGCGGTGCGGGCGGCGGGGCGGACGGCCGCTTCGAAGGAGGCGGCGTCGGTCCACTCCTCGATCACGAAGGGCTCCTCGCTGTTCTCCGTGCGGTGGATGTGCGCGGCGAGGAGGCCCGGCGCCGTGTCCGGTGTCGTCCGGGTCAGCGCGAGGGCGCCGGGCGGGCGGCCCCCGTCGTCGTGCACCACGCTGCGGTGGAGGCGGGTCCGGTGGAGCCCCGGGCGCTGGATGCCCGGCACGAGCGTGTCGACCCGGCTCACGAGCGCGCCGCGCCGGGCGCGGGCCCACGTCAGGTGCTCCTCGTCGCTGGTCCACTGGGCGTAGAAGAGCAGGCCCGTGCCGTCCGTCGCCCGGAACACGTGCTGGGAGAGCAGCGCGGGCGGCCACTCCCCCGCCGCCCACTCCTCGGTCACGGCATCGGCGGCGGCACGCGTCCGCTCGTCGGTACCGGTGATCCACTCGCTGATCAGGGCCGTTCCGGCGGCGGGGTGCACGAGGTCGCGGAAGTACGTCATGCCGGACGACTCTCGTACGTCAAGCGCGCTTGAGGTCAAGCGGCCGCGTACGGGCGGCAGTCCCGGCACCGCCCCGGGCGGGCCGCCCGGAAGGCGCGGTCGCAGCCGTCGCACGTCTGGAGCGGATCGGGCGGCGGGACCGGGCGCCGGTCGGGCAGTGGCGGTGGCAGCAGGGCGGTGAGCCGGTGGGCCAGGAGGGCGGCCGGGTGCCGGATCGCCCCCTCCGGCAGGCCGTTCGTCAGCGCCCCCCGCACGACGTCCGGCGGCACGCCCCGCGCCAGCCAGGCGGTGACCCCGGGCGCCAGGCGTCGTACGTCGCGCTCGGTGAGCAGCAGGCGGGGGTCGCTCGCGCGCAGCCCGAGCAGCAGGTCGGCCGGGGCGCCGACGGGCGCCGGGTCCGGGGGCGGGTCCGGCTCGCGCGGGGCCTCGGCCTCGGCGGGCGGGGCCGTCGGTGTCATCGGCTTGTTGTACGACACCGTCCGCGTCACGATCCGCCCGGACGGCAGCCGCTCCTTGACCCGGGCCAGATAGCCGTGCGCCTCCAACTCCCGTAACGCGGAAGCGATCCGCATCTCGCCCTCGGGGAACCGCTGCGCCAGCGCCTTGATCCCGATCCGGGACCCCGCGGGCAGCGACTGGATGTGGGTCGCCAGGCCGATCGCCGTCAATGACAGATCTTGATGCTGTGCGAGGTGGTTTCCGACCACGGTGAAGCGTTCGCGGTGCGAGACGGTGACGTGACGGAGTCCGGAGCCGGAACGTCCGGACGCCGGGCGCGACGGCGCGCTAGGCTGCTGAGTAGTCATCGGGAAGCTCTTCTCTTCCTCGGTGAACAGGCCCTCGCCGTGGGATGCCAGCCCAGGCGAGGGCCGTTTCATGTCTGCGGTTGTCGGCGCCGACGCTGCACCATCGACTGCCCTACGCGCCAGCCGAGTTGGGGATGTTCACCCTTGAGGGTGAGCTGCGGGGGCGGTGGGGCGTGGGGGTACTTCCCCCGGCTTCTTTCTCCTTTGCGTCGGGCCCGACCGGGTCACGGATCCGCGCGATCCGGCGCGACCTCCGCCCACACCGTCTTGCAGCCCGCCGGTTCCTCCACCACCCCCCAACGGTCCGCGTACCCACCGATGATCAGCAGCCCCCGTCCCGACTCCGCCCAGCCCCCCGGTTCCGGGTCCTGGATACGCGGGACCCGGTCGCCCCGGGCGTCGGTCACCTCGACGCGGAGCGTTCCGGCCGGGTCCAGGTGCAGCGCGAGCCGGAAGTTCCGGCCGGGCACGTGCCCGTGCAGCACCGCGTTCGCGGCGAGCTCGGCGACGACGTGGAGGGCGGCGCACGACGGCGCACCCCAGGCGTCAAGTTGACGCTCCGTGAGCGTACGCGCCTGCCGTGCGCCCTTGCGCGTCGCAGGCAGCAGCTTTGAGAACAGCCGTACAGGGACGGCGGCTTGGGTCACTTCACCATTCACATCACTCAGCGTGGCCACTCGTGTCTAGGCTGCACAGCAGAGAAGCCGGTACGCAGAGCGACTGTCCGGGTGCCGCTCGGGGCCGTCCGGCTCGTACGCGGAGAGGTGGCGGCATGGAGGACGAGGAAGCGGCGGCGGTACTCAAGGCGGTGGGCCGCCAGATCAAGGCGTGGCGCGAGGCGGCGGGCATGACCCAGGTGGAGCTGGGTGCGGCCATCGGGTACGGCGAGGAGATGGTGTCGTCGGTGGAGCGGGGGCGGCGCGTCCCTAAGCCGGAGTTCCTGGACGCGGCCGACGAGGCGCTCGGGGCGGGCGGCAAGATCGCGGCGATGAAGAAGGACGTGGAGGAGGCCCGGTACCCGAAGAAGGTACGGGACCTGAAGAAGCTGGAGGAGGAGTCGGTCGAGCTGGGGGCCTACGCCAGCCTTCACGTCCACGGGCTGCTGCAAACCCCGGAGTACGCCCAGGCCTTGTACGAGATGCGGCTGCCTGCGTACTCGGAGGACGAGATCGAGAGTCATGTAGCGGCACGCATGGCTCGGAAGTCCGTCTTCGAGCGCACTCCTCGGCCACATCTCACGTTCGTCCAGGAAGAGGTGACATTGCGGCGGCCGATCGGGGGCAGACTGGTTCTGCGGCGCCAGCTCGAACACCTGTTGGAGGTCGGCAGGTTGAGGCACGTGGAGATCCAGGTGATGCCGACGGACTGCGAGGATCACGCGGGCATGGCCGGGCCGCTTCGCCTGCTGAAATTGCGCGACGGCAAGACGCTGGGGCATTCCGAAGCCCAGCTCCACAGTCGCGTGATCAGCGATCCCCGGGAAGTCCAGATCCTGGAGATGCGCTATGGAATGATCCGGGCGCAGGCTCTCACGCCCCGTGAGTCACTCGCGTTCATCAAGAAAGTGCTGGGAGACGAGACATGACGGCCGAGCTGGCGTGGTTCAAAAGCAGCTACAGCAGCAACGACGGACCCGACTGCGTCGAAGTAGCCCTGGAATGGCGTAAGAGCAGCCACAGCAGCAACGAAGGCCCCAACTGCGTAGAGGTCGCCCTGGGGTGGCGCAAGAGCAGCCACAGCAGTAACGACGGGCCCGAGTGCGTCGAGGTGGCGATAGCGCCCGCCACGGTCCACATCCGCGACTCCAAGAACAAGAACGGAGCCCAGGTGGCCGTCGGAGGCGCGGCCTGGGCTCCGTTCGTCGGCTTCGCCGCCGGGGCTCAGACCGTGTAGGCGGTCCAGCCGACGGTCTCCGTGACGTGCTTGCCGTCCGCGCTGACGCCGCCGCCGAGGATCTCGTTGAAGCGGATCTTGAAGCCGGTGCGGGTCACGTCGTGCAGGCGGACGCCGGGGGTCTCGGGCCCGTTGAAGGTCTGCACGGTGACCTGGACGACGACGTCCGACCCGGTGGGGAACGGGGTGGGGAAGGTGACCTGGTTGAAGGTGTCGGTCTTCCCGCCCTGGGTTTCGGTGGAGTGGGACGAGTCCATGGTCAGCTTGCCGCTCTGGGTCATGCTCATGGTGGTACCCCTCTCTCGCTCCCGCGGGAGTGCCGGGCGGCACTCCCGGTTTGCCCCTGTGCGAGGAGGGAGTCAAGCAGCGGGACGGCGGTCCGCAAAGGGCGCTTTCGGGACATTCGCCCGAGGGGCGGCGGCACCCTGAGATCCGTCAGGGTGTTCCCTGATCTTCGCCGGCGGCCGTTGCCGGGGTGTTCGGGCCGCGCGCACACTGGGGGCATGGGAGACGAGAGGACCGGAGCATCCGCCCTGGCAGCCGGGCTGCGGGTGTCGCACGAGGACCGGGACCAGGCGGTGGAGATCCTCAGGTTCGCGGCGGGCAGCGGCAGGCTGACGGTCGCGGAGCTGGACGAGCGCGTGGAGGCGGCGCTGGCGGCGAAGACGGTCGGCGACCTCCGGGACCTGACGGCGGACCTGCCGCTGGAGGGCCTGCCGCCGCAGCCGCGCGAGGTGCTCCGGATAGACCAGCGCTTCGGGGACGCCAAGCGCGCGGGGCGGTGGCGGGTGCCGCGCCGGATGGAGGTGCGGCTGATGTTCGGGGACCTGAAGCTGGACTTCACCGAGGCCGTGATCGCGCACAGCACGCTGGAGATCGAGGTGGACCTGCGCGTGGGCGGCGATCTGACGCTGGTGGTGCCGCCGGGAGTCGTCGTCGACGCGGACGGGATCACCAAGAGCCGTGGCGACATCAAGCTCCCCCCGGTCCCGGGCCCGGAGACACCGATACGCCTGCGCGTCCTGCTCTCCGGCACGTCGACCGGCGGCGACATAGTGGCCCGCCCACCCCGCCGCCTCCCCTGGCGACGCACCAGGCCCGGCACGATCACCGAGCACTGACCGGCCGCTGGGCAAAGTCAGGAATCGCGCAAGCTTCTGCAAGTATGTGCGCTGCCTGAAGAGTTGGGGGCAGGCTCGTCAACGGAGACCATCTCCGTAACCAGGCAGGAGATCGCGATGGCACTGCACATGCTTGGGAAGGACCCCGCATCCAAGGAAGGCAAGTCCGCAACGGTCTACTACGACGACGTGGCGGACCGCTATTTGATCCAAGGGCTGAAGGTGCTCGACCAGGAACGGCTGTCGAAGATGGACCTCCCGGACCACGAGACGGTCGTAGAGATCCCGACCTACATGGTGAAGTTCTTCCCGGAGGTGAGCGGTGGCGGAGGAGCCGACGTTTGAGGACCTGTTCCGGCAGGCCAAGCACTCCGCCGTGCACCTGGAGATGCGGGACGGGTACATGCGGTCCGACCTGGAGTTCGTCTCCTGGTCCCGGGACCCGCACAGCGTGCCTGCCCTCCGCGACCCGGCGTCGCGCCCCTGGTTGTCGTTGATGAGGGAGATCACGGGCCGTGGCGTGGTGGTGCGGCGTGCTCGAATCTTCTCGGAGCCAATGAGTGACTACCTCCGGTTCGAGCACCACCTGACGCCGAGCAACGCGGCAGCCGGAGAACAGGTCCGCTGGCTGCCACGGCGCAGGGCCTCGGACTTGGCGCTGCCCGGCAACGACTTCTGGCTCTTCGACGACACACTCACCGTGTTCCTGCACTTCACCGGCGAGGGCGAGCTGTCTCCCGATGGCGACGAGGAACGCACGACGGACCCTGCCGTGACCCGTCTCTGTTCCGCGGCCTTCGAGTCCGTATGGGAACGGGCCGTTCCGCACGAGGAGTACCAGCCGGTCTGAACCCGAGCTGATGCTCCATGCCGTCACTGCCCCCATCCAGCATCCAGCAGGCCCGCGCGGCTCTCGGTGGGCGTCTTCGCGACATCCGCAAGGACGCCGGCCTGACCGCGCGGGCCCTGGCGGCGGCAGCCGGATGGCATGAATCGAAGAGTTCCCGGCTTGAGAACGGCAAGACGTCGCCGTCCGACGCCGACATTCGGATCTGGACGAGCATCTGCCAGGCGGAGGAACAGACGGCGGATCTCATCGCGGCGGCGCGCGGTATCGACGGCATGTACGTCGAGTGGCGCCGCATGGAGCGAGCCGGACTCAAGCGTGTCCAGGAGTCCGTGCTCCCGCTGTACGAGCGAACCCATTGGTTTCGCTTCTACCAGTCGCAGGTCGTTCCCGGTCTGCTGCAGACCGCGGACTACACGAGGGCCGTCCTCACCACGGTCGTCGCCCTGCGCGACGCCCCCGACGACATCGAGGAAGCCGTTTCGGCCCGTATGGGGCGGCAGCATGTGCTCCGCTCCGGCGGGCGCCGGTTCGCCTTCGTGATCGAGGAGTGGGTTCTCCACTCGGTCATCGGCAGCCCGAGCACCATGGTGAAGCAACTCCGCCATCTGATCGGCTTGACGTCCGTTCCCGCGCTGAGCCTGGGTGTTGTCCCCATGGGTGTCGCACGCGGAAATGCATGGCCGTGTGAATCCTTCTCCATGTACGACGACAAGCAGGTCGCTTGCGAACTGGTTTCAGCAGAGCTGACGGTGACACAACCGAGCGAGATTGCCGAGTACGCCAGGACCTTCGCAGAGCTGTCTGGGATCGCTGTCCATGGCGCGTCTGCCAGAAGGCTCATCACAGAAGCGATCGACACCCTCGGGTGAAGCGGCGCAAGTCCGTAGAAGTTCATTGAGCGCAGACTTTCCCCCTCCGTACCTTCAACACACGCCCTGGAAATCCAATGGGTTGAAGGAATGAGTCGAGGAGGAGGAACTCAGTGACTCTCAAATCAGCATTGCTCCACCGGGTCTCCGTCCATGGTGGCGAGGGCGACGACACCGACAACACCGACATCGAAGACGGCGACGGCCAGGGCGGCGGCGGCTCGCCCGGCCATTGACCACACTCATTCAACTCAGCCCCCGGCTCCGCCCGGGGGCAACCTCCCACCACCGCTTCTCCGCCCAGGAAGGCACTGTCCAGTGCATCTGCTGTGCGTGGACTGGGATTTCTTCTTTCCCACTCCGACTGCGGGGGCAGCCCTCAGTGAGCATTCCAGGCTGTATGCATGGCCCATCGCTGAAGACGTCCACCACGTCGAGGTGATATGGCTCCAACGCATTCGCCGCTTTCACGAGGCAGGTGTCCAACTACCTCGCTGTCACGGGTACGAGGGATTCTGGAACCGCTTCACCATCGCTCCCGCCGCCCCCGTTTGGTACGCCGACTCCAACGCGTGGGCCGCCCAAGTTTTCCCTTCCGACATCGGCGGCGAAGGCTCCTGGGCCAGCGTCCACTTGTACGACGCTCACCACGACTGCGGATACCGACGCAACACCGCGACCTTCGAGGAGTGGAAACAGCGCGGACGCATCTCCGCGGAAGACTGGATGCTCGCGCACCACTGGGCGGGCTCCCGGTTGTTCGTTCACTTCCCCCCATGGCGTGAGTCCATGGCCAGGCCCACGGAAGAGCCCGTCATCCCCGTGAACATGAACATCGACGACGGGGAAGCGCCGACAGTCACCTTTGACGCGGTCTTCGTATGCCGTTCCGGTGCCTGGGTTCCGAGTTGGTGCGACCGCCAGTTCACGGAGTTCATCGAGGCTTGCCCAGCACGGCCGGTGGAGCACCCCAGGAACGTGTGGCGGCATCCGCGACACGACGTCGAGCGGATGGAGCGGCTGTCTCGGCGAACGGGTCGGTTCAGGCACTGACCAGGACGGGAGCGGACCGGCCCCGGCGGGCTGAGGCGGGGCTTCCGTTTCTCCTCGTTCAGGATCGTGCAACCCTCGCGTCACCTCGGCTGTCTCCTCTCTGTCGGTCCTTGATCAAGAAGGGCCACCAGTCACAGGAGGAACAGTGCGTCGCTCCCTCGTCGTCGCCATCGCCGCCGCCACCCTCGCCGCACCGCTGGCGATGGGCACCGGCACCGCGTCCGCCGCGCCCAAGGCGAGGGCGGCCACGGCCCCCGTCGTCGACTTCAACAAGGACGGCTACGCCGACCTCGTGCTCGGCGCCCCGCACGCGACGGTCGGCGGCAAGCAGGAAGCCGGGTACGTGGCCGTCGTGTACGGGTCCAAGAGCGGGGCGGACCGGGCCCACCGGAAGGTCATCGACAGGTCGAGCGCGGGCGTGCCCGGGGAGGTCGGCGAGTACGGGGCCTTCGGCCGGGAGCTGACCACCGCCGACCTCGACGGGGACGGGTACACGGACCTGGTCGTGGGCTCCTACTCGGGCGCCACCGTGGTGCTCTGGGGCTCCGCCGCCGGTCTCGCCGACGCGGCCGCCGAACTGCCGGGCGCGGGCGGGTCGCTGGCCACCGGCGACTTCGACGGCGACGGGCACCGCGACCTGGTGACGCAGGAGTACAAGTCCGCGCCCGAGAGCGACGACACGGGCATGACCGTCTCGTACGGGCCGTTCACGCGCGGCGGCGAGGCGGCCAGGAAGGACGCGATCGGGTTCGGCTCCTTCCGCGAGCTCGGCGACTTCGTCGCGGGCGACCTGGACGGCGACGGCGTCGACGACCTCGTCACCAGCCACGGCTTCGAGGACCGGGCGTACGGCAGCCGGTTCTGGAAGGGCTCCAAGGCCGGTCTCGGCCACACGTACAAGGGCATCAAGGCCTCCGTGGGCGGTGCCGTCGCGGACGTCGACGGCGACGGCTACGGCGACTTCGTCACCCGCGACAACGGCTCCAGCAACGAGGACAACGACACCGAGGCGGGCACCGTCCGCGTCGACTACGGCAGCAAGAACGGCCCCGCCGCCACCCGCAGCGTGAAGATCACCCAGGACAGCCCCGGCGTCCCGGGCGTCGGCGAGACGGGCGGGTACGTCGGCGACGAGTTCAACAGCGGCGACCAGTTCGGCGCCTCGATCAGCGCGGGCGACGTCAACGGCGACGGCTACGCCGACATCGCCGTCGGCGTCCCCGGCGAAGACGTCACCGCCTCTGGAAAGAACGTTCTAGACAGCGGCAACTTCGTTCTCCTCAAGGGCGCCAAGAGCGGCCTCAGCGGCACCGGCGCGCAGGCCTTCACCCAGACCACGGCGGGCGTGCCCGGCGCGTCCGAGAAGGGCGACCGCTTCGGCGCCCACGTCCTGCTGTCCGACGTCAACGGCGACAAGAAGGCCGACCTGACGGTCACCGCGCCCTGGGAGGACGGCACGTACCAGGACTCGGGCGCGGCCTGGGTGTTCAAGGGCGCCGCCACCGGCCTGACGACGGCCGGGATCGCCTCCTTCGGCCCGGCCGCGCTCGGCGCCCCGGAGAAGGAAGCCCGCCTGGGCGAGCGCCTCGCGCGCTAGTCCCCGTACCACCTCCGAAACACCACCTCGTACGCCCACCAACTCGTATGCACACCCCAGGAGATCCAGTGCGCCGCTCCCTCATCGCAGCCGTCGCGGCGGCCGCGGTCGCCGTACCGCTCACGCTCACCGCGACGGGCACCGCGTCCGCGGCACCCAGGCCCCCCAAGGCACCGGTGACGGACTTCAACAAGGACGGGTACGCCGACCTCGCGTTCAGCGCCGCGTACGGCTCCGCCGGAGGCAAGAAGGGCGCCGGGTACGTCGCCGTCGTGTACGGGTCCGAGAACGGCCCCGACCGCGCGCACCCGCGCCTCATCGACCGCACCACCCCGGGCGTCCCCGGTGACGCCCGTGAGGACGACCTGTTCGGCAGCGAACTGGTCGTCGGCGACTTCAACAAGGACGGCTACACCGACCTCGTCGCCGGCGGGCACCCCATGACCAAGGCGGTCCTCCTGTGGGGCTCCGCCACC
This sequence comes from Streptomyces sp. YIM 121038, assembly GCF_006088715.1. Taxonomy (NCBI): domain Bacteria; kingdom Bacillati; phylum Actinomycetota; class Actinomycetes; order Kitasatosporales; family Streptomycetaceae; genus Streptomyces; species Streptomyces sp. YIM 121038. The sequence goes on from NZ_CP030771.1 coordinate 4,358,236, forward strand.
GGTCTGACCGGCGCCTCCGGCGAAGTCGCCAACGGGGCGTACGGCAACATCACGGCCGGGGACTTCGACGGCGACGGGAACCGCGACCTGGTGAACGAGGTCTACCCGGAGCACGGCAACGACGTGGCGACCCTGACCGTCTCCTACGGCCCGTTCACGGCCCAGGGCCACCCGGCCAGGAAGAAGGCCGTGCGCGTCCCGACGGAGCCCGGCCTCCTGGACCTCGTGGCCGGGGACCTGAACGGCGACGGCGTCGACGACCTCGTCACCAACAACGGCGACGAGGACGGACCGCTCGCCAGCCGCTTCTGGAAGGGGACGAGGAACGGCCTCAGCGGCACCTCCGCCAAGGCCCTCAAGCCCTCCCGGGGAGGCGTCGTCGCGGACGTCGACGGCGACGGCTACGGCGACTTCGTCACCCGCGCGGTCAGCGGGGACGGCGAGGCCCAGTCCGACGACAAGGGCACCGTCCGCGTCGACTACGGCAGCAAGAACGGGCCCGCCGCCACCCGCAGCGTGAAGCTCACCCAGGACTCGCCGGGCGTGCCCGGCACGGGCGAGCGGGGCGGCCCCATCCCCGGCGCGGACGGCGAGTACCACCGCGGCGACCGGTTCGGCGCCTCGCTCGGCGCGGCCGACGTCAACGGCGACGGCTACGCCGACATCGCCGTCGGCATCCCCGGCAAGGACGTCACCACCGGCGGCAAGAAGGCCTACGACACGGGCGGCGTCGTCCTGCTGAAGGGCGCGCGGAGCGGCCTCAGCGGCAAGGGCGCGCAGGCCTTCACCCAGTCCACGGCAGGCGTTCCGGGCGTGTCCGAGACGGGTGACGGCTTCGGCTCGGAAGTCCTACTCTCCGACGTCGACGGCGACAAGAAGGCCGACCTGACCGGCACCGCGCCCCTGGAGGACACCACCGTGCAGGACGTGGGCGCCGCCTGGGTCCTCAAGGGCACGAAGTCCGGCCTGACGGCCACCGGCAGCACGTCCTTCGGCCCCGCCGCGCTGGGCGCCCCGGACGAGCGCTCCTACTTCGGCGCCTGGGTGGGCCGCTGACCCCGCTCCGCCCCGGCCGCCGGACGTCCGGGGCCGGGGCCCGGGCCGGGGAGTGCAACGGCCCGCCGTACGCCCCGCCTTCACCGTTGTGCAACCGTCCCTTCGCCTCGCGGGTCTCCCCCAGTGCACCCGCGCAGCCCACAGCAGCCACAGGAGGATCCGTGCGACGCTCCCTCACCGCAGCCATCACAGCCGTCGCGGCGACCGCGATAGCCGTACCGCTCGCCGTCGGCGGCACGGCGCACGCCGCCGCGCACGCCGCGCGGGCACCCCGCGTCCCCGTCACCGACTTCAACCACGACGGCTACGCCGACCTCGCGATCTCCGCGCCGTACGCCACCGTCGGCGGCAAGACGAACGCCGGGTACGTCGCCGTCGTCTACGGCTCGAAGAACGGGCCCGACCGGGCGCACCCGAAGATCGTCGACCGGGGCACGGCCGGGGTGCCGGGCGAGATCGAGAAGGACGGCACCTTCGGCACGCAGGTGACCGTCGGGGACCTGGACGGGGACGGGTTCACCGACCTCGTCGTGGGCAGCGGGTACAGCGACAAGCTGGTCACCCTGTGGGGGTCGAAGGACGGCCTCACCGGCGCCGCCCAGGAACTGCCCGCCACCTCCGCCGGATTCGCCACCGGGGACTTCGACGGCGACGGCCACCGCGACCTCGTCAGCAACGACTACCCGGACAACGACGAGGACGAGGAAGGGATGACCGTCTCGTACGGCCCCTTCACGCGCGACGGCAAGCCCCAGCGGCAGGAGGCCATCCACACCAGCCAGACGTTCGGCCCCGCCTACCTCGTCCCCGGCGACCTGAACGGCGACGGCATCGACGACCTCGTCACCGCCCACGGCTTCGAGGAGAGCGCCTACCCCAGCCGCTTCTGGAAGGGCACCAAGGACGGGCTCACCGGCACCCCCCAGAAGCTCAAGTCCTCCCTCGGCGGCGCCGTCGCGGACGTCGACGGCGACGGCTACGGCGACTTCGTCACCCGCGACAACGGCACCAGCAACGACGACAACGAAAGCGACAAGGGCACCGTCCGCGTCGACTACGGCAGCAAGAACGGGCCCGCCGCCACCCGCACCAAGAAGATCACCCAGGACTCGCCGGGCGTGCCCGGCGTCGGCGAGACCGGGGACGGGTTCGGCTCCGACATCAGCGCGGGCGACGTCAACGGCGACGGCTACGCCGACATCGCCGTCGGCGTGCCCGGCGAGGACATCGGCAGCGGCTCCGCCCGCGTCCCCGACGCCGGGTCCTTCGTCCTCCTCAAGGGCTCCCGCACCGGGCTCAGCGGCACCGGCGCCCAGGCCTTCGACCAGTCCAAGCCCGGCGTGCCCGGGGCCTCCGAGAAGCGGGACTACTTCGGGAACCGGGTGCTGCTGTCCGACGTCAACGGGGACGGTAAGGCCGACCTGACCGTCACCGCGCGCGGTGAGGACGGCGCGTACAAGGACTCCGGCGCCGCCTGGTACTTCCCCGGCGCGCGCGCCGGGGTCACCACGACCGGGCTCGTCTCCTTCGGCCCGAAGGCCCTCGGCGCCCCGGAGGCCAACGCCACGTTCGGCCAGGACGTGGGCCGCTACTGAGGCCCCCCGCGGGGGCGCCCCAGCAAACGCCGGACGGGCTACAAGTAGCCCCTCCGGCGTTTGAGGAGCGGGGTCTGGGGCGGAGCCCCAGTTTCGGGAAGGGGCGGGATCGGGGAAGCCCCCGGCAGGGCCTACACGTCCAGGACCGGCAGGAGTTCCGGGAGGTGGCCGTCCGAGGCCGTGGCGGCCTGGACGCGCTCGTCGGGGACCTCCCCGTACAGGGTGGTGCGCGGCCTCGCGGGCCGCCCCGCGGCCTCGGCGATGGCGACGAGGTCCTTCACCGAGCGGTACGAGCCGTAGCTGGAGCCCGCCATCCGGGAGATGGTCTCCTCCATCAGCGTCCCGCCGAGGTCGTTCGCGCCGGAGCGCAGCATCTCAGCGGCCCCTTCGGTACCGAGCTTCACCCAGCTGGTCTGGATGTTGGGGATGTGCGGGTGGAGCAGGAGCCGGGCCATGGCGGTCACCGCGCGGTTGTCGCGGGTGGTGGGGCCGGGGCGGGCGATGCCCGCGAGGTAGACGGGCGCGTTCGTGTGGATGAAGGGCAGCGTCACGAACTCCGTGAAGCCGCCGGTCTCCTGCTGGATCCCGGCCAGCGTGCGCAGATGGCCGAGCCAGTGCCGGGGCTGGTCGACGTGGCCGTACATCATCGTGGACGAGGAGCGCAGGCCCACCTCGTGGGCGGTCTTGATGACCTCGATCCACGTCGCCGCCGGAAGCTTGCCCTTGGTGAGGATCCAGCGGACCTCGTCGTCGAGGATCTCGGCGGCCGTACCGGGGACGGAGTCGAGGCCGGACTCCTTGGCGCGCAGGAGCCACTCGCGGATCGAAAGGCCCGTGCGGGTCGCGCCGTTGACGACCTCCATGGGGGAGAAGGCGTGCACGTGCAGGCCGGGGACGCGCTCCTTCACCGCCTGCGCGATGTCGAAGTAGGCGGTGCCGGGCAGGTCGGGGTGGATGCCGCCCTGCATGCACACCTCGACCGCGCCGACGTCCCAGGCCTGGGCCGCGCGGTCGGCGACCTGCGACAGGGACAGGGTGTAGGCGTCCGCGTCGGTGCGGCGCTGCGCGAAGGCGCAGAAGCGGCAGCCCGTGTAGCAGACGTTCGTGAAGTTGATGTTCCGCGTGACGATGTACGTGACGTCGTCGCCGACCACGGACTTGCGGACGTCGTCGGCGACGGAGCAGAGCGCGTCCAGGGCGGGGCCGTCCGCGTGCAGCAGCACGAGGGCCTCGGCGTCGGTGAGGCGCGTCGGGTCGTCGGCGGCCGTGGCGAGGGCGGAGCGGACGTCCCCGTCGAGGCGGGAGGGCACCATGCCGGGCGCGGCCTGCTCCCGCAGCGCCTCCCAGTCGCCGTACACCTCGTCGAAGTCGTCGCGCCGGTCGGCGGTGCGGCCCTCCGTGTCGATGGTGCGGTGCAGATCGGTGCGGCCGGACGAGGCCACGTACCCCTCGTCGGGCTCCTGCCAGGGCAGGCCCCGGACCGGGGCGTCCGGGTTCGCGAGGCCCGTCTCCGGGTCGGCGAGCGCGCGCACGTGCGGCATCAGGCGCGGGTCCAGCCACGGCTCGCCCCGCCGCACGAACTCGGGGTAGACGCACAGGCGCTCGCGCAGCTCGAAGCCCTCGGCCGCCGACTGCTCGGCGAGCGCCTCGATCTGCGGCCAGGGCTTTTCCGGGTTGACGTGGTCGATGGTGAGCGGCGAGACGCCGCCCCAGTCGTCGATCCCGGCGCGGATGAGCAGGGCGTACTCGCCGTCGACGAGGTTCGGCGGGGCCTGGACGCAGCCGGAGGGGCCCATGATGTGCCGGGCGACGGCGACCGTGGCGACCAGGTCGTCGATCTCGGCGTCCGGCATGCCGCGCATCGCCGTGTCCGGCTTGGCGCGGAAGTTCTGGATGATCAGCTCCTGCACGCCGTGGTACGACCGGGCCACGCGGCGCAGCGCGAACAGCGAGTCCGCGCGCTCCTCGTACGTCTCGCCGATGCCGATGAGCAGCCCGCTGGTGAAGGGCACGGAGGAGCGGCCCGCGTCCTCCAGGACGCGCAGCCGGACGGCCGGTTCCTTGTCGGGCGAGCCGTGGTGCGGGCCGCCCGGCTCCGACCACAGCCGCTCGGCGGTGGTCTCCAGCATCATGCCCATGGAGGGCGCGACCGGCTTGAGCCGCTGGAAGTCGGTCCACGACATCACCCCGGGGTTGAGGTGGGGCAGCAGGCCCGTCTCCTCCAGGATGCGGATCGATATGGCCCGCACGTAGGCGATCGTGTCGTCGTAGCCGTGCGCGTCCAGCCACTCGCGGGCCTCGGGCCAGCGGTCCTCGGGCTTGTCGCCGAGGGTGATGAGGGCTTCCTTGCAGCCGAGCGCGGCGCCCTTGCGGGCGATGTCCAGAACCTCGTCCGGGGACATGAACATCCCGTGCCCGGCCCGGCGCAGCTTGCCCGGCACGGTGACGAACGTGCAGTAGTGGCACTTGTCCCGGCACAGCCGGGTGAGCGGGACGAACACGCTCTTCGAGTACGTGATGACCCCCGGGCGCCCCGCCGCCTCCAGGCCCGCGTCCCGCACCCGGGCCGCCGAGGCCGCCAGGTCCTCCAGGTCGTCGCCGCGCGCCTGGAGCAGCACGGCGGCCTCCGCCGCGTCCAGCGCGACCCCGTCCCTGGCCCGCCGCAGGGCCCGCCGCATGGCGTTGGCTGTGGGACGTCCGTCCTCGGGGGGCTGTGCGCTGTTGGTCATGTCCTTGAGCATACGAGCGACAACACGCGACACCCACAGACACTTCCGCCAGGTCGGGGCCGCCTCCCGGGCTCCGGGACGGCCGCCCCGGAGCGGCCCCCTCGTCCTCCGCCGGAAACCTGTCGATCCCCTTCCCTTACAAGGGAGTTCACGGCTCAATACCAGAGTTGCAGGCACCACTCACGTGTCGTCGTCACCGTCGTCACCGACTCCGGGGAGCATCCATGTGCCAGGACGAAGGCCACCTGAACAGACGGGCGCTGCTCGTGACGGGCGCGGCCACGGCCCTTACGTTGGGAACCGTGAGCTTCACGGACGACGCGGAGGCCGCCGAGCGGCGCTCCGGCAAGGAGACGAAGACCGTCAGGGGCACGCTGCCCACCGGCGCCCCGGACTTCGTCTACCTCCCGGTGGACGTGCCGCGCGGCGTGCGGGAGATCCACGTCTCCTACACCTACGAGAAGCCGCCCGTCCCCGCGGGCACCGCCGGCAACGCCCTGGACATCGGCATCTTCGACGAGCGCGGCACGGACCTCGGCGGCAAGGGCTTCCGCGGCTGGTCGGGCGGCGCCCGCACGGAGTTCTTCCTGCGCGCCGACGACGCGACCCCCGGCTATCTGCCGGGCCCGGTGCGCGCGGGCCGCTGGCACATCGCGCTCGGCCCGTACACGGTGGCCCCGCAGGGCCTGCCGTACGAGGTGACCATCACCCTCACCTACGGCGCGCCCGGCACCACCCCGAAGCCGTCGTACCCGCCGGAGCGGGCGAAGGGCCGGGGGCGTGCCTGGTACCGGGGCGACTGCCATCTGCACACCTGGTACTCCGACGGGCGCCGCACCCCCGCCGAGATCGGGGCGCTCGCCCGCGCGGCGGGCCTGGACTTCATCAACACCTCCGACCACAACACGCAGTCGTCGCACGCCCACTGGTCCGACGTCGCCGGTGACGACCTGCTCGTCCTGCTCGGCGAGGAGATCACCACCCGCAACGGCCACGTCCTCGCGATCGGCACCGAGCCCGGCACCTTCGTCGACTGGCGCTACCGGGCCCGCGACAACCGCTTCGGCCACTACGCCCGCGCCGTGCGCCGCTCCGGCGGCCTCGTGGTGCCCGCCCACCCGCACGCCACCTGCGTCGGCTGCAACTGGAAGTTCGGCTTCGGCGAGGCCGACGCGGTCGAGGTGTGGAACGGCGCCTACTCCCCCGAGGACGAGGTCGCCCTCTCCGAGTGGGACAACGCCCTGGTGGCGGCCGCGCGCGGCGGGCGCCGCTGGACGCCCGCGATGGGCAACAGCGACGCCCACCGCGACCCGGACCCGGTGGGCCGCCCGCAGACCGTCGTCCTCGCCGACGACCTGACCCGCGAGGCCGTCCAGGAGGGCATCCGCGCGGGCCGCTCCTACATCGCCGAGGCCAAGGAGGTCGAGCTGACCTTCTCCGCGGCCGGCGGCAAGGGCCGCCACGCGGGCATCGGCGAGCGCCTGCGCGTGGACGCCGACGACCCGGTGACGGTGCGCCTGGACGTCAAGGGCGCCCCCGGCTGCGTCATCCGCTTCGTCACCGACCAGGGCGTCCTGTTCACCGGCCCGCCCATCGACGACACGGGCACCGGCTCGGCCGAGTGGCGCACCACGGCCTCCTACGCCGCCTACGTGCGCGCCGAGGTCCGCAAGCCCCAGCTGACCCCGCCCCTGCCGGGCCCCATGCGGGCCCTCACCAACCCGATCTTCCTGGGCCGCTGATCACCGCCCGGCCGGGGGCACCACGCGGACGTTGAACGTGTGGGTGCCGAGGGCTCCCGCGAGGGCCACGAAGAGGTGCGCGAAGTGTTCCTGGCCCCGGGCGGTGTCGATGCCGCCCAGGTCCAGGTGGGAGGCGGGAGGCCAGCCGAGGTCGGTGAGGAGGCCGGCGGTGACGGCCTTGGCGGCGGGGTCGTCGCCGGAGAGGAACACCGTGCTCTCCCCGGCCAGGGCGTCCGGCGCGACCATGGCGGCGGAGTCCATCGTGGAGAGGGTCTTGACGACGCGGGCGGCCGGGAAGGCCCGCTGCATCTCCTCACCGAGGGACCGCTCGGGATGGGTGAGGACGAAGCCGTGGGGTTCGACGGTGAATCCCACGGCGACGTCGATCAGCACCTTGCCGTCGAGGACGTCGGCGCAGGACGCGCGCAGCAGGGCCACGGAGTCCGCGCCCGGCGTCGCGTTCACGACGACCTCCGCCCCGGCCGCCGCCGCCCGCACGCCGGCGAGCGGCAGGCCGAGCTGTGCGCCGGTCTCCTTCCTGGCCCCGGGGTCGCGCGAGCCGAGCACCACGTCGTGTCCGGCGGCGGCCCACGCCGTGGCGAGGGCGCGGCCGACGTTCCCGGTTCCGATCACTCCGATTCTCATGCCCGGGACGCTAGTTCGGGCAGTACGCGGCGCGTATCCGTCCGGAGGACCAGGCCGGGACCAGGCCGGGCCTAGTCCCCCGGTCCCGTACGGCCCGATCCCGCGCGGTCAGCCCGACCAGACCACGGACTGCGTCTCGCTGTACGCGGCGAGCGCGTACGAGCCGCAGTCGCGGCCCACGCCACTGGCCTTGAAGCCGCCGAAGGGGGCCTCCATGTTGCGGGCGATGGTGTTCACGCCGACGCCGCCCGCGCGCAGGCGCCGCGCGACGCGGAAGGCGCGGGCCACGTCCGCCGACCAGACGTAGGAGAGCAGGCCGTAGTCGCTGTCGTCGGCCAGCGCCACCGCGGTGTCCTCGTCGCCGTCGAAGGGGACGACCACGACGACAGGACCGAAGATCTCCTCGCGGACCACGCGCATGTCGGGGGTGCAGTCGGCCAGGAGCGCGGGCGCGACGTAGAAGCCGGGGCCCGGGGGCCGGGTGCCGCCCGTGAGCAGCCGCGCGCCCTCCTTGCGGCCGAGCTCCACGTACGCCTCGACGCGGTCCCGGTGCGCCGCCGAGATGACCGGGCCCACCACCGTGCCCTTCGCCCGCGGGTCGCCGACCTTCAGATACGAGGCGTAGGCGGTCAGCTTCTCCAGGAGGGGCGCGCAGACCTCGCGCTGGACGATCACCCGGGTCGGCGCCGTGCAGATCTGGCCGCTGTAGAAGGAGAACGTGGTGCCGATCCCGGCCACCGCCGCGTCCAGGTCCGCGTCCGCGAAGACGACCGCGGCGCCCTTGCCGCCCAGCTCCATCAGCTGCCGCTTCAGGCCGCGGCCGCACACCTCGCCGATGCGCCGCCCGACGGCCGTGGAGCCGGTGAAGCTCACCATGTCGACCTCGGCGGCCGCCACGGCGGCCTCGCCGACCGCGGTGGAGGTGCCGCCGACGACGTTCACCACGCCGGGCGGCGCCCCCGCCTCGGCCAGGGCCGCGGCCATCCGGTGGACGGACAGGGGGTCCTGGGGGGCCGGTTTCACGACGACGGTGTTGCCCATCGCCAGGGCCGGGGCGACCTTGCCCACCGCGTTGGCCCAGGGGTTGTTGTACGAGGTGACGCAGGTGACGACGCCGACCGGCCCGCGGACCGCCACGGCGCCGACGACGGCCGCGCGGCCCAGCGGCCCGGCCTCGTTGACCTGCGGCGGCAGGGCCGTCTCGACGGGTTCGAGGGCGCCCTTCGCATAGCGCCGGAAGCGCGCCGCGGCCACCGCGACCTGCATGCCGCGCGCGGTCGCCGTGGTCGCGCCGGTCTCGGCCTGGGCGAGGGCGGCGAGCGCGTCGAAGTCCCGCTCGATGATCCCGGCGGCCCGGTCGAGGACGGCCGCGCGCTCCTCGGGCGCCGTGCGCGACCACGGGCCGAAGGCCGCCCGCGCGGCCGCCGCGGCCTGCCGCGCCTGCGCGGGGCTCGCCTCGGGCGCGCGGCCCACGACCTCCTCGCTGGCCGGGTCGATCACCTCGTAGTGGCCGCCGTCGGGCTCGACCGGCTCGCCGCCGATGAACAGGCTCTCGGTGAAGGTCACTTGGTGGCCACCGTCCGTGTGTCCCGGCCCGACCGGAGGACCCGGCCCGGCACCGCGCCCGTCACCACGTCGTCCCGGATCGCCTCGACGCCGTTGACCCACACGGCCCGCACCCCGAGCGCCTTGGAGTCCAGGCGCGGGCTGTCCCCCGGCAGGTCGTGCACGAGCGTCGCGGGGCCCGCGGCGACGGTCTCCGGGTCGAAGAGGACGAGGTCCGCGTGGTAGCCCTCGGCGACGCGGCCGCGCCCGCGCAGGCCGAACAGGCGCGCCGGGTCGTCCGTGAGCATCCGCACCGCCCGCTCCAGGCCGACCAGCTTGCGGCCGCGCAGGCAGTCGCCGAGGAACCGCGTCGTGTACGGCGCCCCGCACATGCGGTCCAGGTGCGCGCCCGCGTCGGAGCCGCCGAGCAGGACGTCCTCGTGCTCCCAGGTCTCGGCGCGCAGGGCCCACGACGCCGGGTCGTTGTCGGTCGGCATGGGCCACAGGACGGTCCGCAGCCGGTCGTCGGCGCAGATGTCGACCAGGCAGGCGAAGGGCTCCTGGCCGCGCTCGGCCGCGATGTCGCCGACGACCCGGCCCGCGAGCCCGGCGTTGGCCTCGGAGTACGTGTCCCCGATGACGTACCGGTCGAAGTGCGCGAGCCGCCGGAAGACGCCCGCCTCCTCGCTGGTGGCCCGGCGCAGCAGCTCCGCGCGCACGTCCGGGTCCCGGAGCCGCGCGATGCGCTCGGGGACCGGAAGGCCGAGCACGTCGCCCCACCCCGGGATGAGGTTCAGGGCGCAGAACGTGCCGAGGGACATGTTCATCGGCGTGAGGATCGGCATGGTCAGGGCGACGATCCGGCCGCCCTCCTTCCGGGCCCGTTCGCTGGGCACGAGCTGGCGCGGCACGCGGTCGGGCACGGCCGCGTCGATGGTGAGCACGTTCCAGTTCAGGGGGCGCCCGGCGGCCGCGCTCAGCTCCACGAGCAGGTCGGCCTCCGCGTCGCTGAACCGGTCGAGGCACCCGGAGACGATCGCCTCCAGCTGGGTGCCCTCGTGTTCGCCGACCGCCCGCGCGAGCGCGAGCAGCTCCCGCGGCCGCGCGTGCCGGGACGCCACCGGCGCCCCGTCGCCGTCCGAGTGCGTGGACGACTGCGTCGTGGACAGGCCCCAGGCGCCCGCCGCCATCGCCTCGTGCAGCAGCGCGACCATCCGCTCCAGCTGCCCGGCGGACGGCTGCCCCCCGACGGCGTCGGGCCCCATCACGTACCGCCGCAGCGCGCAGTGCCCCACCATGAACCCGGCGTTGACGGCGATCCGCCCCTCAAGGGCGTCGAGGTACTCCCCGAAGGACCGCCACGACCAGGGCGCCCCCTCTTCGAGCGCCACCAGCGACATGCCCTCGACCTTGGACATCATCCGGCGCGTGTAGTCGGCGTCCTCGGGCCGCCCCGGATGCAGCGGCGCCAGCGTGAACCCGCAGTTCCCGCCCACCACGGTCGTCACCCCGTGGTTCAACGACGGCGTCGCGTACGGATCCCAGAACAGCTGCGCGTCGTAGTGCGTGTGCGGATCCACGAACCCGGGCGCGAGCACGAGGCCGTGAGCGTCTTCGCTGCTACGGCTGTCGTCGGTGACCCCCGCGGCGACGACGGCGACCCGCCCGTCCTTGATGCCCACATCGGCCACGCGGGCAGCGGCACCGGTCCCGTCGACGACGGTGGCCCCCGTGATGAGGTGGTCAAGCATGCGAGACGGCCTCCCATATCCAGCCCGTCCGGCGTTTGAGGACGAGCCGCGAAGCGGCGAAAAGAGGGGGCACGGGGGCGAAGCCCCCGGATCGGGAAGGGGCGGGCCTGGGGCGCACCCGCGAGGCCTAAGCCCCCGCACGGAACCGGCTCGTGCGATGCACGGGATCCGTATCGATCTTGGGAATCACATGCTCCCCGATCAGCCGGATCGTCCGCAGCGTGTCCTCCGCCGAGATCCCCACGGGCAGCCCGAAGGACAGCTGGTCGGCCCCGGCCTGCTCCCACCGCTTGCACTGGCGGAGGACCTCGTCCGGATCGCCGCAGATCATCAGCTCCTCGGCGATGAGCAGCTCGACGATCTCCTCGGTGTAGGGGGGCAGGACCTCGGGCCACCGGGGGATGCCCTCGGGCCGGGGGAAGGTGTCGTGGTAGCGGAAGACCAGGGACTGGAGGTAGTTGAGCTCGCTGTGCACCGCCGTGCGCACGGCCTCCTCGTGCGTGGGCGCGCAGATCGCCGTGGACGTCACCATCACGTTGTCGTTGACGAAGCCGCCGACGGGGTCGGCGTCCCGGATCGCGGTCTTGTACTGCTCGAGGACCCACTCCATGTCGGAGACCTTCTGCACGCTGAAGCCGAGCACGCCGAGCCCCTTCCGCGCCGCCATCGCGTACGACGGCGGGGACCCGGCGGCGTACCACATGGCGGGGTGGGAGGACCCGTACGGCTTGGGGAACACCTTGCGCGGCGGCAGCGACCAGTGCTTGCCGCGGAACCCCTCGTACTCCTCCTGGAGCCACATCTTGGGGAACTCGGCGATGGTCTCTTCCCAGATCTCCTTGGTGTGGTTCATGTCGGTGATGCCCGGCAGGAAGCCGAGGATCTCGTGCGACCCGGCGCCGCGCCCGCTGCCGAACTCGAACCGGCCCTCGCTGAGGTGGTCGAGCATGGCCACCTTCTCGGCGACCTTCACCGGGTGGTTGACCTGGGCGAGGGGGTTGAAGATGCCGGAGCCGAGGTGGATGCGCTCGGTGGCGTGCGCCAGATAGCCGAGGAAGACGTCGTTGGCCGAGAGGTGCGAGTACTCCTCCAGGAAGTGGTGCTCGGAGGCCCACGCGTACTTGAAACCCGCCTTGTCCGCCGCGATGACGTACTCGGTCTCCTCCATCAGCGCCTTGTGCTCGGCCAGCGGGTCGGTCTGCGCCCGCTTGCCGACGTATCCCTGTACGAAGAGCCCGAATTCCAAGGCGGTTCACCGTCCTCTACGTTTCTGACGCACCGTCAGATCGAGTGCCTCGACTGTTCCACCGGGCGCCGGGAGCGTCAAGAGAGGTGTCCAGCCGAACTGACGACCCGTCAGAAGACGTTGACCCCGGCCAGCCAGCCGCCGTCGATCACGAACGGCTGCCCGGTGATGTACGCCGAGTCCTCCTCGGCGGTCAGGAACAGCGCGAGCCGCGCCACCTCGTGCGCCTTGCCGACCCGGCCGAGCGGCACGTACCTGCGGTACAGCGCGTCGAGCCCCCGGGCCGCCTGCTCCGCGTCCGCCCCCGGATCCAGCTGGGCGGGGTTGCTCATGGGGGTGTCGATGGCGCCGGGGCAGATGGCGTTCACGCGGATGCCCCGGGCCGCGAGCTCCAGCGCGGCGACGCGCGTCAGACCGACGATCGCGTGCTTGGTCGCGCTGTACGCCCCGATGTACGCCATGCCCGTGAGCCCCGCGTACGAGGCGGTGTTCACGATCGTGCCGCCGCCCGCCTCGCCGATGCGCGGGGCCACGGACCTGATGCCGAGGAACACGCCGGTCTGGTTGACCTGGACGACGCGCTGGTACTCCTCCAGAGGCGTGTTGACCAGCTCGTTGAAGCGCAGGATGCCCGCGTTGTTCACGAGCCCGTCGACCTTGCCGAAGGCGTCCTCGGTCGCCTCGACCGCGGCCCGCCAGTCGTCCTCGCTCCCCACGTCCAGGCGGACGTAGCGGGCCGCGTCCCCCAGCTCCTTGGCCAGCGCCTCCCCCTGCTCGTCCAGGACGTCCCCGATGACGACCCGCGCCCCCTCGGCGACGAAGAGCCGCGCCTCCTGCTCCCCCTGGCCGCGCGCCCCGCCGGTGACGATGACCACGCGTCCGTCGAGCTTGCCCATCCCGGTTCCCTTCAGCCGAGCAGCGGCGCGACCTGTGCGCCGAACGCCGCCATCTGGTCGGTGAGTTCGCTGCGGCTCCGGCTGCGGAACCGCACCTGGATCTGGTGCACGCCCATCGCCGCGTACGCGCGCAGCGAGTCGGCGAGGGCCTCCGGCTTGCCGGTGAGGGTGCGCCGCCCGACCGGCCAGGAGGGATCGCCCACGTACAGGGGCTCGGTGAGGGCGCCGACCGTGATCGGCTCCGTGATCCCGGCCCGCTCGCGCAGCCGCAGCAGCTCCCCGATCCGGGCGGGCATCCGGTCGCGCGGATCGCCCTGCGGCAGCCAGCCGTCGCCGCGCGTCGCGGCGCGGCGCACGGCGGCGGGCGAGGAGCCGCCGACCCAGACCGGCACCCGCTCCCGGGCGGGCCGCGGCCGCTGCCCGAGGTCCGCGAAGTCGAAGGCGGGGCCGTGGTGCTCGGGGTACTCGGCCGGGCCGAGCGCGGCCCGCAGCGCGTCCACCGTCTCGTCGAGCAGCGCACCCCGGCGCGCGAAGTCCACGCCGAGCGCGGCGAACTCCTCCGGCACGTGGCCCGCGCCGACGCCGAGGATCAGCCGGCCGCCGCTGAGGTGGTCGAGGGTCGCGTACTGCTTGGCGGTGAGCAGCGGATGGCGCAGGGCCACCACGGCGACGTGGCTGAGCAGGTGCACGCGCTCGGTGACCGCCGCGAGGTGGGCGAGCGTGGCCACGGGGTCGTACCAGGTCGTGCCCATCGCGTCGGCGAGCCGCCGCGGGATCGCCACGTGGTCGCAGCACGCCACGTACGCGAACCCCGCGCCGTCGGCCGCGCGCGCCACCGCCACCAGGTCGGCCGCGCCCGCGCCCGCCTCCCAGGGCTCGGCGAAGAGCACGCTGCGGGCCTGCACGGGCAGTTGCATGCCGTAGGCGAGACGCCCCGGAGGAAAGACGTCCGCCAGGTCGGGCACCGGCGCCATAGGAACTCCATCCCTCGCCCTGATGCGCGCCCGCCGGGTCCGGCGGACGGCCCGTCGCGCACGTCGACGCAGCACGCCGCCGACGTACCGCACTGCCGACGGCCCGCGTCGGCGACGAACCACATCGTCGTACCTGACGACCCATCAGACAAGGGTCACGGGCGCCGGGCCCGCCCCGGCTCAGCCCACCTCGAAGCCGAGCGCCCCGGCGATCACCCCCGCCTGGTCCAGGTCGACCTTCGTGCCCCCGATCGCCACGGTCAGCGGGTCGAGGGAGGACAGCTCGCTGCCGCGCAGGTCGGCCCCCATGAGCTGGGTGCTGTGCAGCTGCGCGCCCGACAGGTCGCAGCAGGTCACGACGGCCTCCTCAAGACGGGCCGCCGTGAGGTCCACCTCCCGCATCCGCACCCCGTCGAACACGGCCTTGCGCAGATCGGCGCCCGGCAGCGCGACGAACGACCAGTCCCCGCCGCGCACCTCGAGGACCGTGAACGTGCACTGCTGGAAGAGGCTGCCCACCGCCTTGCACTGCTCGAACCGGGTGTCGAAGAACACGCAGCGCTTGAAGGTGCAGTTGGTGAAGGCCGCCGAGGTGAACCGCGCCGCGTTGAACTTCACTCCGGCGAAGGTGCACCCGTCGAACACCGCCCCCTCGGCGACCGCCTCCGTCAGATCCGTGTCGAAGAACGTGAAGCGCTCGTACGCCTCCCCCGACAGGTCCCTTCCGTACCAGTCCCCGCGCCGCACCACCCGCTCCGCGTCCGGCACGGGCGGCTCGTGCGAGAAGGGATCGACACCGGCCCGCTCACGTTTGATCGCCATGCCTCCGATTGAACCCCGAGGCACTGACAACCGCCCGGGAGACGGCGGTCGGCCCCGCTCAGGCCCCGGGCCCCGGCCACAGACCCGCCGGGGTGAGGCCGAGCAGGTCGATGGCGTTGCCGCGCACGATCCGCTCCACGACGTCCGGAGCCAGGTGTTCCATCTGGGCCTCGCCGACCTCGCGCGACTTCGGCCAGGTGGAGTCCGAGTGCGGGTAGTCGGTCTCGTACAGGACGTTGCCGACGCCGATCGCGTCGAGGTTCCGCAGCCCGAAGGCGTCGTCGAAGAAGCATCCGTAGACGTGCTCGGCGAACAGCTCGGAGGGCGGCCTGCGGACCTTGTCGGCGACGCCGCCCCAGGCCCGGTTCTCCTCCCACACCACGTCCGCGCGCTCCATGATGTAGGGAATCCAGCCGATCTGTCCCTCGGCGTACATGACCCGCAGGCGCGGGAAGCGCTCGAACTTGCCGCTCATCAGCCAGTCGACCATCGAGAAGCAGCAGTTCGCGAACGTGATGGTGGAGCCGACGGCGGGCGGCGCGTCGGCCGAGGTCGAGGGCATCCTGCTGGACGACCCGATGTGCATGGCGACGACCGTGCCGGTCTCGTCGCAGGCCGCGAGGAACGGATCCCAGTAGTCGGTGTGGATCGAGGGAAGCCCCAGGTGGGGCGGTATCTCGGAGAACGCGACGGCCCGCACGCCCCGGGCCGCGTTGCGCCGCACCTCGGCCGCCGCCAGGTCCGCGTCCCACAGCGGGACCAGGGTGAGCGGTATCAGACGACCTCGGGCGGCGGGCCCGCACCACTCCTCCACCATCCAGTCGTTATACGCACGCACACAGTGAAGGCCCAGGTCACGGTCCTCGGCCTCGGTGAACGTCTGGCCGCAGAAGCGCGGGAAGGTGGGGAAGCACAGGGCGGACTGGACGTGGTTGACGTCCATGTCGGCGAGGCGCTCCGGGACGCTGTGGGAGCCCGGACGCATCTGCTCGTAGGTGATGACTTCCAGCTTGATCTCGTCGCGCGCGCAGCCGACGGCCGTGTCGAGGCGGGTCAGGGGCCGGTGCAGATCCTCGTACACCCACCAGTCCCCGATGGGGCCTTCGTCCCCCTTCGCCCCCATCACCGGGGCGAACTTACCGCCCAAGAACGACATTTCCTTCAGGGGGGCGCGGACGATGCGCGGGCCCCGGTCGCGGTACTTCTCCGGCAGCCGGTCCGCCCAGACGTGCGGGGGCTCCACCGTGTGGTCGTCCACCGAGATGATCCGGGGGAACGGGGGCCTGGTGACGGCGGTGCCCTGGACGCTCTCCGCAGTGTTCTCCACGGTCTCCATGCCGCCCACGGTAGCGCGCATCTGACGATCCGTCAGTTGTCCGAAACCGGTCACTGGTGCGATGACCCTGTGAGAGCCGTCTCGCACGGCTGACGCATTCGCCCTCGACAAGGCAAACTGTGCACCGCAGTACGTCGTGCGGGCTGGGCAGACCCGTATCGGGCACAGCAGGCAGGAACCGGGCACAGCCGGGCACAGTTGGGCGTATTTGATCAGACATAGGCAACTGCGTGCGGCAGGGCAGCAGGGGGAGCGATGGACGGTCTACCGCGAGTTCCGGAGCAGCGGCGTCCGGCTGCGGGAAGCGCTTCGCTTGGCGCGAGCCAGGAGCCGGGCCCCGGCCGGGGCCCGGCCGGGCCCGAGCCTGCCCCGGACCCCGCCCCCGCCAAGCCCTCTGCCCCGGGCCGGGCGACACGCGGCGGCCGGAGCAAGAGGGGGCTGGCGGCAGGGCCGCTGTCCGGCCGGGCGGGTGCCGTGGGGACGGCGGGCGCCACAGGCTCGGCAAGCGCCACAGGCGCGGCGGGTGCCACAGGCTCGGCGAGCGCCCCGGGCGCGGCAGGTGCCACAGGCTCGGCAGGCGCAGGCGCCAGGGGTGCCGCAGGCTCGGTGAACGTGGCAGACGCTCCGGCCTCGGCGGGTGCCGCAGGCGTAGGCGCGGCCGAGGTCTCCGGCGCAGCGGCCGCAGGCGGCGCGGGCTCGGGCGGCAGCTCGGGTGAGGCCGAAGGGGACGTGCAGGCGACCGCGCGGTTCAGCGTGTTGGGGCCCGTGCGGGCCTGGCTCGGGGAGCAGCAGCTGTCCACGGGGTCACCGCAGCAGCGCGCGCTGCTCGCCGCCCTGCTGCTGCGTGACGGCCGCACGGCCACCGCGTCCGAACTCATCGACGCCATCTGGGGCGAGGAGCCCCCCTCGCAGGCCCTCGCCGCCATCCGCACCTACGCGTCGCGGCTGCGCAAGGTCCTCCCGCCCGGCGCCCTGGTCAGCGAGTCCGGCGGCTACGCCGTGCGCGCCGCCGAGGGCGCGCTCGACCTCGCCGAGGCCGAGACCCTGTCGGCCGTGGCCGAACGGGCCCGCGCCCAGGGCGACCTGTGCCAGGCCCGCGCCCTCGTCAACAAGGCCCTGTCCCTCTGGGACGGCGAGCCCCTCGCGAACGTGCCGGGACCGTACGCCGACGCCCAGCGCACCCGCCTGGAGGAGTGGCGCCTGCAACTCGTCGAGGCCCGCCTCGACATGGACCTCGAACAGGGCTGCCACGCCGAGTCCGTCTCCGAACTCACCGCCCTCACCGCCGCGCACCCGCTGCGCGAGCGCCTGCGCGAACTGCTGATGCTGGCCCTCTACCGCTCCGGCCGCCAGGCCGAGGCCCTCGCCGTCTACGCGGACACCCGCCGCCTGCTCGCCGACGAGCTCGGCGTCGACCCGCGCCCCGGCCTCCAGGAGCTCCAGCAGCGCATCCTCACCGCCGACCCGGCCCTGGCCGAGCCCTCGGCCCCCGCCGCCGAACCGTCCGCGGGCGTCATCCGGCCCGCCCAGCTTCCGGCCACCGTGCAGGACTTCACCGGCCGCGTCTCCTTCGTCAAGGAGCTGAGCGACATCCTCTCCACGGCCGAGGGCCGGGTGATGGCGGTGTCCGCCCTCGCCGGCATCGGCGGCGTCGGCAAGACCACCCTCGCCGTGCACGTCGCGCACGCCGCGCGCCCGCACTTCCCCGACGGCCAGCTGTACGTCGACCTCCAGGGCGCGGGCCCCAGAGTCGCCGAGCCCGAGACGGTCCTCGGCGCCTTCCTGCGCGCCCTCGGCACGGCCGACCCCGACATCCCGGACACCCTGGAGGAGCGGGCCGCGCTGTTCCGCTCCGTCCTGGACGGCCGCCGCGTCCTCGTCCTGCTCGACAACGCCCGCGACGCCGCCCAGGTCCGCCCGCTCCTGCCCGGCACGGAGGGCTGCGCCGCCCTGGTCACCTCCCGCACCCGCATGGTGGACCTGGCCGGGGCCCACCTCGTCGACCTGGACGTGATGTCCCCCGACGAGGCGCTCCAGCTCTTCACGAAGATCGTCGGCGAGGAGCGCGTGGCCTCCGAGCGGGAGGCGGCCCTCGACGTGGTCGCCGCCTGCGGCTTCCTGCCCCTGGCCATCCGCATCGCGGCCTCCCGGCTCGCCGCCCGCCGCACCTGGACCGTCTCCACCCTGGCCGCGAAGCTGGCCGACGAGCGCCGCCGCCTCGACGAGCTCCAGGCGGGCGACCTCGCCGTCGAGGCCACCTTCGAGCTCGGCTACGGCCAGCTGGAGCCCGTCCAGGCCCGTGCCTTCCGCCTCCTCGGCCTCGCCGACGGGCCCGACATCTCCCTCACGGCCGCCGCCGCGATGCTCGACCTCGCGCCCGAGGACGCCGAGGACCTCCTGGAGTCCCTGGTCGACACCTCGCTCCTGGAGTCCGCGGCCCCCGGCCGCTACCGCTACCACGACCTCGTCCGCCTCTACGCCCGCGCCTGCGCCGAACGCGACGAACTCCCGCCCAGCGAACGCGAGGCCGCGCTCTCCCGGCTCCTGGACTTCTACCTGGCCTCGGCGGCCCGGGTGTACGCGATCGAGCGTCCCGGTGACCGGACAGTGGATCACCTGGAGTCCGTCGACCACCCCGTACGGGGCTTCGAGGACGACGCCAGGGCCCTGGACTGGCTGCACGCGGAGGCGGCCTGCATCCTGGCGTGCGCCCAGCAGTCCCTGGGCCGGGCCGGGCTGCGGCGGGCGGTGGACCTGCTGCTCGCGGCCAAGGACCTGGCGGAGTCGGGGGCGAGCTCGCACCGCTTCGAGCTGGTGACCCGGGCGGCCTGTGCCGCCGCGCACGAGGCGGGGGACCCGCACGCCGAGGGCCGGGCCCGCGTGACCCTCGGGCAGGTCCTCAACAAGCTCGGCTCCTTCGAACAGGCCGCCGTGGAGCTGCAGCGCGCCGCGGACCACGCCGAGACCACCGAGGACCCGTGGACGCGGGGCAACGCCGCGAACGAACTGGCCATCTCCGTGGGCTGCATGAACCAGCACGCGGGCAGTGATCCACTCGCACTCAAGACCGTCGAGACCCACGTCCTGCGCGCCATCGAGGCCTTCCGGCTCGACGGCAACCGGCACGGCGAGGCGAGCTCCCTGTGCAACTGGTCCCGGACCCTCGCCATGATGGGGCGCACCGACCAGTCCATCGAGCTCGCCCGCCAGGGCGTGGCCCTCTACGACGAACTCGGCATCAGCTTCCGGGTCGCCAACGCCCGGTACGCGCTGGGGATCGGCCTCAACCAGGCCGGACGGTACGCGGAGGCGCTCGTCCAGCTCACGGACGCCCAGCGGGTCTTCGCGGAGAACCGCCAGCGGCTGTGGGAGGGCGCGGCGCACTACCGCATCGCCCAGGTCCACCTGGCGGCCCGCCACCCCGCCCAGGCCGCGAAACACGCCGAGCAGGCCCTCGCCACCGGCTGCGTCGGCGGCGACTGGATGCGCGCCAACGTCCTGACCGTGCTCGGCAAGGCGCTCGACAGCCTCGGCCAGATCGACCGGGCCCGGGCCTGCTGGAGCAAGGCCCTGGCCCTGCACGAGCAGACGGGGGCGCCGGAGGCGGACGAGGTGCGTGTCCTGCTGCGTCCGGTAGCGGCCGCATAGGGCCTCAACCGCACCGCGCAGGGCCGTCTTCGAGCACGTTCATCGAACGTTTATGACGGGCTGCCACTCTTATTTCAACGATCCGTCGCGTCGGGGGGCAGACGGGTCGCGTGGGCCCCACAGCTATCGTGAGCGGCCCTGGACCGCCCGCTCGGCGACCCTCGGGGGAGTTGCCGAGCGGGCGGTCTAGTCCCGGAGCCCCGCACCAAGCTGGAGTCACACATGAGCGACAGCAAGAAGAAGAAAGTCCTCAAGCCCATGGGGGACGGGCACATGCCCGCACCGCCTGAGGACGGACCGATAGTCCCGACCGGCGATGGTCACATGCCCGTCCCTCCCAAGGGCGGCGCGACCACCAAGGGTGACGGCCACATGCCGGCCCCGCCCGCGAAGGACGCCTGAGACTTTCATCCTGACGGGGATCGGCCGCGGCGGCGCGGAGGGGGAGCCGCCGCGGCCGAGGCGTTTCCGGGGTGACCCGATTGCGCCAACTCGACGATTTTCAACAGCATTTGTTCGAATATAGGGCTTATGTACGGCTAGAGTCAGTTGTGGAAAGTCTGTCCCCCTCCAAGGAGTTGGAATGACTCGAACCAGAAAGATCCTCGTCACCCTGGCCGTGGTCGCCGCGGCCTCCGCGGGAGCCTCGACGACGGCCTTCGCCGACAGCCACTCCCCGGTGGCGGCGCCGCTCGGGGACGGCCACACCCCGGTCACCCCGCAGGGCGACGGGCACTTCCCGGCACCGCCCGGCGACGGCCAGATGCCGACCCCGCCGCGGAGCTGAGCGCCCCCGGGGCCGAGCTGCCCGCTCGGCCCCGGAGCCGTTCGAGGCCCGGAGCGTTCGAAGCCCGGAGCCGTTCGAAGCCCGGGGGCCGGGCCGGAAATCGGTGGACAGGCCCGGCCGCGTGTCGCATAGTCCGCCGCATGACCACACTGGTGCGCCACATCACGTTCGACTGTCGCGACGCCTACGGGCTCGGCACCTTCTGGGCCGGGGTGCTCGGCGGGTCGCTCGCCGAGGACGACGCCCCCGGGGACCCGGAGGTCCTGCTCAGGACGCCCGGGGGGACGGACCTGCTCTTCGTCGTCGTACCGGACGCCAAGACCGGGAAGAACCGGGTGCACTTCGACCTCCAGCCGCAGGAGCGGTCCCGTGACGAGGAGGTGGAGCGGCTCCTGAAGCTGGGGGCGACGCTCGTCGCCGACCACCGGCGGCCGGACGGGCTCGGCTGGGTGACCCTGGCCGACATCGAGGGCAACGAGTTCTGCGTGGAGCGCAGCGCGGCCGAGCGGGCCGCGACCGACGGCTGAGCCGCCGGCCCACGCCCCGGCCGCACCCCGGCCACGGCCCGGCTAGCCGGTCACGCCGCGTCGGCGCAGTTCGCCCTTCAGGACCTTGCCGCTCGCGTTGCGGGGCAGGTCCGGCACGAACTCGACCTCGCGCGGGACCTTGTAGTTCGCCATCTCGCGCCGCGACCAGGCGATCACGTCGTCGGCGGTGAGCGTCGCGCCGGGACGGCGCACCACGTACGCCTTGCCGACCTCGCCCAGACGCGCGTCGGCGACCCCGATCACGGCCACGTCGGACACGTCGGGGTGGACGCCGAGGAGCTGCTCTATCTCGGCGGGGTAGGCGTTGAAGCCGCCGACGATGAACATGTCCTTGATCCGGTCCGTGATGCGGAGGTTGCCGTCCTCGTCGAGGACGCCCACGTCGCCGGTGCGCAGCCAGCCGTCGCCGGTCAGGACCTTCTTGGTCTCGGACGGGTCCTCGTAGTAGCCGCTCATCACGTGGTGGCCCCGGACCAGGACCTCGCCGGGGCTGCCCGGCGGCAGCGTCTCCCCCGCCACCGACACGATCCGGACCTCGGTGCCGGGTATCGCGCGGCCGGACGTCGTCGCGACGACCTCCTCCGGGTCGCCCCTGCGGCACATCGTGACGATGCCGCTGGCCTCGGAGAGCCCGTACGCGGTCAGGACGGTGGAGATGCCCAGCTCGGCGCGGAGCCGCTGCACCAGGCGCGGCGGCACGACCGCGGCGCCCGTCACCACGAGCCGGAGCGCGGACAGGTCGTGCGCGTCCCGGGCCGGGTGGTCGAGGAGCGCCTGGTGCAGGGTGGGCGGTCCGGGCAGCACCGTGACGCCCTCGCCGACCACGTTCGCGAGGACGGTGTCCACGTCGAACACCGGCTGCGGGATCATCGTGGCGCCCCGCATCAGACAGGCGATGATCCCGGCCTTGTAGCCGAAGGTGTGGAAGAAGGGGTTCACGATCAAGTAGCGGTCGCCTTCGCGGAGTCCCGCGAGGTCGCTCCAGATCTCGTAGCAGCGCAGGGTCTGCGCGTGGGTGATCACCGCGCCCTTGGGGCGGCCCGTCGTGCCCGAGGTGTAGACGACGTCGGAGGGCCAGGTGCCCTCGACCGCGTCCGCGCGGGCCCGCACCTCGGCGTCCGGCACCGCGTCGCCGCCCGCGAGGAAGTCCTTCCAGGTGCGGAAGTCGGCGGGGGCGTCGTCGGCGAGCACCACCACCTCCTCCAGGTGCGGCAGGCCGGGCAGCGGCCCGTCGCCGGAGCCGTCACCGGCCGCGCGCCGGAGGGCCGCCACGTACGACGTGCCGAGGAACGTGCCGGTGACGAAGAGCAGCCGGGCGCGCGAGCGGCGCAGGACGTACGCGGCCTCCGTGCCCTTGAAACGGGTGTTGATCGGCACGAGGACGGCGCCCGCGCTGACCGCGCCGAGGGCGGACACGATCCAGTCGAGGGTGTTCGGCGCCCAGACGGCGACGCGGTCCCCGGCCCGCACCCCGCGCGCCAGACACGCGGCGGCGGCCCGCTCGACGCGCTCGCCGAGCTCCTCGTACGTCACCCGCGTACGGCCCTCGACGACCGCCTCCCGGTCGCCGAAGCGCCGCACCGCCGCCCGGACCAGGCCCGGGACGCTGCCCCACTCCAGGTCACCGCGCATCCTCACCCATCCCCCTCCGTCACGTAGCTGACTAACCGTCAGATTAGCTGTAGCCTGGCGCGCTGTCAGCAGCGTGGCGCACCGCGAGGCGTCTGGAGGCACCCGGATGACTTCCCCCAGAAAACTGCCGGCAACCGACGGTTCCACAGGACCCGCGGCGGCGGATAGGGCCGCACGCCCCGCGGGCCGCGCCAGAAGGCCCGCGGGAACGGCCTCGATCAAGGACGCCACGGCGATCGTCGGCATCGGGCAGACCGACTTCGCCCGGCAACTCCCCGAGAGCGAGAAGGCCTTGGCCTGCCGCGCGATCCTCGCCGCGCTCGCCGACGCGGGCATCGCCCCGGCCGAGGTCGACGCCTTCGCCTCGTACACCATGGAGGAGACCGACGAGGTGGAGGTGGCCAAGGCCATCGGCGCCGGGGACGTGACCTTCTTCAGCAAGGCGGGCTACGGCGGTGGCGGTTCCTGCGCCACGCTCGCCCATCTCGCCGCCGCGATCACCACGGGCCAGGCCACGGTCGGCGTCGCCTGGCGCTCCCGCAAGCGCGGCAGCGGCCCGCGGCCGTGGAAGAACACCGCCGTCCAGCTCCCCACCCCCGCCCAGTGGACCCGGCCCTTCGGGCTCCTTCGTCCTGTCGACGAGATAGCGATGCTCACCCGCCGCTATATGCACGAGTACGGCGCGAGCCGCGACCACCTCTTCAACGTGGCCCTGGCCTGCAGGAATCGCGCCAACCAGAATCCGGCCGCGATCATGTACGAGCGTCCGCTCACGCGTGACATGTATATGACGTCCCGCTGGATCAGCGAGCCGCTCTGCCTCTTCGACAACTGCCTGGAGACCGACGGCGCGCTGGCCTGCGTCCTCGTCTCCGCCGCCCGCGCCCGCGACTGCCGCCACCGGCCCGTGTACGTCCACTCCGTCGCACAGGGGCTGCCCGCCCAGCACCACGGCATGGTCAACTACTGGAACGACGACCCGCTCTCCGGGCCCGCCTGGACCGCCGCCCGGCACCTGTGGAAACACGCGGACTTCGGCCCCGAGGACGTCGACGTCGCCCAGATCTACGACGCGTTCACCCCCCTCGTCCCGCTCTCCCTGGAGGGCTACGGCTTCTGCGACCGGGGCGAGGGCGGCGCGTTCACCGAGGGCGGCGCCCTGGAGATCGGCGGCCGCCTCCCCCTCAACACGGCGGGCGGCGGCCTCAGCGAGGCGTACGTCCACGGCTTCAACCTGATCACGGAGGGCGTGCGGCAGCTGCGCGGCGCGGGCACGGCACAGGTGCCCGGAGCGTCGACGTGCCTGGTCACGGCGGGCGAGGGCGTACCGACGTCGGCGGTCCTGCTGCGGAACTGAGCGTCGGCAGCCGCGCGTTCGCGCGGCCCACGGAGAAGCCGTTCACGCGGCCCACGGAGGAGCTGGGAGACCCATGAACGAACTGCTGACCCCCGTCGTCGACGACGACGGCGCCCCCTTCTGGGAGTACGCGGCCCGCGGCGAGCTGCGCGTCCAGGCCTGCGCCGCCGACGGCTGCGGCGCGCTCCGCTTCCCGCCGCGCCCCTGCTGTCCGCACTGCGGGTCCTTCGCCTCCGACTGGCGCCGGATGAGCGGCAAGGGCCGGATCTGGTCGTACGTCGTCCCGCACCCGCCGCTCCTGCCCGCCTACGCCGCCCTCGCTCCGTACCACCCGGTCGTCGTGGAGCTGGCCGAGGCCCCGCACATCCGGCTCGTCGGCAACCTCGTCGCGCGGGCGGGGGCCTCCCTGGACTCCGTGGCGGCAGGGCGCCCCCGCGTCGGGGCCCGGGTGCAGGTGGTCTTCGCCGACCAGGGCGGCGTCGTCGTGCCGCGCTGGGTCCTGGAGCGGCCGTGACGGGGCCTGCGAACGGAGCCGGGGGCGCGAGCGGAGCCGGAGCCGTGTGCGGAGCCGGAGCCGCCGCCGGGCTGCGGGTCGAGCGGGACGAGGAGACCGGGGTGGCCGTCCTGACCCTGGACCGGCCCGAGCGGCACAACGCGATCGACCTGCCCCTGGCCGCCGGACTCGCCGCGGCCTGGCGGGAGTTCCGCCACGACGACGCGGTGCGGGCCGTGGTCCTCACCGGCGCGGGCGACCGGGCGTTCTGCACGGGCATCGACCGGGCGGCCGAGGTGCCCCAGCCCTCCTCGCCGTACTCCCTCGACGACCCGCTCCTCACGGTCGGACCCAAGGCCAACGACCTGTGGAAACCGGTGCTCGCCGCCGTCAACGGCATGGCCTGCGGCGGGGCGTTCTACCTGCTCGGCGAGGCGGAGTTCGCCCTCGCCGCCGAGCACGCCACGTTCTTCGATCCGCATACGACGTACGGGATGGTCAGCGCCTACGAGACCGTGTACATGGCACAGCGGATGCCGTTCGGGGAGGTGGCGCGGACGGCCCTGATGGGGACCGCCGAGCGGATGTCCGCGCGGCGGGCGTACGAGGTGGGGCTCGTCTCCGAGCTGTGCCCCGGCGACGGGCTCCTGCCCGCGGCGCTCCGGGCGGCGGCGACCATCGCCTCCTACCCCACCGAGTCCGTACAGGGCACGGTCCGGGCCCTGTGGGCCACGAAGGAGGCGGCCCGCGCGCAGGCCCTCGCCCAGGCGCCGCACCTCATCGCCCTGGGCAACGCGCCGCGCGCGCGGCAGGCGGCGCTCTTCGCGGGGCGTGCCCGGGGTGGGGGCGGGGGGCACCGGCTGCGGTAGGTCCAGCCCGGTGGGTCGGGAGGGCGCCAGTGGGTGGGGCGGGCCCTAGTGAGCCGGGCGGGTCCAAGTGGGCCGAGCGGGTCCTAGTGAGCCGGGCAGGTCCTAGTGAGTCGGGAGGGTCCTAGTGAGCCGGGAGGGTCCTAGTGAGCCGGGCGGGTCCTAGTGGGCCGCGAGCCTCTCCACGAGGCCGATCCCCCGGGCCAGCAGCTTCCGCTCCTCCGGCGTCAGCTCCGCCTCGATCGCCCGCGCGAGCCAGTCCGCCCTGCGCCCCCGCTCCTCCTCAAGGAGGGCCCGCCCCGCGGTGGAGAGCTCGACCAGGCTCTTGCGGCCGTCGGTCGGATGCGCCCGGCGCGTGATCAGCCCCTGCTCCATGAGCAGCCCCACGGCCCGGGCCATGGACTGCGGGCGCACCCGCTGATCGGCCGCCAGCTCGCTGGTCGTCATCGCACCGCTGCGGTCGAGGGCGCCGAGGACGGCCACCTGGCCGTGCGGCATCTGGTCCTCGAGCTTCACGCGCCGCGTGAGCTTTCCCATCGCGGTACGCAGTTCTGCCGCGACGGCGGCGGATTCCGGAAGGGGCATACCGAACTTTAACGCAGCGGTGCTGCTCAGGCCCGCTGCGTAGCAGGCCTGAGCAGCACGACTGAACAGCTGAGCTGAACAGAGAAACTGAACAGCACAACTGCACAGCACTGCTGTAGAGTGCGGTGCGCCGGGTCCGCGCCACCGTCGCCGCAGCCGAACCCCGGCCACGCATGCGACAACGGGAGGACTCCCATGACCGCCATCACCTCCGTCACCGGCCGCCGCGTCCTCGACAGCAGGGGCAACCCCACCGTCGAAGTGGACGTGGAGCTGGCGGACGGATCCCTCGGCCGGGCCGCGGTCCCCTCCGGCGCCTCCACCGGCGCCCGCGAGGCCGTGGAGCTGCGCGACGGCGAGCCGGGCCGCTGGCACGGCAAGGGCGTCGACCAGGCGGTACGCCACGTCAACACGGAGCTCGCCGCCGCCGTCCTGGGCCGCGAGGCCGAGGACCAGGCGGGTCTCGACGCCGTCCTCGTCGCCACGGACGGCACCCCCGGCAAGTCCCGGCTCGGCGCCAACGCGATCCTCGGGGTCTCCCTGGCCACCGCCAAGGCCGCGGCCGCCGCCCACCGCCTGCCGCTCTACCGCTACCTCGGCGGCTCCGGCGCACGGCTGCTGCCCGTACCGATGATGAACATCGTCAACGGGGGCGCGCACGCCGACAATCCCCTGGACTTCCAGGAGTTCATGATCGCCCCGATCGGCGCGGAGAGCTTCGCCGAGGCCGTACGCATGGGGTCCGAGATCTTCCACACCCTGCGCCGCGACCTCCTCGCCGCCGGGCACTCCACGGGCGTGGGCGACGAGGGCGGCTTCGCCCCGGCCCTGCGCACCGCCGAGGAGGCCCTCGACTTCGTCGTCGCCGCCGTCGAGCGCACCGGGTACCGGCCGGGCGCGGACATCGGCCTCGTCATGGACCCGGCCTCGTCCGAGTTCTTCCGCGACGGCGTCTACGACTACGCCGGGGAGGGCGTGCGGCGCACCCCCGCCGAACACGCCGACTACCTGGTCGAGCTGGTCGACTCCTACCCCGTCGTGTCGATCGAGGACCCGATGGCCGAGGACGACCTGGACGGGTGGCGGGACCTGACCGCGCGCGTCGGGGCGCGCTGCCAGCTCACCGGCGACGACGTCTTCTGCACCAACGAGACCCTCCTGCGCGAGGGCATCGCCACCGGCGTCGCCAACTCCGTCCTCGTGAAGGTCAACCAGATCGGCACCCTGACCGAGTCCCTGGCCACCGTCGACGCCGCCCACCGGGCGGGCTACACCGTCGTCATGTCCCACCGCTCCGGCGAGACGGAGGACACGACGATCGCGGATCTGGCGGTGGCGACGGGGTGCGGGCAGATCAAGACCGGGTCCCTCTCCCGCTCCGACCGCACCGCCAAGTACAACCAACTCATCCGCATCGAGGAGTCCCTGGGCCCCACCGCCCAGTACGCCGCCACCCAGGCCTTCCCCCGGTAACTCCCCCTCCACCCCAAGCCCGGCTTCCACCACCAGCCCTTGCTTCCACAGCCAGCCCTGCTTTCATCGCCGGCCCTGCTTTCATCGCCGGCCCTGCTTTCATCGCCGGCCCCCCTCCTCCGCCAACTCTGCCTCCGCTGCCAGCCCCTTCCGCCCCAAGCCCTGCCTCCGCTGCCAGCCCCCTCCGGCACCAGCCGCCACCGGGCCCCAGCCACCGCCCGTCCTGCCAGGCCACCGCTTGGGCCGGCCACCGCTTGGGCCCGGCAGTGGCCACCAGTTGGGCCCGGCCGTGGCCACGGCTTGAGCCCGGCCGGGCGTCGCCTCCTGCGGAGGTCTCCCCCACCCGCCCACCCGTACCGCCCGGCTCCGCCCGCCCGGCCCCGACGCGGGGCGCCGCGCCTGGCACCCCCGCCGCCCGTCGCTACCGCGACGGGTGCCTTCCCACCCACCCACCCGACTCTCCCCAGCTGCGCGAGGTTCGGCCTGAGGGGGCGCCACTGGGCCCGTCCGCCGGGCGGGGGCGGGCGGCGGGACCGCCCAGAAGCCCGTTTCCGGCTGACCCCGACCCTCGGGCGGGGCGAAGTTGGGGCCGCGCTGCCCCCCGAGGCCGGCGAATGGCAGTGCTCGCCGCCCTGCTCGGCGTGCTGCCTCCGGGCGGCACCCCGGGTGGGGGCGGGTGGCGGGACCACGCTTGCTCCGGACGGGAGCTGGTGGTGGGGCCCGCACCGGTGTGGCTCGGTTGGAGTACTGCTGCTGGGCGCATGCCCTGGGCGGGGGCGGGCGGGGGGACCACGCCTACTTCGGGCAAGAGTTGACGGGGCCAGTACTGGTACGGCTTGGCCGGAGCACTCCCGCCGAACGCACGCCCCGGGCGGGGGCAGGTGGCAGGACCACGCCTACTTCGGGCAAGAGTTGACGAGGCCCATACCGGTACGGCTTGGCCGGAGCACTCCCGCCGAACGCACGCCCCGGGCGGGGGCAGGTGGCAGGACCACGCCTGCTCCGGGCAGGAGCTGGCGGTGGAGCCCACACCGGTGCGGCTTGCTCGGAACACTCCCACCGAACGCACACCCCGACACACTCCCACCGAACGCACACCCCGACCGGGGCCGGGCGGACGGATCACGCTTACTCCGGGCGGGAGTTGACGGGGGCCCGCACCCGTGCGGCTTGGTCAGGGCAATGCAGCTGGGCGCGCGCCCTGGGCGGAGGCGGGTGGTGGGACCACGCCTACTCCGGACAGGAACTGACGGTAGAGCCCACACCAGTGCGGCTTGGTCGGAACACTGCCGCCGGACGCACGCCCCGGCCGGGGGCGGGTGGCAGGACCACGCTTACTCCGGGCAGGAGTTGACCGGGGGCCGACACCCGTGCGACTTGGTCAGGCAATGCAGCTGGGCGCATGCCCTGGGCGGGGGTGGGCGGTGGGACCGCACCCCCTCCGGACAGGAGCTGACGGTAGAGCCCACACCAGTGCGGCTTGGTCGGAACACTGCCGCCGGACGCACGCCCCGGCCGGGGGCAGATGGCGGGACCACGCCTACTCCGGACAGGAGCTGACGGTAGGGCCCACACCAGTGCGGCTTGGTCGGAGCGCTGCTGCCGGGCGCGTGTACCGGGCGAGGGGCGGGTGGTGGGACCGCGCCTGCTCTGGGCGGGAGTTGGTGGTGGGGCCGTGCGGGCCGCGGGCCGGGGGTGGTGGCTGGCGGCGGCAGCGGTGTGGCTTGGTTCGTCGCGCTGGTGCCGGGGCCGTGTGCTTGGTGGGGCTGCGCCGGGGCCGCTTGTTGGCCGGGGCCGGTGCGAGGCAGCGCCTAGGGGCGGGCCTCGTGGCGGCCGGAGTGGGTGTGGCCGGGCTATGAGCACCGCTGCCGGGCACGTGTGGCGGGGGCGGGTGGTGGGACCGCGCCGGGTGCTGGTGGCTCGGCCGGGGCTTCGGAGGGGGCTCCTGGGGCCCCATCCAGGGCCTGTGCGTGGCGGTGCTGGGGGTGGGGGTTCGCTGCGGCCAGGGTGAGCGTGGCCCGGCTCGGGCCCAGGGGTCCAGGTGAGGGCTGACCGCGGCGGGCCCGCGCTGGTGGTGGACTCCGTGTCCGCCACGGTGGAGGGCGGGTGGGTGGGGGGCTGCCCCGGGGGCGCGCAGCGCGAGGCGTTGGGGCGGGCGGGTGGGAGCTGCCCCAGGGGGGCGCGCAGCGCTAGGAGTTGGGGCGGGCGGGTGGGGGCTACCCCGGAGGCGCGCAGCGCTAGGAGTTGGGGCGGGCGGGTGGGGGCTACCCCGGAGGCGCGTAGGGCGAGGCGTTGGGCCTGGCCGGGCACCGTCGGCCCGTCCGGGGCGGGCCCCGGCCGTTCATCGCCGGGGCGAGGGGGACAGCCCGGGCAGGGCCAGGGCGAGGGGGCCGCCCGGGTGGGACCGGGGCGAGGGGGCCGCCCGGGCGGGGTCGGGGCGGGGGGTCAGCGGGCTGTGGCTGTGCCTCGTTCCGCGTCGAGCGCGTACACGCAGCGGTCCTTGCTGCACGCGTACACCACCCCGTCCCGCACCACGGGCGCCCCCGTGATCTCGCCGCCGGTGGCGAGCTTCCAGCGGAGGCGGCCGTCGTCGGCCTTGAGGGTGTAGAGGAGGTGGTCGGTGGCGCCGAAGTGGATGCGGCGGTCGGCGACCACGGGCGAGCCGACGACCTCGCCGCCCGCCTGGAAGCGCCACTTGGGCGTGCCGGTGACGGCGTCGAGGGTGTAGAGGCCCTTGCCGCTGCCGACGTGCACGTGGCCGTCCGCGACCAGGACGGGCTCGACGGAGGAGCGGGACTCGGTCGCGATGCGCCAGCGGTCGCGGCCGTCCGTGGCGTCGAGGGCGTACACCGTGCCCAGGTAGTCGGCGAGGTAGACGCCGCCGCCGGTGACGGCGGGACCGGGCGCGAAGGCCGGCGGGGAGAGGAACGCGGCGGGCGCCTCGAAGTGCCAGCGCACGTGCCCGGCCGCGACGTCCAGGGCGAGGACGCGGGTGCCCGCGGCCACGTACACGAAGCCGTCGGCGGCCTGGGTCACGCGGACGGGCACGCCGCCGCAGGACGCGGCGTCGCCGATGGGGTAGGACCAGCGCTCGATGCCGCTGCGGGCGTCGACGGCGCGGAGCCTGGCGTCCTTCCAGACGTACACCGTGCCGTCGCGGATGACGGGCGCGGCCTCGGGCGTCTCGAACTCGGTCTGGGCGCCGGTGATCTCCCAGAGCTTCTCGCCGTTGGCGGCCTCCCAGCCCTGGACGCCGCCGCCGCGTGTGGCGGTGACGACGGTGCCCCGGTCGGCCTGGAGGGCGTACACCCAGGCGTCGGTCGACAGGCGCCACAGGTCGGTGCCGTCGGAGCCGTCGAGGGCGTAGAGGGTGGGGCCGTCGGAGGCGTGGATGCGGCCGTCGGCCACCGCCATGGACCAGGCGACGTCGCGGGTCTTGAAGCTGCGCCGCCCGGTGCCCACGTCGAGGGCGTGGACCTCGAAGGAGGTGACGTACACGAGGTTTCCGGCGACGGCGGGGGTGCCCCACACGTCGTTGGACATGCGGAACCGCCAGGGCCGCCAGGAGCCGCCCGCGGCGGCCCCGGCCCCGGTGGGCGCGGAAGCGGGCGCGGCGGCGGCGGGCGCGGTGCCGTTGGCGCGCGGCTGCGCCGGGGCGGGCGTGGCGGAGCGCGACCAGGACCCGGCGAGCCCGGAGGGCGGCGGCACGACGGCGGCGCGGGCCTCGGCGACCCGCGGCCCGGGTCCGATCGGCACCTGGGCGCCCGCGAGCCGCACGGGCCCGGCGTCGGGCACGCCCCCGTGAAAGCCCGGCGCACCCCCGGGCGCACCCCCGTGGAAGGGGGCGTGGGAGGCCGCGTGCGAGGGCGTGGACGGCGCCGCCTGCGAGGGGGCGTGCGCGGGCATGGCGGGCGCCTGCCGCGGCGGGGGCGGCAGGGACACGGGCGCGGACGCGGCCCCGGCGCGGCTGTTGCGCCCGGCGGAGCCGGTGGTGGCGGCGCGCGCGGGCGGGCGGCCGCCGCGCCGGGCCTCGATCAGGGCCACGGCCCGCTCGGGCAGCCAGGCGGACGCGGTACCGCTGTCGTCGCCGGAGCTCTCGGAGGCGAACAGGTGCGGGGCGAGCTGGGCCTGGAGGTCGTTCGGGGTGGGCCGGAGGGCGGCCTCCATCTGCATGCAGGACTCGATGAGCGGCCGCAGCTCGTCGGGCAGGCCCTCCAGGTCGGGGCCCTCGCGCAGGAGCATGAAGACGGTCTCGACGGGGTTGGCGCCGTGGAACGGCGCGTGCCCGGTGGCGGCGAAGACGAGGGTGGAGCCGAGCGAGAAGACGTCGCTGGCGCCGGTGACGCTGCGGGAGTCCTTCGCCTGCTCGGGCGACATGTAGGCGGGGGTGCCGACCGCGACGTTCGTCATGGTCAGACGGGTGTTGGAGACACCGGACGCGATGCCGAAGTCGATGACGCGCGGGCCGTCCTCGACGACGAGGACGTTGGACGGCTTCAGGTCGCGGTGCACGAGGCCCGCGCCGTGGATGGACTCCAGGGCCTCCGCGATCCCGGCGGCGAGCCAGCGCACGGCCTGGGTGGGCAGCGGCCCGTGCTCGTTCACTATCTCCTCGAGCGAGGGCGCGGGCACGTACGCCGTGGCGAGCCAGGGCACCGCGGCGCGCGGGTCGGCGTCCACCACCGCGGCCGTGTAGAAGCCGGAGACGGCGCGCGCGGCCTCCACCTCGCGCGTGAAGCGGACCCGGAACAGCTGGTCCTCGGCGAGCTCCGTCCGCACCGTCTTGATCGCCACGCGGCGCCCGGACGCGGAGCGCGCCAGATACACGAGCCCCATGCCGCCGGCGCCGAGCCGCCCCAGGACCTCGAACGGGCCGATCCGCCGCGGATCGTGCTGCGTCAGCTGGTCCACCACTTGCCTGCCACCTCCCCGTACCCAGCCACCGTCGAAGGGCGGCCTCGTGCAGCGTCTCACCACCGAGCCGCTCGGGCGGCACGCACCCTGATTCTTCCTGTCCCGGGCGATGGTTGCGAACCCGGGGCAACATCGGGATGTTTCCGTACAAAAGCCGCGTAACGGTACCTGATGGGGGACTTCAGTCCTGGAGGATGCCGAATGCCGCCCCTTGGTTGTCGACGAGGACGGCCACCCTTCCGTACGGGATGTCGTACGGCTCGGTCCGCACCCGTCCGCCGAGGTGTCGCGCCGCGGCGGCGGTCGCGTCGCAGTCGGCCACGGCGAAGTAGCTGAGGAAGTGCGCGGGCATCGCGGCGGGCACCGAGGCGGACATCACGGCACGGCCCCCCACCGCGGTGTCGGGCCCGGCCTCGGCGCCCTCCGGCGACCAGGTGCGGAACTCCTCGCCGCCGAGCTCGACGTCGTGGCCGCCGTAGCCGAAGACGGCCTCGTAGAAGGGGTCCACGACGCTCTTGTCGCGTACGTGCACCTCGGTCCAGCAGTAGG
This sequence comes from Streptomyces sp. YIM 121038, assembly GCF_006088715.1. Classification (NCBI taxonomy): domain Bacteria; kingdom Bacillati; phylum Actinomycetota; class Actinomycetes; order Kitasatosporales; family Streptomycetaceae; genus Streptomyces; species Streptomyces sp. YIM 121038. Next base: position 4,391,425 of record NZ_CP030771.1, read on the forward strand.
CGCCCGGCTTGCGCAGCGCGCCGAAGCCCGGGTGCCCCCCGGCCTGCCAGAGCCCGAAGACCGCGCCCTCGGGGTCGGCCACGAGCCCCATCGTGCCGTAGGCGCCCACCGGGACCGGCTCCGTGATCACCTGCCCGCCCGCGGCCGTGACCCGGGCGGCGGCCGTGGCGGCGTCGGGCGTCGCCAGATAGACCGTCCAGGTGGTCGGCATGCGGCCGTCCGGCTTGGGGGCGAGCGCGGCGACGGGTTCGCCGTCGAGCAGCGCCTGGGCGTAGCGCCCGTGCTCGGGGCCCGCGCCGGAGTCGAAGGTCCACCCGAAGAGCTCACCGTAGAAGCGCTTGCCGCCCTCCACGTCGGGCAGCATCGCGTCCACCCAGCAGGGGACGCCTTCCGCGAATTCCATGGAACCGTTTCCTCAGCTCTTGCCCGTCGGCGCACCAGCTCTTGCCCGTCGGTGCACAGGGAGGGCCTTCCTATGGCCTCCGTCACAGTCAAGCTAACCCCCGGCCCGGCACCGCGCAGCCCACGAAATCGAACACATGGCCAATTCTTTTCGGACGGCGCGCACCACCGCCCCCGGGCGCCCTCCGGCGCACTCCGGTCCCCCTCCAGCGCCCCTGCGCCACCGCTCCAACCCCATTTGCACTCGGTCGAATCGCGCTCCGATCACCCCTCGGTAAGCTGACGGCATGACAGGACAGGTACGAACCGTCGACGGCCGAGTGGCCGGTCGACGCGGTCAGGCGACACGTCAGAAACTGCTCGACTGCCTGAGCGAGATGCTCAGCTCCTCGCCCTACCGCGACGTGAAGGTCATCGACGTCGCCCGGAAGGCGGGCACTTCACCGGCGACGTTCTACCAGTACTTCCCGGACGTCGAAGGCGCCGTCCTGGAGATCGCCGAGCAAATGGCCACCGAGGGCGCGGAGTTGACCCACCTCCTGGAGGGCCGCTCCTGGGTCGGCAAGGCGGGCTGGCAGACGTCGCAGGACCTCGTCGACGGCTTCCTCGACTTCTGGCGGAAGAACGACGCGATCCTCCGGGTCGTCGACCTGGGCGCCGCCGAGGGCGACAAGCGCTTCTACAAGATCCGGATGAAGATCCTGAACTCGGTGAACAACTCCCTTGCGGACACCGTCAAGGAGCTCCAGTCCAAGGGCAAGGTCGACAAGGACGTGAGCCCCGCGGCCCTGGCCGGTTCGCTGGTCGCGATGCTCGCCGCGGTCGCGTCCCACCAGCGCGGCTTCCAGACCTGGGGCGTCAAACAGGCCGAACTGAAGCCGAACCTCGCCGCGTTGGTCCACATGGGCGTCACCGGCAAGAAGCCCACGAAGTAGCGGCGGCAGCCCCGAACAGTCCTGTCACCCCGGCGCGGCCCCCGGGCCGCGCCCGACGGGGCTGCGCCCCTTTTCCTCACTTTCTCCCCTTTCCTGCTTTTCCTGCTTTTCCTGCTTTTCCCGCGTTTCCCGCGTTTCCCGCCGTTCCAGGCGGAACACCCGTATCTCCCGGTCCACCCGTTCCTGGTACGCCGCGTACGGCGGCCAGAACTCCAGGGCCGCCGCCCACGCACGGGTCCGCTCGTCGCCCGTGAGCAGCCGGGCCCGCACCGGTACGTCCCTGCCGCGCCAGCTGACCTCGGCGTCCGGGTGGGCCAGCAGATTGGCGGTCCACGCGGGATGGGCGGCCCGGCCGAAGTTGGAGCCGACCAGGAGCCAACTCCCGTCCCGCCCCGGCACACAAGCCAGCGGCGTCCGCCGCACCAGCCCGCTCCTCGCACCCCGCGCCGTGAGCACGAGTCCAGGCAGCATACGCGCGCTGAGCAGCACCTTTCCCCGTGTGAGCCGGTGCACCGCGCGGTCGACGGCGGGCACCACGCGCGGCGCGAGCCGGGCGAAGGCACGGGTCGCCGACACCTTCCGTACGAGCCGGACGCCGGGCCCGGCCATCAGACCGCCGCCTCCTCGGCCGTGGCGCCCCGCCCCACCCGAACGGGCGCCCGCCCGGGGTGGGAGTGGGGCGCGAACAGTCCGGCTCGTTCGGCCGCGTGCGCCCGCAGCCGGTGCGCGGGGCCGAAGAGCAGCTCGTCGCCCGACGCCCGTTTGAAGAACAGGTGCGCGTCGTGTTCCCAGGTGAAGCCGGTGCCGCCGTGCAGCTGGACGGCCTCGGCCGCCGCCGTCCGCAGCGCGTCCAGGGCACACGCGAGCGCGAGACCCGCACCGGGCTCGACGCCCGCGGCTACGGGTGCGGATGCCACCGCCTCCCCGTCCACCGCCGCCTGCCCGTCCGCCGCCGCCTCCCCGCCCAGCGGGCCCGCCGGGCCCACCGCGCCCGCCGCCCAAGCCGCGTAGTAAGCCGCCGACCGCGCCGCGCACACCCTCACGTACACGTCCGCGAGGCGGTGCTTCACCGCCTGGAACGACCCGATCGGGCGGCCGAACTGCTCGCGCTCCCGGACGTGGCCGAGGGTGCGCGCGAGGGCCTCGTCCGCGGCGCCGACGGCCTCGGCGGCCAGCACGGCGGCGGCCCGCTCCCCCACGTCCGCGAGGGCCGGGAGCACGTCGGCGCCCTCGCCGTCGCCGAGCAACTCCGCGCGCACGTCCCGCAGTTCCACGCGGGCCTGCGCACGCGTCTCGTCCAGGGTGGTCCGCCGGGTGCGGACGAGCCCGGGGGCGTCGCCCCGTACGAGGAACAGCAGGGTCCGCGAGCGGGCGAAGCCGCCCGCGTGCGCGGCGACGAGCAGCAGCCCCGCGCTGTGCCCGTCGAGGACCTGGTCGGCCTGGCCGTAGAGGTGCCAGGTGCCGGTGGCGGCGGTGGCCTGGACGCCGCCCGCGCGCCCCCCGCCCGCCCAGTCGCCGCCGTTGCCGCCGGTGAGGCCGAGCGCGGCGCCGAGCTCGGCCCCGGGCACGGCGAGGGCGGCCGTCAGCCCGCCCGAGGCGACGCGGGGCAGGAACGCGGCGCGCTGCCGCGCGGTACCGAGGCGGAGCAGCAGCGGGGCGGCGAGCACGGCCGTGGCGAACAGCGGGGAGGGGGCGAGGGCCCGGCCCAGCTCCTCCCCGGCGAGGGCGAGTTCGACGGGCCCGCACCCCACCCCGCCGTACTCCTCGGGCAGCGCGAGCCCGGGAAGCCCGAGCCGCCCGGCGAGGGCCTCCCAGAGCGCGGCGTCGTACCCGGCGGGGGTGCGCACGGCGGCGCGGAGGCCCTCGGCGGCCCGGCGCTTGCTGAGCACCTCGCGCACGGCGCGGCGGATCTCGTTCTGCTCCACGGTGCAGGCGGCGTCCATCGGCGGGCTCCTCCCCGGGCGGCACACCCGTATCTGACGAACCGTCATGTACGGCGACGGGCCGACATGCTAGGACCGCGCGGGGCAGATGCCCAGGCCCGCGACGTCCGCAAGGCGGCGCCGGGCGGGCACCCTCCCCCCGGCCCCACATCTGATATACCGTCAGATCCATGCCGAGCCCCTCGCGCACAGGAAGCAGGAAGGTCGCCGTCGTGGGGGTCGCCCTCGCCGACTGCGGCCGCCTGGACGACGCCACCCCCTACGCCCTGCACGCCCAGGCCGCGCGCCGGGCGCTCGCCGACGCCGGGCTCGGCCGGGACGCCGTGGACGGGCTCGCCTCCGCGGGCCTCGGCACCCTCGCGCCCGTCGAGGTCGCGGAGTACCTGGGCCTGCGCCCGCGCTGGGTGGACTCCACCGCCGTGGGCGGCGCCACCTGGGAGGTCATGGCCGCGCACGCGGCGGACGCGATCGCCGCGGGACACGCGAACGCGGTCCTGCTCGTGTACGGCTCCACGGCGCGCGCGGACGTCCGGGCGGGCCGCCGCACGGGCAACCTGTCCTTCGGGGCGCGCGGCCCCCTCCAGTTCGAGGCCCCGTACGGGCACTCGCTGATCGCCAAGTACGCGATGGCGGCCCGGCGCCATCTGCACGAGTACGGCACCACGCTCGAACAGCTGGCGTCCGTGGCGGTGCAGGCGCGGGCCAACGCGGCGACGAACCCGGAGGCGATGTTCCGGGAGCCGATCACGGTCGACGACGTGCTCGGCGGGCCCGTGATCGCCGACCCGTTCACCAAGCTGCACTGCTGTCTGCGCTCCGACGGCGGCTGCGCGGTCCTGCTCGCGGCCGAGGACCTCGTGCGCGACTGCGCGCCCCGGCCCGTCTGGGTCCTCGGCACCGGCGAGCACGTGTCGCACACCACCATGTCCGAGTGGCGGGACTTCACCGTCTCCCCCGCGGCCGTGAGCGGGCGCCTCGCGTTCGAGCGGGCCGGGGTGCGGCCCGCCGACATCGACGTGGCGCAGATCTACGACGCCTTCACCTATATGACCCTGGTGACCCTTGAGGACCTGGGGTTCTGCGCCAAGGGCGAGGGCGGCGCCTTCGTGGAGAAGGGCCGGCTGCTGCGGGACGGCGAGCTGCCGACCAACACCGACGGCGGCGGGCTCTCCGCCCAGCACCCCGGCATGCGGGGCCTGTTCCTGCTCGTGGAGGCGGTGCGGCAGCTGCGCGGCGACGCGGGCCCCGGCCGCCAGGTCCGCCGCGCGGACGGCCGCCTCCCGGAGCTCGCGGTGGCGTCGGGCACGGGCGGCTGGTTCTGCTCCTCGGGAACGGTGGTACTCGCCCGCGGTTGAGCGCCCCAAAGGGGCGCGGGGCCTTGTCGACATGCGGCTCCGCCGCGCGGGCGCGACCAGCCCCCACGAACCCGCAGACGACCACCGGCGCACAATCGAGCCATGACGACGAACCGCTTCCGCGACCTGCTCAGATCCCAGAAGGTCTGGGACACCGACCTCCCCACCTTCGACCCGGCGGCCACGCCCGACGCGCCGCTCGGGCTCTTCCACCACTGGTTCGCCGAGGCGGTGGCCGCGGGCCAGACCGAGCCGCACACCATGACCCTGGCGACGACGGACGGGGCGGGCCGCGCGGACGCGCGCACCGTCATGCTGCACGACGCCGACGCGGCGGGCTGGCACTTCGCCTCGCACGACATCAGCCGCAAGGGCCGCCAGCTCGCCGAGCGGCCGCACGCGGCCCTGCACTTCTACTGGCCCGCCCAGGCCCGCCAGATCCGGCTGCGCGGCCCGGTCGCCGTCGCCCCGCACGCCGAGGCCCTCGCGGACCTGCACGCGCGGACGACGGGGGCGCTCGCCGCGGCGCTCGTCGGACACCAGAGCGAAGTCCTCGGCTCGCGCGCCGAGTTGACCAGGGCGTCGGAGGACGCCTGGGAACGTGCGGCCGAACGACCGGACGCCGACGCGCCGAGCTGGACGCTGTACGTACTGGCCCCCGATGAGGTGGAGTTCTTCCAAGGGGACGCCCGACGGCGGCACGTGCGCCTGCGGTACCGGGCGGCGGACCAACAGGGGGCCTGGCTGAGGGAGTTGCTGTGGCCGTGACCGAAGAGGAAGGCCTGACCGGGGAGGACGCCGGACTCGTCCTGCGCCCCGCGCGCGCGGAGGACGCCGCGGCGGTCGCCCGGATCTGGCACGCGGGCTGGAGCGACGGCCACCTGGGGCACGTCCCCGAGGCGCTCCTCACGGTCCGCACGCCCCAGTCGTTCGTGCTGCGCGCCCCGCGCCGCGTCGACGACACGGTGGTCGCGCTGGTCGCCGGGGTGGTCGCCGGTTTCGTGATGGTGGTCGACGACGAGGTCGAGCAGGTCTACGTGTCCGCCGCGCACCGGGGCACCGGCGTGGCCGTGGCGCTGCTCGCCGAGGCCGAGCGCGTGGTCGCCGCCAAGGGCCACCGGCGCGCGTGGCTCGCGGTCGTCGACGGCAACGCCCGCGCCCGCCGCTTCTACGAACGCCAGGGCTGGCGCGACGAGGGCCTCTTCGAGTACCTCGCCGCCAGCGCCACGGGCCCCATCCGCGTCCCCTGCCACCGCTACGTGAAACACCTCACCGCGCCCGCCTGACGGTGCACCGCGCGCGGCCCCGCACGGGGCGGTGGCCGAACTCGGCGGGGTCGGCCGTCAGGCGCCGGAGTCCGGCGGGAGCCGTGGTCATGCGGCGTGCTCCCGCCGCGGGGCCTCTCCGGGCTCGAACACCGGCACCGCAAGTCCCTCCGCCGCCTCGCGGAACGCGACCCGCAGCGGCATCCCGATCCGCAGGCCGCCCTCCGCGCCGCCCACCAGCTCCGTCATCATGCGCGGCCCCTCCACGAGGTCGACGACCGCGGCGACGTACGGGACGCGGGAGGCGAAGGGCGGCAGGTCGTTGCGGTGGACGACGGACCAGGTGTAGAGCGTGGCGTCGCCGCGGGCGCGCTCCCAGGTGACGTCCTCGCTCCAGCAGTGGGGGCAGAACTCGCGCGGGTAGTGGTGGGCGAGCCCGCAGCCGGGCGCGTGGCAGCGGCGGAGCAGCAGCCGGCCCTCGGCCGCGGCGTCCCAGTAGGTCCGGGTGAAGGCGTCAACTTCGGGGAGGTCGAAGCGGGGTCGTCCGTCGGCGGTCACCGGACGGGCCCCGCGCCCCGCTCGAACCGGCCCTTCTCGGCCCCGCGCCACCGGCTTCCGGGCCGCCCGGGGACGGGCCCGGCGCGGGGCGTGGCGGGCCGTGCGGCACCCTGGGGGCAGATGGTGTCCATGCGGGGATCTCTCCTGATCAGCAGGGGTGATGACGCCGAACTGACGGTACGTCAGTTCAGCGCATCGGTCAGTGCGTGCGCAAGAGGCCGTCGGACGTGATCAATTCGCAACCGGTTTCGGACTTGTCCGTCACCCATCAAGTGACGGCGTGGTTACTCTCCCGTCATGGCCGACTCGAACCCACCTCCCCCCAGCACCGACCGGCCCCTCGCGGACAGACCGGGACCGGCCCGCCCCGTGTACGTCATCGGCGGCGGCCCCGGCGGTCTCGCCGTCGCGGCCGCGCTGCGCGCACGCGGCGTGCGCGCCGTCGTCCTGGAGAAGTCCGACCGCGTCGGCGCGTCCTGGCGCGGTCACTACGACCGCCTCCATCTGCACACCACGCGCCGCCTGTCCGGGCTTCCGGGGCTCGCGATGCCGCGCTCGTTCGGCCGCTGGGTCGCCCGGGACGACGTGGTCCGCTATCTGGAGAAGTACGCGGAGTACCACGAACTGGACGTCGTCACCGGCGTGGAGGTGACCCGTCTGGAGCGCGCCGACGGCGGCGGCTGGCTCCTGCGGGCCACCGGCGGGCGCGAGCTGACCGGCCGCGCGGTGATCGTCGCCACCGGTTACAACCACACCCCGCACGTGCCCGACTGGCCGGGCGCCGACACCTTCCCCGGCGACCTCCGGCACGCCTGCGCCTACCGCGAGCCCAGCCCCTACGCGGACCAGGACGTCCTCGTCGTCGGCATCGGCAACACCGGCGCGGAGATCGCCGTCGACCTCGCGGAGGGCGGCGCCGCCCGCGTCCGGATCGCCGTGCGCACCGCGCCGCACATCATGCGCCGCTCCACCGCGGGCTGGCCCGCCCAGCGCTCCGGCATCCTGTGCCGCAGGCTCCCCGTGCCGGTCGTCGACCGCCTCGGCCGCGCGATCGCCCGCGTCAGCGTGCCCGACCTGTCCGCGCACGGCCTGCCGCGCCCCGGCACCGGCCTGTACTCGCGCGTCCGCGAGGGCGCCATCCCGGTGCAGGACGTCGGCCTGATCGACGCGGTGCGCTCGGGCCGGGTCGAACCGGTCGCCGCCGTCGAGTCCTTCGAGGGCGGCAAGGTGCTCCTCGCCGACGGCAGCCGCGTCGGCCCCGACGCCGTCATCGCCGCCACCGGCTACCGCCGCGCCCTGGAGCCCCTCCTCGGCCACCTCGGCGTCCTCGACCCCCGCGGCCGCCCCCGGGCCCTCGGCCCGCGCACCGCCCCCGAGGCCCCGGACCTGTACTTCACCGGCTTCACCACCCCCATCAGCGGCACGCTGCGCGAACTGGCCAGGGACGCGGGCCGGATCGCCCGCGCCGTGGCCCGCGCCGGGGCGTGAACCCCTCGCCGGTGCGCCCCACCGCCGCGCCGGACGTCCGCGGCACCGTCGCGACCGGCCGCGCGGCTCTCCGCGCCCCCGGCGGGGCGACCCCGCACAACCGGCCAGTTGCCCGAGGCGGTCTTGGCAGGCCGCGGGTTATGCGGTTCCGTGGGAGGGCCCTGTGCGCTGCCGCCGCAGCGGCCCCGGACGCCCCACCGGACTTTGCCCGCAGCCCCATTCCTGACAGGCCGTCAGTTCAGTAATCTGACTAAGCGTCAGTTTCGAGTTCCGGCACTGTCGCAGCCGTCCGCGGCCCCGCACCCCGGGGCCCGGCCGGCCCAGTCGTCGCCGTCACACAGGAGCGGGCGTACCGATGCTTGGATCGACGTACGGCACCTTCACCTCCGACCCCCGCCGCGCACGCGCCGTCGCCTGTGGCGGCCTTCCCGCCGCCACCGTCCACGGCCGTGCCGCCACCCCCGGTGACCTGGACGTCAGCGGGCGCCCGCTGTACGCCGACGTCCCCGACCTCGACCGGTTCTTCCGCCCGGAGTCCGTCGCCGTCATCGGCGCCTCGGACGCCGAGGGGCGGCCGCACACCGGCATCACCCGCCAACTCGTCGCCTGGTCCTGCCGCGTCGGCGCCCGGCTCCACCCCGTGCACCCCAGCAGGCCCGCCGTCTTCGGCATCCCCTGCGTCCGCTCGGTCGCCGAGCTGCCGGGCCCCGTCGACGTGGCCGTCGTCCTGGTGCGCGATCCGCTGCCCGTCGTGGAGGAACTCGCCGAGGCCAAGGCGCGGTTCGCGGTGGTCTTCGCCGCCGGCTTCGCCGAGACCGGCGCGGCGGGCGCCGCCGCGCAGGACCGGCTCACCGCCGCCGTCGGGCGCTCGGGCCTGCGCCTGCTCGGCCCGAACACCAACCTCAACGCCTTCGAGGAGTTCCGCGAGGACCTCCAGGGCCCCGCCATCGCCCTCATCACCCAGTCCGGCCACCAGGGCCGCCCCGTCTTCACCCTCCAGGAGCTGGGCATCCGCCTCTCCCACTGGGCGCCCACCGGCAACGAGGCCGACCTGGAGACCGCCGACTTCCTCTCCTACTTCGCCGAACAGCCGGAGGTCGGCGCCATCGCCGCGTACGTGGAGGGCCTCAAGGACGGCCGCGCCTTCCTGCTCGCCGCCGACCGGGCCGCCCGGCGCGGCGTCCCGGTCGTCGCCGTCAAGGTCGGCCGCACCGAGACCGGCGCCCGCACGGCCGCGTCCCACACCGGCAAGCTGACCGGTGCCGACACCGTCGTGGACGCGGCGATGCGGCAGTTCGGCGTGATCCGCGTCGACGGGCTCGACGAACTCCAGGACACCGCCGCCCTGCTGGCGCGGGCCCGGCCGCCCCGCGCCGACGGCGTGGCCGTCTACTCGATCTCCGGCGGCACGGGCGCGCACTTCGCCGACCTGGCGACGGCGGCGGGCCTGCGCCTGCCGACGCTCCCGGAGACCAGGCAGACCGAACTCCACCAGTGGATACCGCACGACCTGAACGTCTCCAACCCCATCGACAACGGCGGCCACCCGGTCGGCGACTGGCGCGGCCGGAAGATCATCGACGCGATCCTGGCCGACCCCGCGATCGGCGTCCTGATCTGCCCGATCACGGGCCCCTTCCCGCCGATGAGCGACAAGCTGGCCGAGGACCTGGTGGCGGCGGCCGAGACGACGGACAAGCTGATCTGCGTGGTCTGGGGCTCCCCCGTGGGCACCGAGGACGCCTACCGCACGACCCTGCTCGGCTCCTCGCGCGTGGCCACCTTCCGCACCTTCGCCAACTGCGTCACGGCCGTCCGCGCCTACGTGGACCACCACCGCTTCACCGCCGCCTACCGCTCCCCCTTCGACGAGGCCCCGCGCACCGCGTCGCCCTCCTACCGCAAGGCCGAGGCCCTGATGCGCCCGGGCCGCCGGCTCAGCGAGCACGCCGCGAAGCAGCTCCTGCGCGCGTACGGCATCCGCGTACCGCGCGAACAGCTCGTCACCAGCGCGGCCGCGGCCGTCCGCGCCGCCGGGCAGGTCGGCTACCCCGTCGTCATGAAGGCCTCCGGCGCGCGCATCGCCCACAAGACGGAACTCGGCCTGGTCCGGATCGGCCTCACCTCCGCCAGCCAGGTCCGCGACGCCTACCGCGACCTCACCGACATCGCGCGCTACGAGGACATCGACCTCGACGGCGTCCTGGTCTGCCAGATGGTGGAGCGCGGCGTCGAGATGGTCGTCGGCGTCAGCCAGGACCCGCTGTTCGGGCCCACCGTGACCGTGGGGCTCGGCGGGGTGCTCGTGGAGGTCCTGCACGACACCTCGGTCCGCGTGCCGCCCTTCGGCGAGGACCAGGCCCGCGCGATGCTCGACGAGCTGCGCGGCCGGGCCCTCCTCGACGGGGTGCGCGGGGCGCCCCCGTCCGACCTGGACGCCCTGGTCGAGGTCGTCCTGCGCGTCCAGCGGATGGCCCTCGAACTGGAGGGACGGCTCGCGGAGCTGGACATCAACCCCCTGATGGTCCTCGGCCGCGGGCAGGGGGCGGTGGCCCTGGACGCCCTCGTGCGCTGCGGCTGACCGGCGGCGGGCGGGTCAGCGCCCGTTCGCGCCGCGGAACGTACGGCGGTACGCGGTCGGCGTCACGCCCAGGACCGACTGGAGGTGCTGGCGCATGGACTGGGCCGTGCCGAAGCCGCACTCGCGGGCGACCCGGTCGACGGACAGGGCCGTGGACTCCAGGAGGTGGCGGGCCCGCTCCACCCGCTGCCGGGTGAGCCACTGGCCGGGGCTGACGCCGACCTCCTCGCGGAAGCGGCGGGTGAAGGTGCGCACCGACATGGCCTCCTGCTCGGCGAGGTCGCGCAGCTGGAGCGGCTCGTGGAGGCGGCCGAGGGCCCAGGCCCGCGCGGTGGTCGTCGTCGCCAGCTGCGGCTCGGGCACCGGGCGCTGGACGTACTGCGCCTGCCCGCCGTCGCGGTGCGGCGGCACGACCGTGGAGCGGGCCACCTCGTTGGCGACGGCCGAGCCGTGGTCGCGGCGCACCACGTGCAGACACAGGTCGAGGCCCGCGGCGACCCCGGCGGAGGTGAGCACGTCGCCGTCGTCGATGAACAGCACGTCCGCGTCGACCTCGACGCGCGGGAAGAGCCGCTGGAAGTGGTCCGCGTGCGCCCAGTGCGTGGTCGCCGGGCGGCCGTCCAGGAGGCCCGCCGCCGCCAGGACGTAGCCGCCCGTGCAGATCGACACCATGCGGGTGCCGGGGCGCACGAGCGCGAAGGCCGCGGCGAGGTCGTCGGTCAGACGGCCCTCCTCGTACACCGGGCCCAGCTCGTGCGACGCGGGCACCACGACCGTGTCGGCGGTGGCGAGCGCCTCGGGCCCGTGCTCGACCAGGACGGCGAAGTCCGCGTCGGTGCGGACCGGCCCCGGCGGCCGTACGGAACAGGTCACGACCTCGTACAGGCGCCGTCCGCCGGCATCGCGCGCGCGGCCGAAGATGCGCTGGGGAATGCCCAGCTCGAAGGGGATGACACCGTCCATGACGAGGACGGCGACGCGGTGCGGGGCCAGAGACCGCCGCCCCCGCCCGCCCCCGCGCACCCGCTGCTCGGCCATGGCCCGATCCTAGCGAACGCTGTCCCCCCGGCCACTCGATCGCACCGGCCCCGGACCGGATGCTGGCTGACGTGACCCAGACAAGCGAGACCTCCGCACGGGCGGACGGCACCGAGTCCCCACGGGGCCCGCGGCGGCGGGCGCCCCGCGTCCACCGCGCCTGGTTCGTCGCCGCCGTCACCTTCGTGACGATCATCGGCGGCGCCGCCTTCAACTCCCTGCCCGGCCTGCTCATCGACCCGCTGCACGAGGAGTTCGACTGGTCCCGGGGCGAGATCGGCCTCGCCGTCTCCGTCGACATGGCGCTGTACGGGCTCACCGCGCCGTTCGCCGCCGCGCTCATGGACCGCTTCGGCATCCGCAAGGTCGTCGTGACCGCGCTCGGCCTGGTCGCGGCGGGCGCGCTGCTCAGCGTGTGGATGACCGCGAGCTGGCAGCTGCTGCTCTACTGGGGCCTCCTGGTCGGCCTCGGCACCGGGTCCATGGCGCTCGCCTTCTCCGCGACCGTCACCAACCGCTGGTTCGTCGAGCGGCGCGGCCTGGTCACCGGCGTCCTGACGGCCGCGGGCGCCTCCGGCCAGCTGGTGTTCCTGCCGCTGTGCGCGTGGATCGTGGACGAGCACGGGTGGCGGCCCGCGTCCGTGACGGTCGCGCTCGCCGCCCTCGTCGTGGTGCCGTTCGTGTGGCTGCTCCTGCGCGACCACCCCGCGGACGTCGGACTCGCCCCGTACGGCGGCGCGTTCACGCCCAAGCCGGAGCCGACGCGGGGCGCCGCCGCGCGGACCGTGCGGGTGCTGCTCGACGCGGCGCGCACCGGCCCCTTCTGGCTGCTCGCGGGGACCTTCGCGATCTGCGGGGCGTCCACCAACGGGCTCGTCCGCACGCACTTCGTGCCGTCCGCCCACGACCACGGCATGCCGGTCACCGCCGCCGCGTCGCTGCTCGCCGTGATCGGCGTCTTCGACGTCGTGGGCACGATCGCCTCCGGCTGGCTCACGGACCGCTTCGAGGCCCGGCGCCTGCTCGCCGTCTACTACGCGCTGCGCGGCGTCTCGCTGGTGTTCCTGCCGATCCTGCTCGCGCCCAGCGTGCACGTGCCGATGGTGTTCTTCATCGTCTTCTACGGGCTCGACTGGGTGGCCACGGTGCCGCCCACGCTCGCGCTGTGCCGGGAGCACTACGGGGCCGACAGCGCGATCGTCTTCGGCTGGGTGCTGGCCTCGCATCAGGTCGGGGCGGCGCTCGTGGCCTTCCTCGGCGGCGTGGCCCGGGACGTCTTCGGCTCGTACGACGTGGTCTGGTACGCGTCCGGCGGGCTGTGCGCGGCCGCGGCCCTGATGTCCCTGGTGATCCGGCGGGGCACCGGCCGGGGAGCGGAACTGGCGGTGTGAGCGCGCGCCTTCAGGACAGGCGGCCCCGGTGGAAGAGCAGCGGGGCCGCGTCCCCGTCCGTGGCGTCCAGGGCCTCCACCCGGCCGACCACGATGAGGTGGTCGCCGCCGGTGTGCACCGCGTGCACGGCGCAGTCGATCCACGCCACGGCGCCCGCCAGGCGCGGGGCACCGGTCACGGGCGCGGCGTCGTAGGAGACCCCCGCGAACTTGTCGGCGCCGCTGACCGCGAACGCCCGGCACAGGTCCGCCTGGTCCGCGCCCAGGACGTTGACGCAGAAGACGCCCGCGCGGGCGATGCGCGGCCACGTCGTGGACGTACGGCCCACCATGAAGCAGACCAGGGGCGGGTCCAGGGACAGCGAGGAGAAGGACTGGCAGGCGAAGCCCGCGGGGCCCAGGGGGGCGGCGCCGGGGGCCGTCACCACGGTGACGCCGGTCGCGAAGGCACCGAGGACGCGGCGGAACTCGGCCGCGTCGAGCGGCGCGCGCTCGTCCTCGCGGACGGCCCGCAGCCGGGGCCGCGACACGTCCCCGGGCGCCGCCGTAGGGGCCCCCACCGACCTGAGATAACGAACGACCGTGGCCGCCATGCCCGCGTGTCCCATCACACCCCCCATTGAACCTGACGGGCCATCAGATGTGAAGGCGGCACGGAGAACCGCCCCGAGCAGGAGCGCCCCAAAGGGGGCGCGGGGAACTGCGCGACCAGCCACGACGGAGCCGCAGACGCCCGACGGCCAGCGCGGCACACCCCGCGAAGCGCCTAGCGCCCCTCGAAGGAGGGCGCCCGCCGCTCCCCGAAGCTGGCCACGCCCTCCCGCGCGTCCCGGGAGCCCATGTTGATCTCCTGGGCGGCAGCCTCCGCCGCGAGGGCCGTGGCGCGGTCGGCGTCCAGCGAGGCGTTGACGAGCTGCTTGGTGAGGGCGAGGGCCCGGGTGGGCCCGGCGGCCAGGCGCTCCGCCCACGCCCGGGCGGTCTTCTCCAGGTCGCCGTCGGGCACGACCCGGTTGACGAGCCCGAGCCGCTCCGCGTCCGCCGCGGCGAGCGCGTCGCCGAAGAACATCAGCTCCTTCGCGCGCTGCGGGCCCACCAGGCGCGGCAGCAGATAGGCCCCGCCGCCGTCCGGGACGAGGCCCCTGCGGACGAACACCTCGATGAACGCGGCCGATTCGGCCGCGAGCACCAGGTCGCAGGCCAGGGCCAGATGGGCGCCGAGCCCCGCTGCGGTGCCGTTCACGGCGGCGATCACGGGCTTCTCGCAGTCGAGGACCGCCGTGATCAGCCGCTGGGCGCCCTCGCGCAGGGTCCGGGCGATGTCCCCGGCGACGCGCTCGCCCCCGGTGCCCGCGCCGCGCAGATCGGCGCCCGAGCAGAAGGCCCCGCCACCGCCGGTGATCACGACGGCCCGCGTGTCCGGGCTGCGGGACGCCTCGCCCAGCAGCCCGATGAGGCGGTCCCGGTCGGCCGGGGCCAGCGCGTTGCGCACCTCGGGCCGGTCCAGGGTGATCCAGGTGACGTGGCGGCTGGTGGTGTGGTGGATCCGGGGGTCGGCCATGGGGGTCCGCTCTCTCGGAGGGGTGGGGATGGACGGGCGAGCACCGGCTGAGGGCCGTGGGCGGTTCAGAACACCACCACCCCCCGCGCCACCCGCCCCGCCTCCGCGTCCGCGCGGGCCCGGGGGAAGTCCTCCACCCCGTACGTGCGCGTCACCAGCTCGTCCAGGAGCAGCCGCCCCGCCAGATAGAGCTCCGCGTACAGCGCGAAGTCCCGCTGCGGACGGGCCGACCCGTACCGGCAGCCCAGGATCGACTTGTCCAGGAACAGCGAGGAGACCACGAACGACGCCTCGGCGGTGGCGGACGGCATCCCGAGGAGCACCGCCTGCCCGTGCCGGTCCAGGAGGTCCACGGCCTGCCGGACGAGCTCGACCCGGCCCACGCACTCGAAGACGTGGTCCGCGCCCGTCGGCAGGATCTCCGCCACGCCCTCCGCCGACGGCAGGAAGTGCGTGGCGCCGAACCGCCGCGCCGTCTCCTCCTTGTCCGGGTTCGCGTCGACGGCCACGACGGGCCGCGCGCCCGCGATCCGCGCGCCCTGGAGCACGTTGAGCCCGATGCCCCCCGTGCCGATGACGACGGCGGAGTCCCCGTACGCGACCCGGGCCCGGTTGAGGACCGCGCCGACGCCGGTGACCACCGCGCAGCCGATGAGCGCGGCCGACGGCAGCGGGATCTCCTTGGGGATCCGCACGGCCTGCACGGCCTTGACGAGGGTCCGCTCGGCGAAGGAGGAGTTCGCCGCGAACTGGTACAGCGGCCTCCCGCCCCGCGTGAACGGCTGCCGGGGCCTCCCGATCGCCTTGCGGCACATGGTGGGCCGCCCCCGGTGGCACTCGGCGCAGGCCCCGCAGTTCGCGATCGTCGACAGGGCCACGTGGTCACCGGGGACGACGTGCGTGACGCCGGGCCCCACGGCCTCCACCACGCCCGCGCCCTCGTGCCCGAGCACCACCGGCACCGGGAACGGGATCGTCCCGTCCAGCACCGAAAGGTCGCTGTGGCAGAGCCCGGCCGCCGCGACGGCCACCAGGACCTCGCCGGGCCCCGGGTCCCTGACCTGGAGGTCGTCGACGACCTCCACGCTCCGCCCGTCGAACACCACGCCCCTCATCGCACACCCCTCACCGAGGCCCCCGGGCCTCTCTCGGCAGACCGAGCACGCGCTCGGCGATGATGTTCCGCTGGATCTCGTCGGAGCCGCCGTAGATCGTGTCGGCGCGCGAGAAGAGGAAGAGCCGCTGGACCGCGTCGAGTTCGTAGGGCGCGTCGGCGGACCAGTCGCCGGGCCCCGCCGCGCCGAGCGCCCCGCGCACCCGCACCGCGAGCTCCCCGAGCCGCCGGTGCCAGCCGCCCCACAGGAGCTTCGCGACGCTGGGCGCGCCCGGGTCGCCACCGCCCAGGGTCCGCAGCGCGTTCCACCGCATGACCCGCAACTCGGCCCAGAGAGTGACCAGTTGGTCCCGTAGCACCGGATCGCGCACCGCACCGCCGCGCACCGCGTCCCGGACGACGGCCGCCAGCTCCTGGGCGAAGCCGATCTGCTGGGCGAGCGTCGACACGCCGCGCTCGAAGCCGAGCAGCCCCGTCGCGACGCGCCACCCCGCGCCCTCGCCCCCGACGACGTGCCCGGCCCGCGCGCGTGCCCCGTCGAAGAAGACCTCGTTGAACTCGGCCGTCCCGGTGAGCTGCCGGATGGGCCGCACCTCGACCCGCCCCGGCTGGTCCATCGGCACGAGCAGGAACGACAGGCCCTCGTGCCGCCGCGCTCCGGCGCCTCCGGTGCGCGCGAGCACGAAGCACCAGTCGGCCTCGTGCGCGAGCGAGGTCCAGATCTTCTGGCCGCTGATCCGGTACGCGTCCCCGTCGCGCTCGGCGACCGTGCGGACGCCCGCGAGGTCGGAGCCCGCGCCCGGTTCGCTGTACCCCTGGCACCACAGGACCCGCCCGCGCGCGATGTCCGGCAGGAACTCGTCCTGCTGCTCCTCGCTCCCGTACGCGAGCAGCGTCGGCGCGAGCAGCTTCTCGCCGATGTGCCCGCAGCGTCCTGGCGCCCGCACGCGCGCGTACTCCTCGGCCCACACGACCTGCTGGGTGAGCGAGGCCGTACGGTTCCCGTACGCGCCCGGCGCCGTGTCCCAGCCGATGCCGATCCACCCGCCGCGCCCCAGCTCCCGCTCCCAGGCCCGGCGCAGCTCCGGGTCCTCGTGCTCGCCGCCGGGTCCGCCGCGCCCCGCGGCCGCCGCGAAGCCGCCGGTCAGATGCCCGTCGAGCCACTCGCGCGCCACGGCCCTGAACTCCTCGTCCGCGGGCCCGCATGCGAAGTCCACGGCCGGGCCTAGGCGGGGGGACCCGACGCGGCCCGGCCGGCCGGACCTCCGGGCGGGGCCCCGGCCGGGGCGCCCGGACCCGCGTTGGGCCGCGCGCCCTCCGCCGCCGCCCGCGCCATCGCCTCCACCCGCTCCAGGAGCGGCATAGGGTCGGTGCCCACCGTGCCGGGCAGCAGGTCCGCGATCCGCTCCGGCGTCCAGCCGCCCTCGGCGTACGCGGCCCGCAGCTCGCGCGGCTGCGCCCACACCGCGATCTTGGACCCGGCGACGGTGTACACCTGCCCGGTGATCCGCTCGTCCCGGGCCCGGTCGCTGAGCAGGTACACCACGAGCGCCGCGACGTCCTCCGGCTCGCCGATCTCCGTCAGCTCCATCGGGACGTTCGCGGACATCCGGGTGCGCGCCACGGGCGCCACCGCGTTGGCGGTCACGCCGTACTTGTGCAGACCGAGCGCGGCGCTGCGCACCAGCGAGATGATCCCGCCCTTGGCCGCGCTGTAGTTGGCCTGCGCCACCGAGCCCTGGTGGTTGCCGCTGGTGAAGCCGACGAGGGTGCCGGAGCGCTGGGCGCGCATCACGGCGGACGCGGCCCGGAAGACGGTGAAGGTGCCCTTGAGGTGCGTGGCGAGGACCGGGTCCCACTCCCGCTCGGTCATGTTGAACAGCATCCGCTCGCGCAGGATCCCGGCGACGCACACGGCCCCGTCGAGCCGCCCGTACGCGGCGCGGGCCACGTCGACGACGCGCTGCCCGCCCGCCATGGTGGAGATGTCGTCGGCGACGGCCACCGCCTCGCCCCCGGCCGCCTCGATCTCCTTGACCACGGCGTCGGCTATCTCGCTCGCGGGCTCGCCGCCCTCGACCGACACTCCGTAGTCATTGACGACGACCTTGGCGCCCTCGGCCGCCGCGGCGAGGGCGACGGCCCTGCCGATGCCGCGCCCGGCACCCGTCACGGCGACCACCTTGCCTGCCAAGAAGTTCCCCACACCGGCCCCTTCCCACGGTTTCTGACGGACCGTTAGATTCTATGACCCGTCGGACACGGTGAGACAAGCCCCGGGGAGGACCCATGTCGGCTCCGCTGCGCGGACCGGACCTGCCGGCCATGCCGCCCGAGTTCCACGAGATCGCCGAGCGCGTCAACAACTGGGGCCGCTGGGGCGCCGACGACGAACTGGGCACCCTGAACCTGATCACCGACGCGGTGGTGCGCGAGGCCGCCGCCGAGGTGCGCACGGGCCGCCGCGTCCCGCTCGCGCTGCCGCTGCGCCACGACGGCGTCCAGGCGGGCCTGATCCCCGGCCGGGTCAACCCGCTGCACACGATGGTGCAGATCAACCAGTGCCTCTTCGGCCCCGGCACGGTCGCGACCAGCGACGACGCGGTCACCATGGGCCTCCAGGCAGCCACCCACTGGGACGCCCTCCCGCACGTGTCGCACTCGGGCCTGCTCTACAACGGCCGCCCCGCCGACAGCGTCACGGCCCACGAGGGCGCCCGCTTCAGCGGCATCGAGAAGGTCCCGCACCTCCTCTCGCGGGGCATCCTGCTCGACGTGGCGCGCGCCCACGGCCTCGACCGGCTGCCCGGCGACCACGCGGTCACCCCCGAAGACCTGTCCCTGGCCGAGGAGTTCGGCGGCGTGACGGTGCGCGCCGGGGACGTCGTGCTCGTCCGCACGGGCCAGGTCCAGCTGTATCTGGCGGGCGACAAGCACGCGTACGCGCTGCCGTCGCCCGGGCTCTCCTGCCGCACCCCGGAGTGGTTCCACGCGCGGGACGTGGCGGCCGTCGCCAACGACACGCTCACCTTCGAGATCTTCCCGCCGGAGATCGAGAACCTGTGGCTGCCCGTGCACGCCCTCCACCTGGTGGAGATGGGCATGCTCCAGGGCCAGAACTGGAATCTCGAAGAGTTGTCCACAGCCTGTGGAGAAGAGCGGCGCCACAGCTTCCTGCTCGCGGCGATGCCCGAGCCGTTCACGGGCGCGACGGGCACCCCGGTGGCCCCGGTGGCCGTCCTCTGACCCGTGCGGAGTTCGGGTGGCGGCGCGTCGGCGCTCCGCCCCGAGCGCGTGACCGCGCGCCGCCATCCGGCTCCGGCGTACGAGCCCCGCCCCCCTTCCGCCCTGAAAGGAGCGCGACGCCGAATCGCGAACCGCACCTCGTCAAGGACCGGGCCACAGGCTCCACCGCCCCTCGACGTCCCCTCGCGGCGAATCGCTGCCCACCAGCGTGATCAACCGAATACGGTACGTCAACACCCGTTCGGGGATTTATGAATTATGCCGCTTTTGCACCGCCCGCGCACGGCCGCGCACCGTGGCACGCGACGGCGCACGCGCCAGCACACCGGGGGCACGACGGGCATCCGGCTCCGGGCCGTCCAGCCCGTCAGCGGCACCCTCCAGCCCGTCAGCGGTACCCCTCCAGCCCGTCCGGCGTTTGAGGACGAGGCGCGAAGCGCCGAAAAGCGGGGGCACGGGGGCGGAGCCCCCGGATCGGGAAGGGGCGCCCGCGCGCGGAGCGCGCTGATGGACACAGTGGGGCGCACCGCGAGGGACGGTCAGCGCGCCCCGAGAGCAACCTCTTCATAAGCGAGCCCCCGCGAAGCGGAAGCAGCGGCGGCGGCACACCGGTCGACCTCGCACCAGATCCGCTTCCCGGCCCCGTCCGGCTGCCACCCCCACCGGTCCGCGAGCCCGTCCACGAGCTCGAGCCCGCGCCCGTTGGTCTCGTCGCCCTCCGCGTGCCGGGGCCGCGGCGGCCGCGCGCTGCGGTCCGTGACCTCGACGCGCACCGTGCCCGGTTCACTGGCGGGCACACCGGGGAGCAGCATGCGCAGGACGGCCGGACAGCCCGTGTGCACCACGGCGTTGGTGACGAGCTCCGAGATCAGCAGGATGAGCGTCTCGGCCAGCGGCTCGTCCGCCGCTATGCCCGACCCGGCGAGCCGTGACCGCGCCCATCTGCGGGCCCGCCCCACTTCCGCGGGGTCCGGCCCGACTTCCAGCTGAACTTGAAGCACCTGCACCGCTCACACCATCCGAACCGGCGGACACAACGCCTCGTGACGCCTCAGGGTCACGGAACGTGAGCCCCTGAGGAGACAGCATGGTTGACGTACAGTCACCCCAACAAGCGCTTCGGGCATATTCCAGCGCGAAGGAGTACGCGTGCGGCATACTGTGCGACGCGCACCGCAGGGGGTCGAACAGGCGGGCGCTCGGCCGCGTCCTGTGCGGCGAGCGGAGCGCGCTACCAGGCACGGAGCTGCCTCGGGGGCAACACCGGCACGGCTCGGCCTCAGGACCACTCGCATCTGACACAAGGTACCGGAGCCGGGCGCCGACTCCGCGTCGCGACGAGTCACGCGTAGGACACAACCCGATATCGACGCTCCGTAGCCTTCCCGCCGTTTCCGGGTTTCTCAAGTCGATCAAGCCGCCCGCCAGCACCGCGTGACGACGCGACCCCAACGAGCGACGCGCACCCCGTGGCGCGGCGGCCGCCCCGGACCGCGACACCCGCCCCGGCGTCACAGCGCGGCGGCCAGCTCCTCCTCCGCGCGGGCCGCCGTCGTGCCGAGTCCGGCCCGCACCCAGGCCCGCTTCAGATGCAGATGCACGTCCGCCTCCCAGGTGAACCCCATGCCGCCGTACACCTGGAGGCAGTCGCGGGCGTTGCGCGCGGCGGCGTCGTCGGCGAGGAGTTTGGCCCCGGCCACCTCGCCCGGGTCGCCCGTGACGGCGGCGGCGTACACGGCGGCCCGCGTCACCTCGGTGCGGACGAGCAGCTCGGCGCACAGGTGCTTGACCGCCTGGAAGGCGCCGACGGGCCGCCCGAACTGCTCCCGCTCGCGGGCGTGTTGGACCGCCAGGTCGCGGGTGCGGCAGGCCGACCCGAGCTGTTCCGCGGCGAGCAGCAGCGAGGCGTCGCCCGGCGCCCCGGCGCGCCCGCCCGGAACGCGGTGCAGCGGTGTCAGGGGGTCCACGGAGCGCAGCGCCTCGGCACCGGCGGCGTCCCCCAGGACGACGTCGGCGGCGTCGAGCCAGGGTACGAGCGTGCCGTCCACGGCGGTCACGACCACCTCGCCGGCCGCCGCGCCCTCGACGTCGCCCGCCGCGAGGAACGTCGCCGCCAGGGGCCCGGGCAGCAGCGCCCGCCCGGCCTCCTCGAAGACGAGCACCGCCTCGGCCGCGCCGAGGCCGAGCCCGCCGTGCGCCTCCGGGACGCACAGGGCGAAGAACCCGGCCTCGCCGAGGGCCCGCCAGAGCCCCCGGTCGAGGCCGGGCGCGGCCACGGCGGCCCGCAGCGCGTCCCGTCCGAAGCGGCCGCCGAGCAGCGCGCGCAAGCCGTCGCGCAACGCCCTCTGGTCGTCGTCCGGTTGGAAGTCCACTGCGGCCGTCACCGTCCCTTCGGCAGGCCGAGGATCCGCTCGGCCACGATGTTCCGCTGGATCTGCGAGGTGCCCGCCGCGATGGTGTACGACAGCGAGGAGAGCCGCTCCCGGGTCCAGGGGCTCTCCAGGTCGAGGGCGGCGTCCCCGAGGACCTCGGCGGCGGCGTCGTACAGCTCCTGGCGCGCGTGCGAGTAGCGCAGCTTGAACACCGAACCGCCCACGCCGGGCACGCCGCCGGTGCGCTGGGCCTCGCTCACGTTCCACTGCGTGAGGCGCCACAGGGCCTGGAACTCGGCGCCGAGGCGCCCGAGCCTGCGGCGCAGCACCGCATCGTCCCAGCGGCCGTTCGCGCGGGCCTCGCGGGCGAGTTCGCCGAGCACGCGGCGGCAGGCGACCACCTCGCCGACGAAGGCGGTGCCGCGTTCGAAGGACAGCGTCACCATGGTGACGCGCCAGCCGTCGTCCTCGGCGCCGACCCGGTTGGCGACGGGCACGCGCACCTCGTCGAGGAAGACCTCCGCGAACTCCGTGGACCCGGCGAGCGTCCGCAGCGGCCGCACCGTGATCCCCGGCGCGTCCATCGGCAGGGCGAGCCAGCTGATGCCCCGGTGCTTGGGCGCCTCGGGGTCGGTCCGCACGAGGAGTTCGCACCAGTCGGCGACCTCGGCGTGCGAGGTCCAGACCTTGGAGCCGCTCACCACGTAGTGGTCGCCGTCGCGCCGCGCGCGCGTGCGCAGCGCCGCCAGGTCCGAGCCCGCGTCCGGTTCGCTGAAGCCCTGGCACCAGACCTCGTCGCCGCGCAGGATCGGCTCCAGCCAGCGCGCCCGCTGTTCGGGGGTGCCCTCGGCGGCGATGGTGGGCCCGGCGTGCAGCAGCCCGACGAAGTTCGCGCCCACGTACGGCGCCCCGGCGCGCTCGCTCTCCTCCAGGAAGATCATCCGCAGCGTGGGCGACGCCTCCCAGTGGACGTCCGCGTACCCGGCGTCGTACAGCGTCCGCTGCCAGCCGGTGTCGTACGCGCGCCGCCCCGGCCAGTCGAGCGGGTCGGGGCGCTCGGGCAGCTCGGGCAGCACGTCGGCGAGCCAGTCCCGCAGCCGGGCGCGGAAGTCCTCCTCCTGCGCGGTGTACGAGAGGTCCACCCCGGGTCACCCGCCTCGACAGTTTCTGATGGTCCGTCAGGCGGCAGGCTAGCCCCGCACCCCTGGACCGACAAGGCGTGGCGCCCTACGCTCTGCGCACGATCTGACGAAGCGTCAGCAATGGGCGCCGTCGGGCCGTTCCGTCGTCCGGCCGCCGGAGGGGGCACCCCGTGACCGACACCGCCCACGCGCTCGCCGCCTGCCGCACCCTGTGGGAGCTGATCGAGCGGCGCGCCGCGCTCACCCCCGGCGCCCCCGCCCTCATCCAGGCGGCCGACGACCCCGGCGACGACCGGACCCTCACCTTCGGCGGCCTGCGGGAGCGCTGCGAGCGGGTCGCGGCGGGGCTGTACGAGCGGGGAGTCGGGCCCGGCACCGTCGTCGCCTGGCAGCTGCCCACGCGCATCGAGACCGCCGTGCTCTCCTTCGCCCTGGCCAGGCTCAGCGCCGTCCAGTCCCCCGTCATCCCGTTCTACCGCGACCGCGAAGTCGGCTTCGCGCTGCGCGAGTCCAAGGCCGAGTTCTTCGCGGTGCCCGGGGTGTGGCGGGGCTACGACCACACGGAGCTGGCCCGCCGCCTCGGCGCGCGCGGCGTCTTCACCGCGTACGACGAACTGCCCGAAGGCGACCCCGGCGTGCTGCCCGTGCCGCCGCGCGACGGCACGGCCGTGCGCTGGATCTACTGGACCTCCGGCACGACCTCCGACCCCAAGGGCGTGCTGCACACGGACCGTTCGCTGATCGCGGGCGGCGCGTGCCTCGCCCACGCCCTGAAGCTCTCCCCGCGCGACGTCGGCTCCATGGCCTTCCCCTTCGCGCACATCGCGGGGCCCGACTACACGGTGATGCTGCTCCTGTACGGCTTCCCCGCCGTGATGTTCGAGCGCTTCGCGCTGCCGGAGGCCCTGGACGGCTACCGGCGGCACGGGGTGACCGTCGCGGGCGGCTCCACCGCCTTCTACTCGATGTTCCTCGCCGAGCAGCGCAAGGACCCCGGCCGGCCCCTCGTCCCCACCCTCAGGCTGCTCGCGGGCGGCGGCGCCCCGAAGCCGCCCGAGCTGTACCACGCCGTGGTGCGCGAGCTGGGCTGCCGGCTCACCCACGGCTACGGCATGACCGAAGTACCCATGATCACGATGGGCTCCCCCGACGACAGCCCCGAGCACCTCGCCACCACCGAGGGCCGCCCGCCCGCGGGCATGGAGATCCGCGTCACCGACCCCGCGGGCCGGGAGCTGCCCACCGGCGCGGACGGCGAGGTGCGGCTGCGCGGCGAGGCCGTCTGCCGCGGCTACCTCGACGCGGCCGCGACCCGCGAGGCCTTCGACGCCGACGGCTTCCTGCGCACCGGCGACCTGGGCCGCGTCCTGGACTCCGGGCACCTGGTGCTCACCGGCCGCGCCAAGGACGTCATCATCCGCAAGGGCGAGAACATCTCCGCCAAGGAGGTCGAGGACCTGCTGCACGCCCACCCCGCCGTGGCCGACGTGGCGGTGATCGGCCTGCCCGACCCCACCCGCGGCGAACGCGTCTGCGCCGTCGTGGAACGCGCCCCCGGCACCCCCGGCCTGACCCTCGCGGAGGCGACCGCACACCTGCGCGCGGCGGGCCTGTCCGTCCACAAGCTCCCCGAACAACTGGAACTCGTGGACGAACTGCCGCGCAACGACGCCCTGCGCAAGGTGCTCAAGTACAAGCTGCGGGAGCGGTACGCCGACTGAAGACGGCGGGAAAGCGCTCCGCGCCGTCGGGTTCACGGGTGGGCGGGTGGGAGGAATCCGCCGCGAAGCGGCGGCACGGGAACCCGCTACTCGGGGACGGTGAAGTACGCGGCGAACGCGGTGAGGACCTGCTCCTCAGTCACCGGCCCGAGGGACTGCGCGGCCAGGGACGCGATCTCCCGCTGCACGCCCAGGGCCCGCAGGGCCCGCTCTACATCCGCCCCCTGTACAGCCCCGTCGCCGTCCGCCAAGGACAACGCGGCGTGCAGGAACGGCCGCGCGATCTCCGCGAACCGCGCCGGGTTGTCCCGCAGCCGCTTCACGGCCCCGCCCACGAACTCGTCCCGGGTGATCCGCTGGTCCCCGTCGCGGTCGGCGATCCCGGCCATGCCCTGCCAGAACGCCTCGGCCCCGATGTACAGGGCCTGGCCCTTCTCGGACCGCGCGGTCACCCCGAACTCGGCGAGCAGCGCCGCCGCCGCCGTGCTGAAGTCCTCACGGGAGATGTAGCCGTTGCCGTCCTGGTCGAAGGTGGCGAAACGGGCCGCGATCTTACGCTCGTACTCGGCACTGTCCATGGTGTTGGGGCCGCCTCACTTCTCATGCGGTGGAGTCTTCCGGCGCGGCCGTGGGCCGTGCCGGACGTCCTTCAGGTATCTGTCCAGCGAGCGTACGACGCCGTCGGCCGCCGGGAGGCAGAAAAGCGACGCTTGTGCCAAGACCGCGGGAATTCCGCGACAAGAGCGTGTCGCGCACGCGCCCCGGGCCCGGCGGTGGCGCCGACGGTGGCATCCGCTCGGAAAGGTTGTATCAGCAAGCTGATCTTGACGGGTAGAGGGGGTTCCGCTTCCGCCCGCCTCCGGGTCCTGGCCGGGGGCCGGGGCCTACGCCGACAGGGGTTCCGCCGCGTCGTCCACGGCCCGCTCCGCATCCGGGTACACCTCGAACAGGCGCCGTACGCCGAGGGCCGCGAGGACCCGGTTGACGTGCGAGCCCTCGACCGCGCCCCGGGCGGGCAGGATCAGCCGCAGACGGCCCCGGCACGAGCGCATCAGCCGGCGCGTGGCGATCAGCACGCCCACGCCGCTGGAGTCGCAGAACAGCACGTCGGACAGGTCGAGGACCAGGCTGCGGCGGCCCTCGGCCACCGCTTCGTGGACCCGCTGGCGCAGCACCGGTGACGTCAGGAGGTCCATCTCGCCCGAGACCCGCAGCACGGCCCAGCCCTGCTGCTCGCCGACGGCCACCTTCAGCGTCACGCGCCACGCCTCTCGTCCACCGAAACCACCAAGAACCCTTCCGCTTCCCTGTTTCGCGGCTGCCCCACCGTCGTTCCATGAAACACCAGGCCCGTGCGGGCACGGGAAGCGGGCGTTGCGGACGAGCCGGTCAATATCATCCGCGGCGCCCCGAAGCCCCGCGTTGCCGCAAAGAGCGGGAAAGCACGGGGAAAGACAGGTGCGTCCTCGGGGACGCCGACTACATTCGATTCAACGGTGAAGGTGAGCACGGCGAGTGCACGAGGGGGCCGCATGCCGAAGGACGCGCCGCGTCGTTGGGACCGCCGCATGCAACAGCGGCTCTCCCACGGGGAAGCGGCGGCACTCGGAGAGCTGTACGACCGCTTCGCCTCGCTCGTGCACGGCCTCGCGCACCGCGTGCTCGGCGACGTCGCGGCGGCCGACCGCATCACGCGCGACGTGTTCACGCACGTGTGGGAGAACCCCGACGCCTACGACCCCAAGCAGGGCCCGCTGCGCTCCTGGATCGCCACGCTCGCCCACCAGCAGGCCGTGCGCAGGCTGCGCCAGACCGAGTCCGCCGCGCTCGCCCGGGGCGGCGCGGGCACCACGGAGGACCTGGAGCGCAAGGTGCGCCGCGCCTCCGCCGCCGCCCGCGCCGACTACATCGTCACGGCCATGCCCGCCCCGCTGCGCGCCGCGCTCGAACTGGCCTACTTCCAGCGGCGCGACTACCGCCAGACCGCCGCCGACCTCGGCGTCACCGAGGACGAGGCCCGCCGCAGGCTCCGCCTCGGCCTGCAGCTGCTCTCCACCGCCCACGACGCCACCGCGACCGCCTTCGGCGACGGCCCGTCCGATCAGGACCACGGCACGCACGGGTACGGGAGAGCGCTGTGAACTGGCCGGGCCGCCCCGATCCGTACGGCAGCGGGGACGAGGGCCCGGGCCGCGGGCCCGGCGACGAGTTCCCCGCGGGCGCGGGCGGCGCCGGGGCCGCGGGTTCCGGGCGGGGCGACGGCGGCGTCGGCAAGCCGCGCATACCGGCACCGCGCGCGTCCGTGGAGGACACCGGCGCGCCCCTGCCCGACGCCGGGCCCGCCGCGGCCGCGCCCGAGCCGCTCGTGCTCGACCACCGCGTCCTGAAGTCCCTCCTCGGGGCGTGGGCGCTCGCCGCCTGCTCCGCCGCGGAGTCGAGCGCCGTCGAGGAGCACCTCGGCGACTGCGGGCCGTGCGCGGAGGAGGCGCTGCGGCTGCGGGACGCCGTCGGGCTCCTCCACCCCGAGGAGAGCCTCGACCTCGACCCCGGTCTGCGCACCCGCGTCCTGGCGAGCTGCCTGGGGCGGCGCCCGCCCCGCGTCCCGCTGCCGGAGTGGGCCGCCCCGTACGACGCGGAGACCGCCCGGCTCGACGCGCTGCTCCAGGACATCGGGGACTCCGAGTGGCACGCGCCGGTGCGGCTGCGCTGGTTCGACGACGACCACCCCGTGACCCGCAAGACCACCGTCGCGGGGGTGATCGCCCACCTCCTCGCCGTCGACGGCCTGGTCGGCACCGCGCTCGGCCTCGACGACCCGCTGGGCACCGGGGCGCCGCCGAGCCTCGACCCGGGGGAGCGCACGGAGGCGTACTGGCGCGCGTCGCAGTTCCCGCCCACGCGGGCGGTGCGCGGGCCCTGGCGGGACCAGACGCACGAGCTGATCCGGACGGTGTCGTTCGCGGGCGGCGGGTCCGGGCGCCTCGCGGTGACGTACGGGGTCGCGCCGGACGCGCCCGGCGGCGAGGCCGGGCGGTTCGAACTCCCGCTGCGCGACTCCATGCTGGAGCGGGCCTTCGAGTGCTGGATCCACGCCGAGGACATCGCGCAGGCCGTCGACTACCCCTACGAGCCGCCCGCGCCCCGGCATCTGCACCACATGATCGACCTGGCGGCGCGGCTGCTGCCCGTGACGCTGGCCGAGCGGCGCCGGGCCGGGCGTGCGGGTCCCGCGCGGGAGCTCGTCGCCGCGGGGGCGCCGGGGCGCAGCCTGCGTCTTGAGGTCGAGGGCGTCGGGGGCGGCGAGTGGCTGATCCCGCTCGACTCGCCCGGGGCCAGCGGCTCCGCCGACCTGGAGGTCGCGCACGTGGCCCTCGACGGCGTGGAGTTCTGCCGCCTGGCGGCGGGCCACGTGTCCCCCGAGGAGGCGGCCGCGGGCCAGGTCGGGGACCGCGAGGCCATCCGGGACGTCCTCTTCGCCGCGGCGTCCCTGAGCCGCATGTAGCCCCGGGCCGCAGGGCGCCCCGGGCCCGGCGGAGCGGCGAAGGTCAGGCGAAGACGACCGTGCGGTGGCCGTTCAGGAGGATGCGGTGCTCCGCGTGCCACTTGACGGCCCGCGCGAGGGCCTGGCACTCGACGTCACGGCCGATGGCGACGAGCTGCGCGGGCGTCACCTCGTGCCCCACCCGCTCGACCTCCTGCTCGATGATCGGCCCCTCGTCGAGGTCCGCGGTCACATAGTGCGCGGTGGCACCGATGAGCTTCACACCGCGCGCGTGCGCCTGGTGGTACGGCCGCGCGCCCTTGAAGCTCGGCAGGAACGAGTGGTGGATGTTGATGATCCGTCCGCTGAGCTGCTTGCAGAGGTCGTCCGAGATCACCTGCATGTAGCGGGCGAGCACGACGAGCTCGACGTCCAGGTCCCGGACGAGCTGGAGGAGGCGCGCCTCCGCGTCGGCCTTGGTGTCCTTGGTGACCGGGATGTGGTGGAACGGAATCCCGTACGAGGCGGACAGCTCGGCGAAGTCCGTGTGGTTGGAGACGACGGCCGCGATCTCCACCGGCAGGGCGCCGATGCGGGAGCGGAAGAGCAGGTCGTTCAGGCAGTGGCCGAACTTGGAGACCATCAGGACGACCCGCATCCGGTCCTCGGCCCGGTGGATCTGCCAGTCCATGTGGAAGGAGTCGCCGATCGCGGCGAAGCTCGCGCGCAGCTTGTCCACGGTGACGGGCGACTCCGCCGAGAAGTGGACCCGCATGAAGAACAGCCCGGTGTCGTGGTCGCCGAACTGCTGGCTGTCCTCGATGTTGCAGCCGGTCATGAACAGATAGCTCGACACGGCGTGCACGATGCCCTGTTTGTCCGGGCACGAGAGCGTGAGGACGTACTGCTCGGCGCGGTCGGTCGTGCGGTCGGCGGGCTTCTCGCTCACGGCGGCGGACTGCTCGTTCATCCGCCCAGGGTCCCATATCCGGACGGGCCCCCGGCCCCGTACCGGAACCGCTCAGGCCGACCGCGTGAGGATGCGCAGGACCTCCAGGGTGCGCGGCGCGCTGTCCGGGTCGTCGTCGTCACCGGTCGCGAGCCGTACGTGCGCGTCCCGCGCCGCCCGCACCGCCTCCGGCCACCCGGGGTGGTCCAGATACGCGGCGACCGCGGCGTCCGGGCCCACCTCGTGCATGATCCGCAGGACCCGCAGCACGGCCACGTCGACGAGGGCCGCCTCCTGGGAGTCGCGGAAGATCGTCCCGACGTATTTCTCCGCGGACCAGTTGTCCAGCCACGTATCCTCGACCAGGCGGTACACGGCGTCCGTCACGTCCCCGTACTCCTCGCGACCCGCGAGCCAGCACTCCCGCTGGAAGTCCTGGTCCGAGAGCATGTGGAGCGCCGAGCGCACGTTGCAGCGCCAGCGCCACCAGGGCATGTCGTTCGTTGGCATGGCGCCTATGGTCCTTGACCGACGGCCGCGACGGGAAGACTTCTCCGAACCTTGCACGGTCATCGATCGTACGTTCCCACACGTTCCCCGCTTCTCGGGCCCCACCCGTTCACGTGTTCGTCACCGACCGTTGGGTTGGCGTCACTCCCTGGTTGTTCCCCTCGCGGAATCGTGCGGGTCCATGGCCGCCTTGCGACGCGTCTTCCTCCCCCGCCCCGCCGAGACCGCGCACCGAGCGCGCACAGCCGTGCTCAGCGCGGCGGCCCTGGCGGCGTGCGCGTCCCTGACGGCCGGCTGTGGGGTCATCCCCGGTACCACGGGGGGTTCCGGGGATGCCCCGATCACCGTCATGACCTGGGCGCCGGACGGCACCAAGGCCACCAACAAACCCGGCATGCCCGCGATGGCCAAGGCCTTCGCCCGCTGGGTCAACGCGAGCGGCGGCCTCGACGGCCACCAGCTCAAGGTCATCACCTGCAACGACCACAACGACCCGGTGGAGGCCGCGGGCTGCGCCCGCCGGGCCGCCGACGAGAAGGCGGTCGCGGTCGTCGGCTCGTACAGCCAGCACGGCCGGTCCTTCATGTCCCCCCTGGAGGTCGCGGGCATCCCGTACATCGGCGGCTACGGCCTCACCGACGACGAGTTCTCCAGCCCGCTGTCCTACCCCGTCAACGGCGGCCAGCCCGCGCTGCTCGCGGGCAACGGACGCCAGCTCGCCGGGGTCTGCGACCGCGTGTCCCTGGTGCGGCCCGACACCACCACGGGCGACAACCTCTCCAAGCTCCTCGACTCCGGCCTCGCCGAGGGCGACCGCGCCGCCTCCGCCGACATCCGGGCGCCCGAGGACGCCTCGGACTACACCGGGCAGGCGCGGCAGGCCCTCGACCGCTCCGCGCGCGGCGGCAGGAAGGGCTGCGTGGCGGCGGCGCTCGGCGCGCGCACGGACACCTTCTTCGACTCGTTCCGGCGCGTCGAGGCGAGCTATCCGAAGGTGCGCACCGCCTCCGTGCTCGGCAGCGTCGACCAGTCCCTCCTGGACCGCACCGGCGGCGCCGACGGCCCCTACGAGGGCGCGTACGTCACCGGCTGGTACCCGGCCGAGGGCGACAGGCGCTGGGAGCCGATGCGCGAGGTGATCCGCAAGCACGCCTTCGACGACACCCGCGTGGACCCCGCGGACGCGGGCGTGCAGACCACCTGGATCGCGTACACCGTGCTGCGGCAGGCCGTCGAGTCGCTGAACGGCGGCGAGGTGACCTCCCGCGCCCTGCGCAAGACCCTCGACCAGGGCCTGCGCGTGGACACCGGCGGGCTCACGCCGATGCTGAGCTGGCGCTTCGACGACATGCTCGCGGCGGGCGAGTACCCGCGTCTGGTGAACGCGGACGTGACCTTCCAGGTGGTGCGCGACGGCCGCCTGGTGGTGACGCGCAGGTCGTTCGTGAACGTGCAGAAGACCCTGGAGTCCGTCCGCTGACCCACGCGCCGCGCCCCGGCTAGAGCTGGGTGGGGTTCCGCTTGGTCAGGCCGTGCTTGTCGGCGATCGCGTTCCACAGCGCCGCCGCCTGCCGCTTGGCCTTCGTGGCCTCGCCGCTCGCGCGGTTGCCCGCCGCCGTCTGCGGGGTCGTGCGGGCGCGGCCCTTGTGGCAGCCCTTCTTGCCGCCGACCTGGTCGGCCCAGGCGGCGTAGTGGTCGTCGGCCGACGCGGACGCCTTCCAGGCGCGGTTGAGCGCGGCGGTCAGCCGCCCGTTCGAGGGCAGCTTGTCGACGGTCAGGCCGGACAGGCGGCCGACGAGGCCGTTGCGCTGCTTGGCCGCGTCGCGCAGGTCGGTCGCGGACTGCCGCAGGTTCTTGCACGTGCCCACGTTGCGCACGGCCCTGATCACCGACTCGCGGCTGTCGTTGCTGTCCGCGAGGAGCTTGTCCAGGGCGACGGCCTGCCGCTTGACGGGGTCGGCCGACGGGGACGGCTTCGCGCTCTTCTCGTCGTCCGGGGCCTCTGACGAGGTCGCGGCCAGCGGCTCCTTGCTGTCGGAGTTCTCCGCCTTCGCGTCGCCGCCGCCACCGGCGAGCATCGCGCCCGCGCCGACGCCGACCACGGCGATGGCCACGCCGACGGCGACGAGCAGCGGCGTCTTGGATCCCGTACGCCCCTTGCGGCGCGAGGCGGGTTCCGGCACCGGGTCCGGCGCCGACGGGGCGGCCGGGACGAGGGGCATCTGCTGGGTGGCGGAGGCGCCCTCCGGCTCCTGGCGGAAGAGGCTGTCGAACTCGGCGGGCGGCTGCCGCTCGCCGTACCCCCCGGCGGCCGCGGCCGGGGCGGGCGGGCCGTCGTCGGTGACGGGGGCGATGAACTGGGTGGGCGCGTTGTCCCCGTGGAAGGCGGTCTCTTCGGGTACGACGTCCGCGGCCTGGCCCAGGAACTGCGTGGAGTCGGCGCGGCCGAGGAACTGCGTGGAGTCCCCCGCGGGCATCACGTGCCCTGTGTGCCCCGCGCCCCCCGGGGGCATCTCGGGCGGCAGCGCGCCGGGCGCGACCGGGGGTATGTACTGCGTCGCCTGCGCGTCGGGCCCGCCCTGCGGGCCGCTCGGCTGTCCCGGCGACGGGAGGTGCGGGTCGGTGGGGCGCAGCACCTGCGTGTGCTCGGCGGCCGGGACCGGCGGGACGGGGCCCGCGGGCGGCAGCGGCTGGCCGTGGCCCACGGGCGGCGGCGCATGGCCCTGGTCCACGGGCGGATAACCGTAGCCCTGGCCGGAGTAGGGCGGCGCGTGGGGATGGCCCTGCGCGGGGCCGGGCGGCGGCAGCGGCCGACCCTGCGCGGCGGGCGGAAACGTCTCGCCGTGGACCGGCAGGGCCTGCCCCAGGGGCGGCAGCGGCTGCCCGTACCCCGGGGTCCCGTGCTGCTCCGGCGGCAGCGCGCCCGCCCCGCCGCCGTACGACTGCTGCGGCGGCGTGCTGGGCGGCAGGGGCGTGCCCTCGGGGGGCAGCGGCATGCCGCCCGCCGGGCGCGGCGCGGCTCCGGCGTCGCCCCGGTCGGCCCAGGCCTCGCCCTCGCCCCAGGACTGGCCGGGGCCCGCCGGTGGCTGGGTGGGTTCCGGACCCCACGGCTCGCCCCAGGGGCTGCCGACCGGCGGGGCCGCCTGGTGGCCGCCGGGCATCAGGGGTTCGCCACCGTCCGCGGGCAGCACGATGCCCTCGTGGGCGTGCCGCTCCGCGGGCTGCCGCGGGTCGGAGGACGCGGCGCCCTGACCGCTCTGCTGCGTCACCGGGACTCCTACTTATGGGGGACCTTCGGAACGTCGGCTCACGCTACCGGGTCCCCGTGGCCGTCTGCCACGCAGCTCAGAGCACTCTGATGACGCCCTTGTCACAGACGCCGCGGAAGTAACGGAAGTTGCGCGGGAGACGCTGTTCAAGGGGCGCCGCGGCCGCACCGCGTGCGACCGGCCGCCCCGGACGCGCCTCCCGCCCGCCTCACGCGGCCTGAAGCTCGACGCGCGCGCCGAACTCCCGCACCACCGGCTCCTCCCGGTACGGCTCAAGGCGCTGCTGGAAGTCCTCCAGATACTCCGCGCCGCGGTTGGAGCGCAGGGTGCCGAGGAGCTCCACGGCCTTCAGGCCCGTGTGGCAGGCCTGTTCCACGTCGCGCCGCTGCACCTGGGCGGTGGCGAGCAGCACGAGGCCGATCGCGCGCCGCCGCGCCCGCGTCTCCGGATGCCCGGCGAGGGCCTCCTCCGCGCGCCGGGCCGCGCCGTCGGCCTGGCCCAGATCGCGGTGGCAGTGCGCCAGTTCGTCCGCCAGATAGGCCTGGTCGAAGTGGCGGATCCAGACCGGGTCGTCGCCGGACCGCTCGCCGCCGACCGCCCGCTCCATCGCCTCGACCGCGCGGCCCGCGACGGCCTGGGTCGACCGGGCGTCGCCGAGCAGCGCGTGCCCCCGGGCCTCGGCCGCGTAGAACATGGACTCCGCGCGCGGGGTGACGCGCCCGCGCGCCCCCTCCTGCGCCGCCCGCGCGAGCTGGGCGATCTCGCGGGGGTTGCCGAGCTGGGCGGCGAGATGGCTCATCGAGGCCGCCAGGACATAGCCGCCGTACCCGCGGTCGCCCGCGGCCTGGGCCAGGCGCAGGGCCTGGATGTAGTACCGCTGGGCGAGGCCGGGCTGGCCGGTGTCCACCGCCATGTACCCGGCGAGCTCTGTCAACCGTGCGACGGCCGCGAACAGTTCGCGCCCGACCGCTTCCCGGTACGAGCCCGCGAGCAGTCCGGAGACGACGGAGTTCAGATAGTGCACGACGACCGGTCGCACGTGTCCACTGCCGTACTGGTGATCCAGTTGCGTCAGTGCCTCGGTCATGGCCTTGACCGCCGCCACGTCCGACAGGCCGACGCGTGGCCCCGCCGTCCGGCCCACCTGCGGGTCCGGCGAGGAGATCAGCCAGTCACGGCTCGGCTCGACGAGCGCGGACGCGGCCACGGAGGAGCCGGACAGGAAGTCCCTGCGCCCCACGTCGCTGCGCCACAGCTCGCAGACCTGCTCGATCGCGCCGAGAACGGTGGGCGAGAACTGCAGTCCCACCCCGGAGGCGAGGTTCTTGCCGTTCGCCATGCCGATCTCGTCGATCGTGACCGTGCGCCCCAGCTTGCGGCCGAGCGCCTCCGCGATGATGCCGGGGGCGCGACCGCGCGGCTGCTGCCCGCGCAGCCAGCGCGCCACCGACGTCTTGTCGTACCGAAGATCGAGACCGTGCTCCGCCCCGCACATGTTGACGCGGCGGGCCAGACCGGCGTTCGAGCAGCCGGCTTCCTGAATGAGTGCTTGCAGCCTTTCGTTGGGCTGCCGCGCGACGAGTGGCCTGGCGGCCATGGCGTACCCCCTGTGTGCACCTTGGACCATCTGGTAATTCGGGTGGGTTCTTCAGGTCGAGTGGCGAATGAGGAACGGTCCCGGACTGGTCCGTCCGAGCCGCCCAGATGATCAATGCCCGGGAAACAACCGGAAGATGCACCACAAACACCCACAAACACACCACACCCCGCTACAACGCATCGCAATACATCGCAACATGGCACAACGCGTCACACATCAGCGAGCCGGGTGAACTCGGGTGAACTCCGACTGCCCCTGGACGTGGCTACCCGCGCTCGGCCCCCCTTGCCCATGCGCGCCCCCACTCGTGCACCCATGCGCCCCGTAGCGGGAACGATGCTCCTCCCCCGCGCACATGACGGGCCGTAACCGGAGCTGACGAGCGGAAGTTGAGGACTCCGTGGAAGAGACCATCGGAGTCACGTCAGCCGCGCAGATCCCGAAGCAGCGCGGAGAGGCCCTGCAGGATTCGGCCGTACGGTACGCGGAGGAACGGCACTGGGACGTCTTCCCCGGCGCCTGGCTGGAGTCCGTCGACGGTACGTGGCGCTGCTCGTGCGGCGACGCGGCGTGCCCCGCGCCCGGCGCCCACGCCGTGCGCGACGACTGGCCGACCCAGGCCACGGGCAGTGCGACCGTCGCCCGGCGCCTCTGGGCGAAGCAGCCGAACGCGTCGATCCTGCTGCCGACGGGCCGTACGTTCGACGCCGTCGACGTCCCCGAGACCGCCGGGTTCCTCGCCCTCGCCCGCATGGAGCGCATGGAGCTGACGCTCGGCCCGGTCACGTGCACGCCCGACCGGCGCATGCAGTTCTTCGTCCTGCCCGGCGCCGCGGCGAAGGTTCCCGATCTCGTCCGCAAGCTCGGCTGGCCGCCCGCGACCCTCGACCTCGTCACCCTCGGTGAAGGCGCCTACGTGGCCGCGCCGCCCACGCGTTTCGGCGCCTCCGGAGCCGTGCAGTGGGCCTGCCGCCCCACCGCCGCCAACCGCTGGCTCCCGGACGCCGAGGAAATCATCTCCCCCCTGGCCTACGCCTGCGGCCGCGAGGCCCGCCGGAGGTAGCCACCCGGGCCCCACGCCGCCGACGTATCGTGCACACACATACGACAGCGCCGACAAAAGGGGCCACGGTGAGCCGAGCTGCGGTACAGGTGACCGACCTGTGGAAGGCCTTCGGCCCACAAGTGGCCGTGGCCGGGATCGACCTCACCCTCCCGGCAGGAAAGTTCGTCGGCCTCGTCGGCCCGAACGGCGCGGGCAAGACCACCACCCTCTCCATGGTCACCGGCCTCCTCCGCCCCGACCGGGGCACCGTCGAGGTCGTCGGCCACGACGTGTGGCGGGACCCGGCCGAGGTCAAGGCCCGCATCGGCGTCCTGCCCGAAGGCCTGCGCCTGTTCGAGCGGCTGTCCGGACGCGAACTCCTCGCGTACACCGGGCGGCTGCGCGGCCTCGCGGGCCCCGAGGTCGACAAGCGCGCGACCCAGCTCCTGGACGTCCTCGACCTCGCGGGCTCCCAGCACAAGCTCGTCGTCGACTACTCCACCGGCATGCGCAAGAAGATCGGCCTGGCCGCGGCGCTCCTGCACAACCCCGAAGTGCTCTTCCTCGACGAGCCGTTCGAGGGCGTCGACCCGGTGTCGGCGCAGATCATCCGCGGCGTCCTGGAGCGGTACACCGCCTCCGGCGCGACCGTCGTCTTCTCCAGCCACGTCATGGAGCTGGTGGAGTCCCTGTGCGACTGGGTCGCCGTCATGGCGGCGGGCCGCATCCGCGCCCAGGGCCCGCTCGCCGAGGTCCGCGGCGAGGCCCCCTCCCTCCAGCAGGCCTTCCTCGAACTCGTCGGCGCGCACGGCCGCGACACCGGCACCGACCTCGACTGGCTCGGCGGCGGCGCCCGATGACCGCCACCGCGCCCGGCGCCGCGCCCCTCGCCCCCGTCGAGACCGGCCTGATCCCCGTCTTCGTACGCCTGAAGCTGTCGCTCCTGCGCAACGGACTGCGCCAGTCCTCCGGCCGCCGCGCCGCCTACGTCGCCTCCGCGGTCCTCGCCCTGCTCATCACCGCGCTCCAACTCCTCGGCCTGATCCTGCTGCGCGGCGACCCGCACGCCGCCACCGTCTCGATCCTGCTCGTCGCGGTCCTCGCGCTCGGCTGGGCCGTGCTCCCGCTGTTCTTCCCCAGCGGCGACGAGACCCTCGACCCCACCCGCCTGGTGATGCTGCCGCTGCGCCCGCGGCCCCTGGTGCGGGCGCTGCTCGTCTCCTCGCTCGTGGGCATCGGGCCGCTGTTCACGCTGTGCCTGGCGCTCGGCGCGGTGATCGCGGTGGCGCGGGGCGGCGCGGCCGTCGCGGTGGCCGTGGCGGCCGTCCCCCTCGTCCTGCTGCTGTGCGTCGCGCTCGCCCGCGCCGTCGCCGCCGCCAACATCCGCCTGCTCACCAGCCGCAAGGGCCGCGACCTCGCCGTCCTCAGCGGCCTCGTCATCGCCGTCGGCGCGCAGCTCGTCAACTTCGGCGTGCAGCGCATCGGCTCCTCCGACGCGGGCCTCGGCGAGCTGGACCCGGCGGCGGACGTCGTCAGCTGGATCCCGCCCGCCTCCGCCCTGTCGGCCGTACGGACGGCCGGCGAGGCCCGCTACGGGGTCGCCGCCGCCCAACTGGCCCTGTCCGTGGTGGCCCTGGTGCTCCTGCTGCGGCTGTGGCAGCGCAGCCTGACCCGCCTGATGACCACGCCCGACGGCTCCACGCTCGCCGCGGCCGAACCGGACCGCACCCGGCGCGGCGGCGGCCTCGCGGGCCTGCTGCCCTCCGGCCGCACCGGCCCGGTCATGGAGCGCACCCTGCGCTACGTGTGGCGCGACCCCAAGACGAAGGCCGCCTGGGTCACCTCGCTCGCCATCGGCCTGATCGTGCCGCTCTTCAACGCCCTCCAGGGCACCGGATCCGTCTACTTCGCCTGCTTCGCGGCGGGCATGCTCGGCGTCCAGATGTACAACCAGTTCGGCCAGGACACGTCCGCCTTCTGGATGGTGGCGATGACCATCGCCTCGCCCCGCGACGCCTACGAGGAACTGCGGGCCCGCGCCCTCGCCCTGCTCCTCGTCACCCTCCCCTACGCCGTCCTCGTGACCGTCCTGACCACGGCCCTCCTCGGCGTCTGGCACGCCCTGCCCGAGGCCCTCGGGCTCTCCTTCGCGCTGCTCGGCGCCATGCTGGCCACCGGCGCCTGGGCGTCGGCCCGCTTCCCGTACTCCATCCCGCAGGAGGGCCACAAGAACGTGGCGCCGGGCCAGGCGGGCCTCGCCTGGATCTCCCTCTTCGGCGGCATGCTCGGCGCCGCGGCCCTGTGCGCGCCCGTCATCGCCCTCACCATCTGGCTGCACGCCTCGGACCGGGGCTCCTGGTCCTGGCTGCTGCTGCCCGTCGGCGCGGGCTACGGCGCCGCCGTCACCGTCCTCGGCCTGCGGCTCGCGGCGCCCCGCACGGCCGGGCGCCTTCCGGAGATCCTGACGGCGGTCAGCAAGGGCTGAGCCGAAGGCCCCGGAAACACAGCAACCCGCGAGCCTGGTCCTCCTCGCCCCTGGGGGCGGGAGGAGCCGGCCGGACGTACCGGCGGCTCGCGGGTCGGGTGACTGCTGTGGATTGGCCGGCTGCGCGCCTGTCTCGCGCGCTGGTCCGGCACCGCACTGAGCGTGGTGGCGGGCCGCTAGCCCGCAGCCACCTCTTCCGTCCGGTTTCCATACATCTGCCGAACCACCTCCTCTCCGAAGTAACACCCACCCTAGGAACCGGGCCGGGCGCGTTCAACTGTTTTTCCGCGTGCCGGGACTCACAACGATTTGCCTCAACTTCCGGGAACCTACTGTGGTCCGCGTCACGTTCGAGTTGAATGATCTGACGTGCATCACACTCAGCTCATGCGGAAGAGAACGCGGCCTGCAGGGGGTTCCAGGTGAGTGCTTCCCGACAGAGCGGGACGACGGACGAACTGGGCCCGGAAGAGCCCGAGCCCGGCGGGGCGGAGCTGCTCGCGGCGCTCCTCGACGGGATGGACGCCGCCCTGTGCGCCTTCGACGCCGACGGGGTCGTGACGCACTGGAACCGCGAGGCGGAGCGGATCCTCGGCTGGTCCGCCGCGGAGGCCGTCGGGCGGCGCGGTTTCGCCGGGTGGGCCGTGCGGCCCGCCGACGCCGAGGAGGTCGAGGAGCGGCTCCTCGCCGCCATGCACGCCCCCGGCCGCCAGGTGCACGAGTTCGCGCTCCTCACCAAGGGCGGCGGCCGCGTCCTC
The DNA here is from genome assembly GCF_006088715.1 of Streptomyces sp. YIM 121038. Taxonomy (NCBI): domain Bacteria; kingdom Bacillati; phylum Actinomycetota; class Actinomycetes; order Kitasatosporales; family Streptomycetaceae; genus Streptomyces; species Streptomyces sp. YIM 121038. The sequence goes on from NZ_CP030771.1 coordinate 4,429,630, forward strand.
GTGCGCACCCAGTCCGCGGCCGTGCGCGGCGGCGACGGCAAGCCCGCCGGGGTGTACTGCGCCTTCAGCGAGGTGCACGCGCAGATCGACCTGGAGCGGTCCATCGCCCTCAGCGAGGCCCTGTTCGAGCACGCCTCCTGGGGCGTCGTCCTCGTCGACGCCGACCTCAGGCCCGCCGTCGTCAACGAACACGCCGCGCGGCTGCTCGGCATCGGCCGCACCGCGCTGCTCGGGCGGCCCCTCGGCGAGGTGCTGCTCCAGGGCGTCGAGGAGCTGGAGAGCGCTCTCACGCACGTGCTCGCCGAGGGCGCGCCGCCCGCGCCCGCCGAGATGTGGGTGACGGCCCGCGGCGAGGGCGGCGAGGCCGAGCGCCGGTGCTGGCGCAGCGGCTTCCTGCGGCTCGGCTCGCCCCTGGCCGAGGAGCCGGTGCCGCTGGGCGTCGGCTGGCTCTTCCGGGACGTCACGGACGCCAAGCGGGCCGAGCAGGACGCCGCGAAGCTGCGCTTCCGCTCGCAGCAGCTGCACCGCTCCGCGCGGGCCGCCGCCGAGTGCGAGGACCCGATGGAGGCCGCCACCGTCCAGCTCGACTTCGCCCTCGCCGGGTTCGCCGACCACGCCCTGATCGACCTCCTGACCGCCACCGAGCCCGCGGTGCGCCTCGTCCGGGCCGCGGCGACGCCCGCCGGGTCGCCCGGACCCTGTCTGCCCGCCGACAAGGCCGGCCTTCCGGTGCGCTATCCGGAGGGACATCCGGCGACGCAGGCCGTGGAGCGGGTGGGGTCCGTGCGCGCCAGCGCGGGGCTCGCGGCGCCCGAGCGGGCCCGCGCGTGGGCCTCGGCCCGCCAGTGGCCCGACTCCTCCGTGCACGCCCTGTGCGCGGTGCTGCGCAGCCGGGGCCGCACGCTGGGCGTCGTGACGTTCCTGCGGGGCGGCGCGCGCACCCAGTTCGAGCGCGCGGACGCGGCGTACGCGGAGAGCGTGGCGGCCCGCGTCGCCGCCGCCCTCGACCTCGCGGCGGCCCTGGGGACCTAGCCCTGGGGACCCGGGGCCCGCCCGGGGGCGCCCCGGGGCGGATCAGTGGCGGTAGAAGATCCGGTCGCCGTACTCCTGGAAGACGCGGCCGTTCCAGTCGTGGCCGCCGTCCACGTTCCCCGAGCGGAGCAGCGGCGGCTGGATCCCGCGCTCCGCGAGCCCCGCGGCCGCCGCGGCCATCATGGCCTGCATCAAGGCGCTCGCGACCATCGTGGAGGCCGGGCCGAAGGGCGCCTCGACGGAGTCGAGGGTCAGCTCCGCGTCACCGACGGCGATCTTCGTGTCGAGCACGACGTCGCAGTGGTCCTTCAGGAACGTGCCGGAGGAGTGCCGCGACTTCGTCCCCTCCGCGTACGCCACCGACGTCACGCCGATGACCTTGAGGCCGAGCGCGCGGGCGTTCACGGCCATCTCGACGGGCAGCGAGTTCCGCCCGGACAGGGAGATGATCACGAGGACGTCACCGGGCCGCACCGGGCTGGAGTCGAGGACGGCCCCCGCGAGGCCGTCGACCCGCTCCAGGGCGGAGCCGAGGGTCGCGGGCATGACGTCCACGCCGACGACGCCCGGTACGGACAGCAGGTTCATCAGGGCGAGCCCGCCCGCGCGGTAGACGACGTCCTGCGCGGCCAGCGAGGAGTGCCCGGCGCCGAAGGCGAAGAGCCGTCCGTCGGCGGCGACGGCGTCGGCGATGACGTCGGCCGCGGCGGTGATCGCGGCGGCCTCCTCGTCGCGCACCCGTTCGAGCAGGCCGATCGCGGCGTCCAGGTACCGTCCGGCGAGCCCGGCACCTCCGGGTCCGCCCGCGCCGCCGTCCCGCGTACCGTTGGTCATCCGCGAAACCCCTTCGTCCCGCCGCGTCCCGTCGTGTCGCGGATCACGGTGCGGTCTGAACCAGCGCCCTGTCAACACGGGCTCACAGCGCCTCTTCACCCGGCGCGGCCCGCTTGTCAGTGGTATGGGTCAGAATTGAGGGCAGGGCCAGCGCACGAGCGAATTCTGAGGGGCAACCCATGTCGGGGCTTATTGACACCACTGAGATGTACCTGCGCACCATCCTCGAACTGGAGGAGGAGGGTGTCGTCCCCATGCGCGCCCGCATCGCCGAGCGGCTCGACCAGAGCGGCCCGACGGTGAGCCAGACCGTGGCGCGGATGGAGCGCGACGGCCTGGTGGCCGTCGCGAGCGACCGGCACCTGGAGCTGACCGAGGAGGGCCGCCGTCTGGCCACCCGCGTCATGCGCAAGCACCGCCTCGCCGAGTGCCTCCTGGTCGACGTGATCGGCCTGGAGTGGGAGCAGGTGCATGCCGAGGCCTGCCGCTGGGAGCACGTGATGAGCGAGGCGGTGGAGCGCCGCGTCCTGGAGCTCCTGCGCCACCCCACCGAGTCGCCGTACGGCAATCCGATCCCGGGCCTCGAGGAGCTCGGCGAGAAGGACGGCGCCGACCCGTTCCTGGACGAGGGGATGGTCTCCCTCATCGACCTCGACCCGGGCACGGACGGCAAGACGGTCGTGGTGCGCCGCATCGGCGAGCCGATCCAGACGGACGCGCAGCTGATGTACACGCTGCGGCGCGCGGGCGTGCAGCCCGGCTCCGTGGTGAGCGTGACGGAGTCGGCGGGCGGCGTGCTCGTCGGCAGCAGCGGCGAAGCCGCGGAGCTGGCGGCGGACGTGGCCTCGCACGTCTTCGTCGCCAAGCGCTGAGACCGGCGCACCGGGCTCCGGCCCGTCCCGGCACGAGCGTCAACGACCGTTACCACAGCGGTGGTTGAGGCGGGTCCGGGACGCGCCGGAGTCCAAGATTCAGTGTGCCGAATCGCAGCGCCGGGACGATTTGCGTGCGACGCTGTCGCGAGAGGCATATGACCTGAGGGCTCTTGACCGCGCCGGTATCTGGACTTGGCCGAGTGGCCGCCGGACCCCGGCCGGAGAGGGGACAGACGATGTGCCCGGCTGGTGACCAGGGGTACGCGGGGCGGGGCCCCGGGCACCCCGCGGGCCCGCGCCCCCGTGGCGTGCGGCCCCGTGGCGTGCGGCTCCCGGACGGCAGAGGGCCCCGGCACCTCGCGGCGCCGGGGCCTGTCCTCCCCTGTGCTGACCCAGAGCCCCGAGCTCTCAGGGTCATCCCCCTCGGACCGGTCTCCCCGATCGGCCCGCCTCCCGCTGAAGATCTCCCCTCGGCGACGGCGGTCAATCCTTGAGCATGGTCACCCGAACGAGGGGTGTTGGCGGCAATACGGCCGCTCTCGAATGATAGTTCGATAGCGTGCCGGGGACGTGAGCGGAGAACCCGAGCGGAACCAAGGGGGGTGCCTGGGACCATGGTGCGGCGCATCGACGTGACCGGCGCGGGCGGCGTGAGCCTCGCGGCCTGGGAGTACGCCGACCCACCCAAAGCCGGGGAGGCCGAGCAGCCGCGCGGCGGCGTGCTCTTACTCCACGGGCTCATGGGCCGCGCCTCGCACTGGGCGGGCACCGCCCGGTGGCTCGCCGAGCGGCACCGCGCGGTCGCCATCGACCAGCGGGGCCACGGCCGCAGCGAGAAGCCCGCCGACGGCCCCTACACCCGCGAGGCCTACGTCGACGACGCCGAGGCCGCCCTGGAGCAGCTCGCCCTCTCCCCCGCCGTGCTCATCGGCCATTCCATGGGCGCCCTCACCGCCTGGCAGCTGGCCGCGCGCCGCCCCGACCTCGTCCGGGGCCTGATCATCTGCGACATGCGGGCCTCCGCGCTCGGGGCGGCCTCGCAGCGGGAGTGGGAGGCCTGGTTCAAGTCCTGGCCGGTGCCGTTCGCGACGCTCGCGGACGTCCGCAAGTGGTTCGGCGAGGACGACCCCTGGGTGGAGCGGCCCAACCCCTCGCGGGGCGCCTTCTTCGCCGAGGTCATGGCCGAGGGCCCCGACGGCTGGCGGCCCGTCTTCGACCCCGCGCAGATGCTCAAGTCCCGCGAGACGTGGGTGTACGACGCGCACTGGGAGGAGCTCGTCCAGGTCCGGTGCCCCGCCCTCGTCGTCCGCGGCCTCGACGGCGAGCTGGGGCGGGCGGAGGCCCAGGAGATGGTGCGGGTGCTGCCGCGCGGGGCCTATGCGGAGGTCGCCGACGCGGGGCACCTCGTGCACTACGACCGCCCCGAGGGCTGGCGCGAAGCCATCGAGCCCTTCCTCGACCGGGCCCTCACGGAACCCTAGGCCCGGCCCGGGGCGCCCGCCGGGGCTTCCTGGGCCCCCGCGGAGGGTCAGGGGCAGAGGCGCTGCAAGGTCCAGGCCCTTCCGGCCCGGGTGTAGCGGAGGCGGTCGTGGAGGCGGTTGGTGCGGCCCTGCCAGAACTCGACCGTTTCGGGGCGGACGCGGAAGCCGCCCCAGTGCGGCGGCGCCGGGACCTGCTCGCCCTCGGGATAGCGCGCGGCCAAGTCCGCGTACGCCGCGTCCAGTTCGGCGCGCGTGGCGATCACCGAGGACTGCGCGCTGGCCCAGGCTCCCAGCTGGGAGCCGTGCGGACGGCTGCGGAAGTAGCGGACGGTCTCCTCGCGGCCGGTCCGCTCCGCCACGCCCTCGACGATCACCTGACGCCCCATCGGATGCCAGGGGAAGAGCAGCGACACCCGGGCGTTCTCCGCGATGTCCCGGGCCTTGCGGGACTCGTAGTTGGTGAAGAAGACGAAGCCGCGCTCGTCGAAGCCCTTCAGGAGCACCGTGCGCGAGCTCGGCCGCCCCTCGGCGTCGGCCGTGGACACGACCATCGCGTTCGGCTCGGCGAGGACGCCGGCCGGGTCCGCCGCCTCCGCGGCCGCCTGCTGGAACCAGCGCTCGAACTGCTTGAACGGATCGCCGGGGAAGTCGGCCTCCGCGATGCCGTCGGTGCGGTACTGCGCACGCATGGCGGCCAGGTCTACGGCTGCTGCGGACTCGGAGGCGGTGGCGCGGGACTCGGTCACGCGGTCATCTTGCCGTATACGAATGCCGGGGCACGAAGCGGCAGTCGGCGGGCGTACGACCCCCGCGCGCCCCTCCAAGAGGTGATGTGTGGCACTGAGTGCCGCAGTCCATCGCGAAGGGTGGCACCAAGGGTTATCGTGCCGAAACCGTTTCGGTTGGGTGACCTCCGGCCGCGCGGGGCATCACCGGGTTACCCCAGAGCATCGCGAGGCCACTGGTCGCACGCCTCTGTCGTATACATCTCGCCCACATCATGAGGAGCCGCCTGATGTCCGACTTCGTACCCGGACTTGAAGGAGTCGTCGCGTTCGAGACGGAGATCGCCGAACCGGACAAGGAGGGCGGTGCCCTGCGCTACCGGGGCGTCGACATCGAGGACCTGGTCGGCGACGTCTCCTTCGGCAACGTGTGGGGGCTGCTCGTCGACGGCGCGTTCAACCCGGGCCTGCCGCCCGCCGAGCCGTTCCCCATCCCCGTCCACTCCGGCGACATCCGCGTCGACGTGCAGTCCGCGCTCGCCATGCTCGCCCCCGTGTGGGGCCTGCGGCCGCTGCTCGACATCGACGAGGCGCAGGCCCGCGACGACCTCGCGCGGGCCGCCGTCATGGCCCTGTCGTACGTCGCGCAGTCCGCGCGCGGGCAGGGCCTGCCGATGGTGCCGCAGCGGGAGATCGACAAGGCCGAGACCGTCGTCGAGCGGTTCATGCGGCGCTGGCGCGGCGAGCCCGACCCGCGGCACGTGCGGGCCGTCGACGCGTACTGGACGTCCGCCGCCGAGCACGGCATGAACGCGTCCACGTTCACCGCGCGGGTCATCGCCTCCACCGGCGCCGACGTCGCGGCCGCGCTCTCCGGGGCCGTCGGGGCCATGTCCGGGCCGCTGCACGGCGGGGCGCCCTCGCGGGTGCTCGGCATGATCGAGGAGATCGAGCGCAGCGGGGACGCCGTGGCGTACGTGAAGCAGGCGCTCGACCGGGGCGAGCGGCTCATGGGCTTCGGGCACCGCGTCTACCGGGCCGAGGACCCGCGGGCGCGGGTGCTCCGGCGCACCGCGCGGGAGCTGGGCGCGCCCCGCTTCGAGGTGGCCGAGGCGCTGGAGAAGGCGGCGCTCGACGAGCTGCACGCGCGGCGGCCCGACCGGGTGCTCGCCACGAACGTGGAGTTCTGGGCGGCGATCGTGCTCGACTTCGCGGAGGTGCCGGCGCACATGTTCACGTCGATGTTCACGTGTGCCCGTACGGCGGGGTGGTCGGCGCACATCCTTGAGCAGAAGCGCACGGGGCGGCTCGTGCGGCCGTCCGCCCGGTATGTCGGGCCTGCGGCCCGCAGCCCGCGGGACATCTCGGGGTACGGGGACATCGCGGGCTGAGGCCCTCGCGGGCGGCGCCCCGGTCCCGCCCCTTCCCGATTCCCGGGGGCTCCGCCCCCGGACCCCCGCTCCTCAAACGCCGGAGGGGCTGTTCATAGCCCCTCCCAGCGCCCCCGCGACCAGGTGGCTCCACTGGTGGACCACTCGGTCGCGGCGGGGGGCGTCGTCGGTGAGGAGGTTGGCGAGGCCGAGGCCGCGGGCCATGTCGAGGAGGCCCTGGACGGTTTCGCGGACGCCGGGGCGGGACTCGTCGACGGCGAGGAGCTCGACCGCTATGCGATGGGTCTCGCGGCCGACGCGGGCCTCCAACTCGGCGACGCGCGGCCCCAGTTGCGGCTCGTTGGAGGCGGCGACCCACAGCTGGAGGGCGGCGCGGAACAGCGGCCCGGTGTAGAGGTCGACGAGGGCGCGAACGACCGCGGCCCGGTCGGCGGCCCGGGCGCCCTCGGGGAAGAGGCCGCGCAGCGCGGCGGAGCGCCGCTCGGCGACGTACTCCACGGCGGCCGTGAAGAGGTCCTCGCGGGTGGGGAAGTGGTGCTGGGCCGCGCCCCGGGACACCCCGGCGCGCTCGGACACGACGGTGACCGTCGAGCCGGTCCAGCCGTGTTCGGCCAGACATGCCACCGCCGCCTCCAGGAGCCGCTGCCGGGTGGCCCGGCTGCGGTCCTGCTTGGGCGAACGGCCGGCCTCCGTCACAGCACCCATGGGCGCTCCCGTCGTTCCAGGAACGCCGCCATGCCCTCCTGTGCCTCGGCCGAGCGGAAGCGGCGCGCGGACAGGGCGATGACGGCGTCCGACTCCTCGTCGAATGCGGTCAGAACCTTAGCCGTGAGGAGTTTCTTGGTGTCGGCCAGCGCCTCGGGAGCCGCCTTGCGCAGACCGTCGAGGACGGGCGCGAGGGCCGTGTCCACGTCGTCGTCGTACGCGGTGACCAGGCCGATCCTGGCCGCCTCCGCCGCGTCGAAGCGCTCGCCGGTGAGGAAGTAGCGCCCCGCGGCACGGGCGTCGACGCGGGCCAGGAGCGGGATCGAGATCACGGCGGGGACGACCCCGATGCGCACTTCGGTCAGGGCGAAGGAGGCGGCCCCGGCCGCGCCGCCGCCCGCGACCGCGATGTCGCAAGCGGCGACGAGGCCGAGGCCGCCCGCCCGCGCGTGTCCGGCCACCCGCGCCACCACGGGCTTGGGCAGGGTCAGGATCCGCCGCATCAGCGCCACGAACGCCGCCGGGTCGGGCGGCTGCCGCAGGTCCGCGCCGGAGCAGAACGTCGAGCCCGTGTGCGTGAGCACCACGGCCCGTACGCCGTCGTCCGCCCGGGTCCGCTCCAGGGCGGCCGTCAGCTCGGCGACCAGGTCCGCGGAGAGCGCGTTGCGGTGGGCGGGCGAGTCGAGGGCGAGGGTCACGACGCCCCGGTCGGGCTGCGACGCGGTCACCACGGTCATGGGCACTTCCCTTCCCACGGGGTGCGGGGTCAGTAGGACTTGGGCAGGCCCAGGGTCTGGTGCGAGACGTAGTTGAGGATCATCTCGCGGCTCACCGGGGCGATCCGGGCCACCCGGGACGCGACGATCAGCGAGGCCAGGCCGAACTCCGCCGTCAGGCCGTTCCCGCCGAGGGTGTGGACGGCCTGGTCGACGGCCTTCACACAGGCGTCCGCGGCGGCGAGCTTCGCCATGTTCGCGGCCTCGCCCGCCGCCACGTCGTCCCCGCCGTCGTACAGGAGCGCGGCCTTGCGGGTCATCAGGCCCGCGAGTTCGAGGTCGACGTGGGCCTGGGCGAGCGGGTGGGCGATGGCCTGGTGCGCGCCGATGGGGGTCTTCCACACGGTGCGGTCCTTGGCGTACTCCACCGCGCGGGACAGCGCGTAGCGGCCCATGCCGAGGGCGAACGCGGCCGTCATGATCCGCTCGGGGTTGAGGCCCGCGAAGAGCTGGAGGAGGCCCGCGTCCTCGTCGCCGACGAGCGCGTCGGCGGGCAGCCGCACGTCGTCGAGGACCAGCTCGAACTGCTTCTCCGCCGCCTTGAGTTCCATGGGGATGGCGCGCCGCCCGAAGCCCGGCGCGTCCCGGTCCACGATGAACAGGCACGGCTTGAGGCGGCCGGTGCGGGCGTCCTCGGTGCGGCCCACGATCAGCGTGGCGTCCGCGATGTCGACGCCCGATATGAACACCTTGCGGCCGGTCAGGAGCCAGTCGCCGGTGCCGGGGTCCCTGCGGGCGGTCGTCGTGATGCGGTGGGAGTTGGAGCCCGCGTCCGGCTCGGTGATGCCGAACGCCATGGTGCGGCTGCCGTCGGCGAGGCCGGGGAGCCAGGCCCGCCGCTGCGCGTCGGTGCCGAAGCGGGCGATCACCGTGCCGCAGATCGCCGGGGACACCACCATCATGAGCAGTGGGCAGCCCGCGGCGCCCAACTCCTCAAGGACCAGGGAGAGTTCGGTGATGCCGCCGCCCCCGCCGCCGTATTCCTCCGGCAGGTTCACGCCCAGATAGCCCAGCTTGGCGGCGTCCGCCCACAGCTCGTCGGGGTGGGCGCCCTCGTTCACGACGCGGGTCAGGTAGTCGCGGCCGTAGCGGCGGCCGAGCGCGGCGACGGCGGCGCGCAGCGCGGTGTGTTCCTCGGTTTCCAGGGCTGTGCTCATGCCGGTCATGCTGAGACTTCCTCCCGGGACGTGGGCTCTGCTTGCTGCTCCTGTACGGCTTCCTGTGCGGCTTCCTGTGCGGCTTCCTGTACGACGGCGAGGAGCGCGCCCACCTCCACCTGCCGGCCCGGCTCCGCGTGCAGCGCGGTCAGGGTGCCGGACGCGGGGGCGGTGACGCGGTGCTCCATCTTCATGGCCTCCAGCCAGATCAGCGGCTGCCCCGCGGTGACCTCGGCGCCCTCCGCGAGCCCCTCGGCCACCCGGACGACCGTGCCCGGCATGGGCGCGAGCAGCGAGCCGGGCTCCTGCCGGACGGTGGGCTCGGGCAGCGCGGGCAGCGGCACGAGGGCCACGTTCCCGACGTGGACGCGCCCGTCGTCGCCGTACCGGGCGACCGGGAACTCCCTCCGGACGCCGTCCGCTTCGAGGACCACGCGGTCGGGCGTCACGTCGAGGACGCGGACGCCGTCCGCCAGGAGGCCGTCCCTGGTCCGCGTGTAGCGCACCTCGTGCTCGCTGCCCGCCGCGTCGCGGTACCGCTTGACCTGCGGCTGGGAGCGCAGGTTGCGCCAGCCGCCGAAGCGGGAGCGGCCGCAGGAGTCGGCCAGGGCGGCGGCCAGCGGGGCGTGCCGGGTGTGCGGGTCCGCGGCGGCCGCGGTCAGCTCGGGCAGGTGCCGGTCGTAGAAGGAGGTGTCCATGCGCCCGGCGGTGAACTCGGGGTGGCGCAGCGAGCGGACGAGCAGCTCGCGGTTGGTGACGGGGCCGTGGACCACGGTCCGTTCCAGGGCGCCCGCCAGCTTGCGGATCGCCTCGGCGCGCGTGGGCGCGTGCGCGACGACCTTCGCGAGCATGGCGTCGTAGTGCACGCCGACCGTGTCGCCGTCCGCGTACCCGGTGTCCAGGCGCACCCCGTCGGGCACGGCGACGCGGTGCAGCGTGCCGGTCTGCGGGGCCCAGCCCGCCGCCGGGTCCTCCGCGTACAGGCGGGCCTCGACGGCGTGCCCGGCGGGCCGGGGCGGGTGCGGCCCCGGCAGGGCGTGGCCCTCGGCGACGCGGAGCTGGAGCGCCACCAGGTCGAGGCCGCACACCTCCTCCGTCACCGGGTGCTCGACCTGGAGGCGGGTGTTCATCTCCAGGAAGTGCGGGGTGCCGTCGGCGTCGAGCAGGAACTCGACGGTGCCCGCGCCCCGGTAGCCGACCGTGCGGGCCGCGCGCACGGCCAGTCCGTGGAGGCGCTCGACGAGGGCGTCGGGCAGGCCCGGGGCCGGGGCCTCCTCGATGACCTTCTGGTGGCGGCGCTGGAGGGAGCAGTCGCGCGTCCCGAGCGGCCACACCGTGCCGTGCGCGTCGGCGACGAGCTGCACCTCCACGTGCCGCCCGCCCTCCACGTACGGCTCGACGAACACCTCGCCGTCGCCGAAGGCGCTCGCGGCCTCCGCCGCGGCCGCCGCCAACTCGCCCGGCAGCCGGGACAGTTCGCGGACGACGCGCATGCCGCGGCCGCCGCCGCCCGCCGCGGCCTTCACCAGGACGGGCAGGTCCGCCTCGGTGACGTCCGCGGGGTCCCGCGGCGCGAGCCCCATCAGCTCCTTCGCGCGGGTCTTGGAGGCCATCGCCTCGATGGCCTCCGGGGGCGGCCCGATCCAGGTGAGCCCCGCGTCGGCGGCCTCGCGGGCGAACGCGGCGTTCTCGGACAGGAAGCCGTAGCCGGGGTGGACCGCGTCCGCGCCCGTCGCCCGGGCCGCCGCCACGATCAGGTCGCCGCGCAGATAGGTGGCGGCCGGGGCCGCGCCGGGCAGGCGTACGGCCTCGTCGGCGGCGCGGACGTGCAGGGCCCCCGCGTCGGCGTCGGAGTACACGGCGACGGTGGCGACGCCGAGCTCCCGGCAGGTGCGGAAGACCCGGACGGCGATCTCGCCCCGGTTGGCCACGAGCAGCTTCGAGATCACGGGGACCGCCTCTCACATCCGGAAGACGCCGAAGCCGCCGCGGGCGCCTTCGTAGGGGGCTGTGTGCAGGGCCGACAGGCAGATGCCGAGGACGGTGCGGGTGTCGCGCGGGTCGATCACGCCGTCGTCGTAGAGCCGCCCGGAGAGGAACATCGGCAGCGACTCGGCCTCGATCTGCTGCTCCACCATGGCGCGCAGGGCCGCGTCGGCCTCGTCGTCGTAGGGCTGTCCCTTCGCGGCGGCCGACTGCCGGGCGACGATGGACAGGACGCCCGCGAGCTGCTGCGGGCCCATGACGGCGGACTTGGCGCCGGGCCAGGCGAAGAGGAAGCGGGGGTCGTAGGCGCGGCCGCACATGCCGTAGTGCCCGGCGCCGTAGGAGGCGCCCACGAGCACGGAGAGGTGCGGGACCCGGCTGTTGCTCACCGCGTTGATCATCATCGAGCCGTGTTTGATGATGCCGCCCTGCTCGTACTCCTTGCCGACCATGTAGCCGGTGGTGTTGTGCAGGAAGAGCAGCGGGATGTCGCGCTGGTTGGCGAGCTGGATGAACTGCGCGGCCTTCTGCGACTCCTCGCTGAACAGCACGCCCTGGGCGTTGGCGAGGATCCCGACGGAGTAGCCGTGCAGCCGGGCCCAGCCGGTGGTGAGCGAAGTCCCGTACAGGGGCTTGAACTCGTCGAAGTCGGAGCCGTCGACGATCCGGGCGATGACCTCGCGCGGGTCGAAGGGGGTGCGCAGATCGGCGGGGACGACGCCGAGGAGTTCGTCGGCGGCGTACTTCGGCGGCTCGGCGGGCGGCGGATCGGCGTACGCCTTGCGCCAGTTGAGGCGGGCGACGACGCGGCGGGCCTGCCGGAGCGCGTCGTGCTCGTCCTGCGCGAGGTGGTCGGCGAGGCCGGAGGTGCGGGCGTGCATCTCGGCGCCGCCGAGGGACTCGTCGTCGCTCTCCTCGCCGGTGGCCATCTTCACCAGGGGCGGGCCGCCGAGGAACACCTTCGCGCGCTCCTTGACCATGATCACGTGGTCGCACATGCCGGGGACGTAGGCGCCGCCCGCGGTGGAGTTGCCGAAGACGACGGCGATGGTCGGGACGCCCGCCGCCGAGGCCTGCGTGAGGTGTTTGAACAGGGCGCCGCCCGGGATGAAGATGTCCTTCTGCGAGGGCAGGTCGGCGCCGCCGGACTCCACGAGGTGGATCGAGGGCAGCCGGTTGGCGTGCCCGATCTCGTGGGCGCGGAAGGCCTTCTTCAGCGTCCAGGGGTTGCTGGCGCCGCCGCGCACGGTCGGGTCGTTGGCGGTGATGAGGCACTCGACGCCCTCGACGACGCCGATCCCGGTCACCATCGAGGCACCGACGGGGTACTCGCTGCCCCAGGCCGCCAGCGGGGACAGTTCGAGGAAGGGCGTGTCGGGGTCGAGGAGCAGCTCGATCCGCTCCCGGGCGAGGAGCTTGCCGCGCCCCCGGTGCCGCCGCACGTACTTCTCGCCGCCGCCCTCCAGGGCCTTGGCCTGCTCGGCGTCGAGGTCGGCGAGCCGGGCGAGCATGGCCTCGCGGTGGGCGGCGTACTCGGGGCCCGCGGTGTCGAGCGCGGACGCGAGGACGGTCACAGGAGCACCTCCGGTATGTCCAGGTACCGGGACCGCAGCCATTCGGCGAGGCCCTTGGCCTGGGGGTCGAAGCGGGACTGGGAGGCGACGCCCTCGCCGAGGATGCCGTGGACGGTGAAGTTGAGGGCGCGGAGGCCGGGCAGGAGGTGCCGGGTGACCTTCAGCGTCCGGCTCTCGGGGAGCAGCTCCTGGAACTCCTCGACCGTGAGCCGGTGGGCCAGCCACCGCCACGCCTCGTCGGTGCGCGCCCACACCCCCACGTTCGCGTCCCCGCCCTTGTCGCCGCTGCGGGCGCCCGCCACGTACCCGAGCGGAACCCTGCGGGTCGGCCCCTCGGCGGCCAACGGCTTGGGCAGCGGCGGCGGTTCGGCGTCCACCAGGTCGCGGGTGCGGGCCGCCGCCGGTACGTCCACGCGCCGCCCGTCCGGCAGGACGGCCACGTGCCGCACGGTGCCCGCGGGCACGTACGCCGCCTCGAACACCCCGTAGGGCGTGCCCGCGCCGGGCGGGGCCGTGACGTGGAAGCCCGGGTAGCTGCCGAGGGCGAGCTCCACCGCCGCGCCGGTGAGGGCGCGGCCCACGGCCGCCGCGTCGGGGTCGCGGACGACGAGCCGGAGCAGCGCGCTCGCGGCCTCCTCGGTGGCGGCGTCGCGGTGGTCGGTGCGGGCCAGCTCCCAGCGGACCTCCGCGGGGCGGGCCGCGGCGGTGCCGAGGGCGTCCTCGACCTGGGCGCGGACCAGGTCGGCCTTGGCGTCGACGTCGAGCCCGGTGAGCACGAACACGACCTCGTTGCGGTAGCCGCCGAGGCGGCTCAGGCCGACCTTGAGGTCGGGGGGCGGGGGTTCGCCGCGCACGCCGTCGACGCGGACGCGGTCGGGCCCGTCCTGGCGGAGCCGCACGGAGTCCAGGCGGGCGGTGACGTCGGGGCCCGCGTACCGGGCGCCGGAGGTCTCGTAGAGGAGCTGCGCGGTGACCGTGCCGACGTCCACGACGCCGCCGGTGCCGTCGTGCTTGGTGATGACGCAGGAGCCGTCCGCGTGGACCTCGGCGAGCGGGAAGCCGGGGCGGCGCAGCAGGGCCGGGTCGTGCTCGGCGAAGAAGGCGTAGTTGCCGCCGGTCGCCTGGGTGCCGCACTCCAGGACGTGCCCGGCGACGACGGCGCCCGCGAGCGCGTCGTACGCGTCCGGGGCCCAGCCGAAGTGGGCGGCGGCGGGCCCGGTGACGAGGGCGGCGTCGGTGACCCGCCCCGTGACCACGACGTCGGCGCCCGCGCGCAGGGCCTCGGCGATGCCGAAGCCGCCGAGGTAGGCGTGGGCGGTGAGGGCGCCGGGGAAGCGGGCGCCCAGGTCGTCGCCCTCCACATGGGCCACGCGCGTGGGCAGGCCGAAGCGCGCGGCCGCCGTCCGCAGGGCCCTGGCGAGTCCGGCCGGGTTCAGGCCGCCCGCGTTGGCGACGATGCGCACGCCCCGGTCGTGGGCCTCGCCCAGGCACTCCTCCAGCTGCTTCAGGAAGGTCTTGGCGTAGCCGAGGTCGGGGTCCTTGAGGCGGTCGCGGCCGAGGATGAGCATGGTCAGCTCGGCGAGGTAGTCACCGGTGAGGACGTCGAGGGGGCCGCCGGTGAGCATCTCCCGCACGGCGTCGAACCGGTCGCCGTAGAAGCCGGAGGCGTTGCCGATGCGCAGGGGCGGGACGGGCAGGGGTCCTGGGTCCGTCACCGCCGCCCGCCCTTCGCCGCCCGCCCGGCGCCCGGCGGGCCCGCGAACGCCTGGGCGACGTCCAGCCAGCGGTCGGCGCCGGCGCCCTCGGCGCGCAGGGCGAGGTCGGCGCGGTGGGCGCGCCGGGTGACCAGGAGGCAGAAGTCGAGCGCGGGCCCGGTGACGCGCTGGGCCGCCTCTTCGGGCCCGTACGTCCACAACGAGCCGTCCGGCGCGACCAGTTCGACGCGGAACTCCTCCCCGGGGGCGTCGAGGCCGTGCACGGCGTGGGCGTAGTCGCGCGCCCGCACCCCGATCCGGGCGACGTGCCGCAGCCGGGCCGTGGGGGCGCGGGTCACGCCGAGCGTGTCGGCGACGTCCTGGCCGTGGGCCCAGGTCTCCATGATCCGCGCGGTGGCGACGGACGCGGGCGCCATGGGCGGCCCGTACCAGGGGAAACGGGCTCCGGCGGGGGCCGCGCGCAGGGCCCGCTGGAGCGCGTCACGGCCGGTGCGCCAGCTCTTGAGGAGGACGGCGGGCGGCTGGGCCGCGCCCTCGCGGGCCCCGTCGTCGACGAAGGTGTCCGGCGCCGTCAGGGCGGCGGCCGCCTCCTCGGCGAACGCGTCGGGGTCGGTCGCGGCGAGCAGCGCGGCCCGGTCGGTCCAGGCGAGGTGCGCGATCTGGTGGGCGACGGTCCAGCCGGGCGCGGGCGTGGGCAGGGCCCAGCGCGCGGGCTCCAAGTCACCGACGAGGCGGTCGAGTTCGTCGCTCTCGTCGCGCAGATCGTCGAGTACGCCGATGACGGCGCGGGCGTCGGACACGGTGCGCTCCCCTCAGGGCACGGCGGTGTGCCCTGGGAGCATGGCAGCGGCCGGAGAAACAATCAAGCGTGCTTGGATTGTTTTTCCCCGGGCGCCCGGCCGCCCGCGCCCCGCCCCTCCGCCGGGGCCTAACCAGCCCCGGTGGCACCGCCCTTGGCCTCGTCCGGGAGCCCCTTCGCCCGGCCGCGCCCCACCTGGGTGCGCACCGCGCCCATGCTGGCGGCGATGACGAGGGCGATGGCCAGGCCCTCGACGAGGGTCAGGCCCTGGTCGAGGATGAGGAAGCCGGCGACGGCCGCGATGGCCGGTTCCAGGCTCATCATGACCGCGAAGGTGGACGCGGGAAGGCGCCTGAGGGCGAGGAGTTCGAGGGTGTAGGGCAGCACGGAGGACATCACGGCGACGGCCGCGGCGAGGCCGAGGGTGCTGGGCACGGTGAGCTTGGACCCGGACTCCACGATGCCCAGCGGCAGGGCGAGCACCGCGCCGACGGCCATGGCCAGGGCGAGCCCGTCGGCCTGCGGGAAGCGGCGGCCGGTGCGGGCGCTGAAGACGATGTACACCGCCCAGGCGGCTCCCGCGCCGAGGGCGTAGGCGACACCGGCCCGGTCGAGGCCGCCGAAGCCGCCGCCCCCGCCGAGCAGGAAGACGCCGCAGAGGGCGAGCCCCGCCCAGACCACGTTCACCAGGCGGCGGGAGGCGAGGACGGAGAGTGCGAGCGGGCCGAGCACCTCCAGGGTGACGGCGGGGCCGAGCGGGATGCGGGCCACGGCCTGGTAGAAGAGGCCGTTCATGGCGGCGAGCGTGACGCCGAAGGCCAGGACCGTGCCCCAGTCGGCGCGCGAGTGCCCGCGCACCCGGGGGCGGCACACGAGCAGGAGGATCACGGCGGCGAAGAAGAGCCGCAGCGTCACGATGCCGAGCGCGCCCGCGCGCGGCATCAGGCTGACGGCGACGGCCCCGCCGAACTGCACGGAGACGCAGCCCGCGAGCACGAGGCCGAGCGGCCCGAGCGCGGCGCCGCGCGCCCCGCCGTCCCGGGCCGCGGGCCCGGCGCCGGCCGCCCCCGCAGCCTCCGGCTGCCCCACCGTGGCGGGCGCGGCCACGGCCGCCTCCACCGCCCCGTCCGTCCGCGATACGTTCACGCCGAGCCGCCTCACAGTCCATCTTCCTGCACTCTTACGTACAAGGTAATGGACTACGTCTGGGATGTCGAAGTAGTTCGCAGCGTACGAAGCCGGAGGCGGGCCGTTAAGCCCCGACGGCTAGGGCCCGTCCGACGACGGGCCCCGGGCCCCCTCGTCCAGGGCCTCGGCGAGGACCTCCGCCAGATGGCGTCCGCGCACCCCCGCCAGCTGCTCCAGCTGCGTACGGCAGGAGAACCCGTCCGCCAGGACCGCGGCGCCCGGGCCGGCGCCCGCCACGGACGGCAGGAGCTGCTCGTCGGCGCAGGCCCTCGACACCTCCCAATGCCCCTTCTCGAAGCCGAAGTTGCCCGCGAGGCCGCAGCAGCCGCCGCTCAGGGCGCCCGTCAGGCCCGCCTTCTCCCGCAGCCTGCGGTCGGCCGCGTCGCCCAGGACCGCGTGCTGGTGGCAGTGGGTCTGGCCCGCCACGGGCCGGTCGACGCGCGGGGGCCGCCAGTCGGGGGCGTACTCCTCCAGGGCCTCGGCGAAGGTGCGCACCGAGTCGGCGAGCACGCGCGCGTGCGGGTCCGCGCCCGCGAGGTCCGCCAGGTCCGCCTTGAGGGCCGCCGCGCAGCTCGGCTCCAGGACGACGACCGGGGTGCCCGCCTCCAGGAACGGGCGCATCCGGGCGAGGGTCCGCCGCTGCACGGCCCGGGCCCGGTCCAGCTGGCCCGTCGAGACGTACGTCAGACCGCAGCACACGTCCCGCGGCGGCACCCGGACGGTGAGGCCCGCGGCCTCCAGGACGCGTACGGCCGCCTGCCCCACGGCGGGCGCCAGGTGGTCGGTGAACGTGTCCGGCCACAGCACCACCGCCCGCCCCGCCCCCTGTGCGCGCGACCGCCCGCGCCACCAGCGGCGGAACGTGCGCGGAGCCACCCGCGGCAGCGCGCGGCGCGGCTCGATGCCGCCGAGGCGCTTGGCGAGGGCGGCGAGCGGGGGCACCGCGGCCAGGGCGTTGACCAGGCGCGCGGTGCGCGTGGCCGCGACGGCGCGCAGCCAGCGCGGCAGCCAGCCGAGGGCGTAGTGCGCGGCGGGACGCACCCGGCCCGCGTAGTGGTGGTGCAGGAACTCCGCCTTGTACGTGGCCATGTCCACGCCCACCGGGCAGTCGGAAGCGCAGCCCTTGCAGGACAGGCACAGGTCGAGGGCGTCCCGCACCTCCGTCGAACGCCAGCCGCCGGTGACCACCTCGCCCGCGAGCATCTCGTGCAGGAGGCGGGCCCGGCCGCGCGTGGAGTGCCGCTCCTCGCCCGTCGCGCGGAACGACGGGCACATCACGCCGCCGCCCGCCGCCGGTGTCGTCGTACGGCACTTGGCGACGCCGACGCAGCGGCGCACGGCGGCGGAGAAGTCGCCGTTGTCGTGCGGATAGCCGAAGGCCGTGACCGGCGGGCCGACCGGTTCGCGCGGCAGGACGGCGAAGCGGAGGTTGGTGTCGAGGGGCGCCGGGCGGACCAGCATGCCCGGGTTGAGCAGGCCCGCGGGGTCCCAGAGGTCCTTGGCGCGCTCGAAGAGCCGCACCAGCTCGGGCCCGTACATCCGGGGCAGCAGCTCCGCGCGGGCCTGACCGTCGCCGTGCTCGCCCGACAGGGAGCCGCCGTGCGCGACGACCAGGTCGGCGACGTCCTCCGAGAACCGCCGGAAGCGGGCCACGCCGGGGGCCGTGAGCAGGTCGAAGTCGATGCGGACGTGGATGCAGCCGTCGCCGAAGTGGCCGTACGGGGTGCCGCGGAGGCCGTGCTCGGCGAGGAGGGCGCGGAAGTCGCGCAGATAGGGGCCGAGGCGGGCGGGCGGGACCGCGCAGTCCTCCCAGCCGGGCCAGGCCTCTCCGCCACGTCCTCGGCTTCGCCCGGACAGGGAGGTGCCCCCCTCGTCCGGCATCCGGGTCGCCGTGCCCGACGCGTCCTCGCGCACCCGCCACAGGCCGCGCTGCGCCACCGGGTCGGTGACCACCACGGCGTCCCCGCAGTCCGCCGCCCGTACGATCCCGGCGGCCCGCGCGCGGGCCTCGGCCGGGGTCGCGCCGCCCGTCTCCACGAACAGCCAGGCGCCGCCCCTGGGCAGCCCTTCGGCGTCCCGTACGAGGTCCGCGGCCATGCCCTCGACCGTCAGCGGCCCGTACGGCAGGAGGCCCGCGGCCGCCTGCGCCGCCGCGCTCTCGTCGGCGTACCCCAGGACCGCGAGCGCCCTGGCGCGCGGCGCCTCGACGAGCCGGACCGTGGCCTCCGTGAGGATGCCGAGGGTGCCCTCGCTGCCGCAGAAGAAGCGGGTCAGGTCGGGGCCGCCGCCCTCCGGGAGCAGGGCGTCGAGCGCGTAGCCGGAGATGCGCCGGGGCAGGTCGGGGAAGCCCGTCCGCAGCGGGGCGAGATGGGCGTCGACCAGGGCGCGCAGCCCCTCGGGCGCGCCGTCCCAGGTGCCGGGCGCGAGCGTGACGGCGGTGCCGTCGCCCCGGACGACGGCCAGCTCCCCCACGTTGTCCGCCGTCGTCCCCCACGCCACGGAGTGCGCTCCGCAGGAGTTGTTGCCGATCATGCCGCCGAGGGTGCAGCGGCTGTGGGTCGACGGGTCCGGGCCGAAGGTGAGGCCGTGCGGGGCCGCGGCGGCCCTGAGCGCGTCCAGGACCACGCCGGGCTGCACCCGGGCCGTGCGGGCCCGCGCGTCCAGCTCCACGATCTCCGTCATGTGCGCGGTGAAGTCCAGGACCACGCCCGTGCCCGTCGCCTGCCCGGCGATGGACGTGCCCGCGCCCCGGGCCACCACGGGCTCGCCGTGGGCGCGGCAGACGGCCAGGGCCGCGGCCACGTCCGCCGCGTCGCGCGGGGTGACCACGGCGGTCGGGGTCCTGCGGTAGTTGGAGGCGTCCATGGTGACCAGGGCCCGCGCCGTGGGCGTCGTGTCCACACCGCCCCGCACCGCGCCCCGCAACGCCCGCACCAGCTCCGTCTCCACACCCATGCCCCGGAGCCTGCCCCCACCCACCACCCGGGTAACAGCCCACCCGCCTCCCACGCCTGGGGCCCAGGCCCCACACACCCGAGCCGTAGGGCACACCCCGGCCAGCCCGGCGCATCGAGGCCATCCCGGCGCAACCTGGCCATCCCGGCGCAACCAGGGCAGACGACCCCGGCCCGCAGCACGGGGCTGACCCACCACCCGAGCCGTTGGACACCCCCAGGCCAGCCCGGCACAGCCCGGGCAGACAGCCCCGGTCCGCAGCGCGGGGCGGACCCACCACCCGCCCCCACCCGGGCACGAGGCACGCCCGGGCCCAACCCGGCGGACGACCCCGACCCGCAGCGCGGGTGGCCCCTCGCCCAGAGCACAGAGCCGAGGCCCGCCCCCGCACACCCCGGGCAGGCGACCCCGGTCCGCAGCGCGGGTGGCCCCCGCCCAGAGCACAGAGCCGAGGCCCGCCCCCGCACAACCCGAGCAGGCGACCCCGGCCTGCCGCACGGCACGGCCCCCCAGGGCGAAGGGCCCGCACCCGGCGCCCGACCCCGCACAGCCCACGAGGCAGCCCCGGTCCGCAGCGCGGCGCGGACCCACCACCCGCCCCCGCCCAGGTCCACAGCGACCACCCCCAACGGACAGCCCCAGAACGCAGCGCGGGGTGGGCCCGCCACCCGCCCCCGCCAGGGCGGGGAGCCGTAGGGCGCCACGCGTCGGGGTCTGGCCCGCAAGGCCGGGGAGAAATGGGCGGGCGGGTGGGAAAGACCACCGCGGTAGCGGTGGTGGCGACCGCCGGACCGCAGCGCCACGCGTCGGGGTCCGGCCCCGCAAGGCCGGGGAGAAATGGGCGGGCGGGTGGGAAAGACCACCGCGGTAGCGGTGGTGGCGGCGAGGCGGGGCAGGCCCGGGCGGCCGGGGCGGAAGGGCCCCGCCCCCGGGCCCCGCCGGGACGCCCCGGGGAACGCCCCGGCGGGACGGGGCGTCTCGGGGGGTGGACGGGGCCCGCGCAGGGCCCCGGAGGGCGGATAGGCTCGCGGCGTGGCTGAGATCGAGATCCCCGCAGACATCAGGCCCACCGACGGACGCTTCGGCGCGGGCCCCTCCAAGGTAAGGCCGGAGGCCCTGGCGGCCCTGGCCGCCACCGGCACCTCCCTGCTCGGCACCTCGCACCGCCAGGCCCCGGTGAAGAACCTGGTCGGCCGCGTGCGCGAGGGCGTGCGCGAGCTGTTCCAGCTGCCGGACGGCTACGAGGTGGTGCTGGGCAACGGCGGGTCCACCGCGTTCTGGGACGTCGCGACGCACGGGCTGATCGAGAACAAGTCGCAGCACCTGTCGTTCGGCGAGTTCTCCTCGAAGTTCGCGAAGGCGGCGAAGCTCGCCCCGTGGCTCGCGGAGCCGACGGTGATCGCCTCGGACCCGGGCACGCACCCCGACCCGGAGGCCGAAGCGGGCGTGGACGTCTACGCGTTCACGCACAACGAGACCTCCACGGGCGTCGCCGCCCCGCTCGCGCGGGTCGCGGGCGCGGACGAGGGCGCGCTGGTCCTGGTGGACGCCACGTCGGGCGCGGGCGGCCTGCCGGTCGACATCGCCGAGACGGACGTGTACTACTTCGCCCCGCAGAAGTCGTTCGCGTCGGACGGCGGCCTGTGGATCGCCGCGTTCTCCCCGGCCGCACTTGAGCGGGCGCGGCGGGTGCACGCGAGCGGCCGCCACGTGCCGGAGTTCTTCAGCCTGCCCACGGCGATCGACAACTCGCTCAAGAACCAGACGTACAACACGCCCGCGCTCGCCACGCTGTTCCTGCTCGGCGAGCAGCTGGACTGGCTCAACGGCCAGGGCGGCCTCGACTGGTCGGTGCGCCGCACCGCCACCTCGGCCCGCACGCTGTACGGCTGGGCGGAGGAGTCGAAGTACGCGACGCCGTTCGTGACGGACCCGGCGAAGCGCTCGCAGGTGATCGGCACCATCGACTTCGACGACGAGATCGACGCGGCCGCGGTCGCGAAGGCGCTGCGCGCCAACGGCATCGTGGACACGGAGCCGTACCGCAAGCTGGGCCGCAACCAGCTGCGCGTGGCGATGTTCCCGGCCATCGACCCGGCGGACGTCGAGGCGCTGACGCGCTGCGTGGACTACGTGATCGACAAGCTGTAACGGCACCTTTGACACAGCGAAGGGCCCGGCGCGCACCCAGCGCGCCGGGCCCTTCACCGTTCCCCTTCACCGTTCCCCGGCCCCGGCCCCGGTCGTCACCGGCTCAGCGCCTTGAACTTCCGTACCGCGAGCGGCAGGAACAGCGCGGTCAGGGCCAGCGGCCACACCGCCGCCATGAGGACGGCGTGCTGCTCGACCCAACTGGCGCCGCCCGCACCCGGGTTGCCGAACAGCTCGCGCGCGGCGGTGCCCGTGGACGACACCGGGTTCCACGCGGCGACGGGGGCGAGCCAGTCGGGCATCAGGGACGGCGCCACGAACACGCTGGAGATCATCGTGAGGGGGAAGGCCACCGCGTACAGACCGCCCGCCGCCTCCGGGGTGGGGACGACGAAGCCGAGCCACACGCCGACCCAGATCAGGCTGAAGCGCAGGAGCAGCAGCAGGGCGAAGGCGGTCAGGGCGTTGCCCGCGCCGTTGTCGGGGCGCCAGCCGATGGCCACGGCGGTGAGCGCGAGGATCGTCAGCTCGGCGCAGGCCACGACGAGGTCGGCGAGGCCGCGCCCGGCGGCCACGGCGGACGGCGCCATGGGCATGGAGCGGAAGCGGTCGATGACGCCCTTGGACGCGTCGGTGACGACGCCCATCGCGGTGTTCATGAAGCCGAAGGCCATCGTCATCACGAACATGCCGGGCATCAGGAAGTCCTTGTAGTCGCCCGTGCCGCCGGGCACCTTCATCGCCTCGCCGAAGACGAAGCCGTACAGGAGCACGCTGATGATGGGGAAGCCGAGCTGCCAGGCGATGAGGACGGGCACGCGCCGGAAGTGGGTGAGGTAGCGCCGGGCGATGTTCAGGGTGTCGGCGACGGCCCAGTAGGCGCGGCCGTGCGCGGGGCCCGGGCCCGCGGCCAGGGCGGACGGCCCGTCGGGGGTCAGTACGTCGCTCATGCCGCCGCCTCCGTCCGGGGCGTCCGCTCGCTCTTCGCCCCCGTGAGTTTCAGGAACACGTCGTCCAGGCTCGGCCGCCGCAGGCCCACGTCCTCCACGGCGATGCCCTCGTCCCGCAGGGTGCGGGCGACGTCGGCGAGGGCGCCGACGCGGTCGGTGACCGCGGCCCGTACGCGCCGCTCGGCGTCGACCGCCTCGGGCTCGCCGTCGGCGACGCGCGCCACGGCCTTCACCGCGGCGGGCAGGTCGGCGGCCGCGCTGACGACGACCTCCAGCTGGCTGCCGCCGACGGTGGCCTTGAGGCCGTCGGGGGTGTCGTCGGCGATGGCGCGCCCCTGGTCGATGACGGTGACGCGGGAGGCGAGGCGGTCGGCCTCCTCCAGATACTGCGTGGTGAGGAGCACGGTCGTCCCACCGGCCACCAAGTCCCTCACGGAGTCCCATACTTCGCTGCGGCCGCGCGGGTCGAGGCCGGTGGTCGGCTCGTCGAGGAACAGTACGGACGGGGCGAGGATCATGGACGCGGCGAGGTCGAGGCGGCGCCGCATGCCGCCGCTGTACTGCCCGGCGCCCTTGTCGGCGGCGGCTTCGAGGCCGAACCGCTCCAGGAGCTCCTGCGCGCGGCGGGCGGCCCGGCGCGCGCCGAGGTGGAAGAGGCGGCCGAACATCTCCAGGTTCTGCCGGCCGGTGAGGACCTCGTCGACGGCCGCGTACTGACCGGTGAGGCCGATGCGGCCGCGCACGACGGCCGGTTCGCGCCCGACGTCGGCGCCGCCGACGGTGGCACGGCCGCCGTCGGGGCGGACCAGGGTGGCCAGGACGCGCACGGCCGTGGTCTTGCCCGCGCCGTTCGGCCCGAGCAGGCCGTGGACCGTGCCGTGCGCGACGGTCAGGTCGAAGCCGTCGAGGGCCTTCTTGTCGCCGTACCGCTTCTCCAGACCACGGGCCGCCACCGCGTACTCCCCGCGGGCCGCCGCCGCGTACTCCCCGCGGTCCGCGACCCCGCGCTCCCCTCGGTCCGCCACCGCACGCTCTCCGCGGTCCGCCCCGCGTGTGTGTTCACCCATCACCGCTCCACCATCCGTTCCCCCTCGTCACGCCCTTGCCGACCCTTGCTGAGTACACCGTACCCAATAGAGAGTACGCCGTACTCAGTTTCTGTCCAAGGGCTTATCGTGAGATCCATGACGACCACGGAGACCAGCGGCAGCGGCGACATCACCCGCAGCCTCGAACTGCTCTGGGGCGACGGCGAGCGCCCCACCCGCGGCCCCAAGCCGGCCCTGACCCTGGAGCGGATCGTCACCGCCGCGGTCGCCCTCGCCGACGCCGAGGGCATCGCCGCCGTCTCGATGCGCCGCCTCTCGCAGGAGCTGGGCACCGGCACGATGTCGCTGTACCGCTATCTGCCGGGCAAGGCCGAGCTGCTGGACCTGATGCTCAACCACGTCCAGGCGCCCACCGACGACGAGGACGCCTTCACCGGCGGCTGGCGCGCCGGTGTCGAGGCGTACGCCCGCGAGGTCCTGGAGCGCCACCGCGCGCACCCCTGGCTGCTCCAGGTCAACCAGTCGCGGCCGGTGCTCGGCCCGAGCGCCGTCGGCGGTCTGGAGAAGGTCCTGTCCCGCATCAAGCCCATGGGCCTGCGCGACCCGGAGCTGATCTCGGTCCTGATCCTCGTCGAGGGGTACGTCACCGGGGTCGCGCGCATGCAGACGCAGTCGGTGGAGGCCGAGGCCGCCGGGCTCTCCGAGGAGGCCTTCTGGGAGAAGCAGGGGCCGGTGCTCGGCCGGATCATGACCAGCGGCAGCTATCCGCTGGTGGCCGGGCTCTCCGACGACACGTTCGGCCCGGACTTCGACCACTTCGAGTTCGGGCTCCAGCGGATCCTGGACGGACTCGACGCCCTGGTCGCACAGCGCGAGAGCGCGGCGGGGCGGCAGCAGGGGTGACAGACGGGCCCGCCTCTGTCTGTATGGAGGGATGAAGCCGAATCCCGCGCGTCCGGCGAGCCCGGAGCTCGCCCGGTTCGAGAAACAGCAGGCGGTCCTGCTGACCAGCCACAAGAAGGACGGCACCGGCGTCGGCACCCCGGTCCACTTCGCGGTCGACGGCGACCACGCGTACTTCCGCACCTTCGGCAGGGCGGGCAAGGTCAAGCGGCTGCGCCGGGACCCGCGGGTGGAGATCGCGCCCTCGACGCTGCGCGGCAAGCCCACCGGGCCCGGGATCACCGCACGGGTGCGGCGCCTCGAACACGGCACCGGCGAGGACGCGCGCGCCTCCCGCCTCATCGCCCGCAAGTACCCCGTGCAGCAGGGCGTGCTCGTCCCGCTGTGGCACAAGCTCCGCCGGGACGCGACGCTGCACTACGAGGTCCGGCCGGTCACGGGGCCCGGGGAGAAGACTCCCCCGGCGCCCTAGCGGGCCTGGTGGGCCGACGGCTGCCTCATCCGCCGCGCCGGAACAGACGCTTGAGGCCGAGCCCCGCGAGCACCACCGCCCCCAGGACCACCGCCCCCTTGGTCGCGCCCCCGGTGAAGCCGCCGTCCCCGTCACCGGAGCCCCCGCCGTCCGACGAGCCGCCCCCGCCACCCGCGCCCTTCACCTCGACGGCCTCGACGTCGCTCTGCTCGCCCTCCGTGCCGTACATCAGGTGGCTGCCGTCGGGGCTGTACGTCACGGACTCGCCCTGGCGCTGGAGCGGGACGCGCAGGCGGCCCTCGCGCTTGATCCTGCCCTCGCCGCGCCAGGCGAAGGCGACGCCGCCGAAGTAGCCGCGCAGGGCGAGGTGCTTGCCGTCGGGCGAGAAGGCGCCGTCGGTGACCCACAGGTCGGTGCTCGCGACACGGCGGAAGACGTTGGTGCCGGAGGTGGAGAGGCGGGCCGGGCCCTCGTAGAGGGAGCCGCCGTCCTCCTTCTTGTCGGCGATGTACACGCGGCCCGTCCTCGGGTGGACCATGAGCGCCTCGGCGTCGCGCGGCCCGTCGGCGTACTTCACGACGTACTGCGTGGCGCGGACCGACTGGTCCTTGAGCTCCTTGGGCTCGGGCAGCTTGTAGACCCACACGAAGGACCACTTGCCGCCGAGGTTGTCGCCGATGTCGCCGACGTACAGGCTGCCGTCGGGGCCCATCGAGATGGCCTCGACGTCGCGCGGCTTGCCGACGCCGGTCATGGTGATCCGGGCGACGGTCTTGCCGGTCCTGCTGTCGACGGCGTACAGGTAGGCGCCGCTGTCCTGGTCGTTGTGGGTCCAGTAGACGCCGGGGTGGGCGCGCGAGGGCACCAGGCCGCTGGACTCGGTGATGCGCGGGTCCTCGATGGTGAACCCGTCGTTGCCCGCCTTGCCGTCGGCCAGGGCGGGGCCGCCGGACGCCACCAGGACCGCAGCCACCACCGCCGCGGCCCCGGCCGCGCACACCCTCGAAGAACGCATGGCTCCAAGCCTGCCACCCCGCGCCCCGGCGGCAGGTGGCCAGGCTCACATCGCAGCGCACGGGCGCGATCCGCGATGATGAGCGGATGCTCAGGTTCATGTTCGTCGGCGACTCGATGACCATCGGCAGCGCCGGGGAACACACCTGGCGCTACTGGATGTGGCAGCATCTGTGCGCCACGCTCGGCGCCCCCTTCAAGGTCGTCGGCCCCCGCGAGGCCCTCTACGACAAGGCGGCCGAGGCCCCCACGTCGTACGCGTACGCCCAACCGGACTTCCCGCGGCGCCACTTGGCGGGCTGGGGCGAGGGCTGGCAGCACATGGTGCCGCTGATCGAGGACGCGGTGCGGCGGGAGCGGGCGGACGTGCTGCTCGTCTCCCTCGGCCTGATCGACCTCGGCTTCTACACCAACGCCGAGCAGACCGCCGCGAACGTCCGCGCCTTCGTGACGGCGGCCCGCGCCGCCAACCCGCGCGTCGCGATCGCCGTGCTCCCCGTCATCCCCAACGTCCGCGCGCACGACGACGCCGCCTTCGCCGCCGAGGTCACCCGCTTCAACGAGCTCCTCGCCAAGACCGTCGCCGACCTGGACACCCCGGCGTCCGCCCTCCTCCTGGCCTCGCCCCCGGACCCGTACGACATCCACTACGACACGTACGACGGCACACACCCCAACGAGCGCGGCGAGCGAAAACTCGCCGACGCCTACGCCTCCGCCCTGGCCCAGGCCTGGGACCTCGGCGCGGTCCCGGCGCCGCGCTAGGCCCGCCGTCCGGACCGGCGTCCCCCGTCCGGCCGTCTCCCTTCGGCGCGGCCCCGCCGTCTTTCGGCGCCCCGGCCCTCGCCTTTCGGCATCCGCTCCTAGCCGGAAGGCCGACGTCCTGGAGGCGGCCGCCTTTCTAGGTTCGGGGCATGACGGTCATGACTCCTCCCACCCGCGCCACCGAGCGGGCCCTCGCGCCGGACGTCGCGCGCGGCCTGATGCTGCTGCTCATCGCCCTGTCGAACACCGCCTTCCACCTGTGGCGGGCCGAGCACGGGCCCTCGGGGTGGCAGCCCGTGGACGGGTCGTGGCTCGACCACGTCGTGCAGTTCCTGATGATCATGACCCTGGACCTGCGGATCTACCCGCTGTTCGCGTTCCTCTTCGGGTACGGGATGACGCAGATGTATCTGCGCCAGACCGGGCACGGCACCAGCGGGCGCGCCGCCGTGGGCGTGCTGCGCAGGCGCAGCCTGTGGATGGTCGTCATCGGGCTCGCGCACTCCGCGCTGCTGATGGCGGGCGACATCATCGGCTTCTACGGCGTCCTGAGCCTCGTCCTCGGCTGGGTCTTCGTGCGCAGGAGCGACCGCGCCCTGAAGTGGTGGATCTGGATCGGCGTCGCGCAGACGCTCCTCCTCACCCTGGCACCGGTCGTCGCCGCGCTGCTGCGCGGAGAGCTGTGGTCGCTCGGGGACTCCGGGGCCGAACCCGGGTACCTCGCCTACGGGGCGGACGAGAACAGCTGGCCGGCCGCGGCCGGGACGCGGGTCACGACCGGCCTCTTCATCACCTTCGGCGCCTCCCTGCTGTCCCTGGTCGGCGGCGGGTACCTCGTCTTCCTGCTGGGGTTCTGGGCCGCGCGCCGACGGATCCTGGAGGAGCCGGGCCGCCATCTGCCGCTGCTGCGCCGCACCGCGGTGATCGGCGTCGCGGTGGGCTGGCTCGGCGCGCTGCCCGCGGCGCTCGCCCACGTCGGGGCGATCCGCGTACCGGACGACGCGCAGAGCGAGGGCGGCGCCCTGACGACGCTGCGGGACCTCACGGGCACCGCGGGCGGCATCGGCTACGTGGCCGCGATCGCGCTGTTCGTCGTGTGGTGGACGAACCGCTCCCCGCGCCCGGGCGCCACGGCCGTCGCGGCGGTCGCGGCCGTCGGCAAGCGGTCGATGTCCTGCTACCTCACCCACTCCCTCCTCTTCGCCCCGCTCCTCGCGGCCTGGGGCCTCGGCCTCGGCGCCCACCTGAGCAGCGCGACCATGGCCCTCGTCGCGACGGCCGTGTGGCTGGTGACCGTCGCGGGCGCCTACGCCCTGGAGCGGGCGGGGCGGCGGGGCCCCGCGGAGGCGCTGCTCCGGCGCCTCGCCTACGGCGCCCGCACGGCCGGGGCCCGCCCGGAGGCCGCGGGCTCGGGCACCCGGAAGGCGGACCCGGGCGACGGGGCCCGGAAGGCGGAGGCCGGGGCCAGCCTGCGCAGCCCCCGCTGAGCCTGGTCCCGCCAGTGCGGGGCGTCGGCCCGGCGCGCCAGGGACAGGGCCTGGCAGTAGTGCGTGACGGCGTCGTCCGCGCGCCCCAGGTGCTCGGCGATCTCCCCGAGGTACTGGGCGACCGGGCCGAGCGTGACCATCCCGGACCCGGCGCCCGCCAACTCGTCGGCGGCGGGCAGGAGTTCCTCGTACGCCGCCTCCGCGAGGTCGTCCTCGCCGAGCCGGACGGCGGCGAGCCCGGCGGCCGCGAGGCGCAGCTCGTACAGGAAGTCCCTGCGCATGGTGAGGAGTTCGGGCAGCAGCGCGCGGGCCCGCGCGCCGTGCCCGGCGGCGGCGAGGGTCAGCGCGTGGGTGGCGCCGCAGCCCGCGCCGCGCCCCCACGTCTCGTACTCGCGCAGCGACAGGTCCACGTGCTCGGCCAGACGCCCGTCCTGCTGGCGCAGACAGAACAGCGCGAGCCCGTACACGGCGTGCTCGGCGCCCCACAGGCCGAGCCCGCCGATCTCGTCGCGCGCGGCGGCGTAGCGCCGCCCGGCCTCGTCGTGCCGGTGGGCGACCGCCGGGCGCAGCGCCCCGTACAGGGTGGGGACGAGGCCGAGCGCCGGCATGCCGAGCCCGGCGGCGAGCCCGCGCACGGCCGCCGCCTGCTCGTCCGCCTCGCGGAACGCGGCCCGGGCGGCGTGCGCCTGGAGCAGCGCGGTCCGGGCCACCGCCTCGGCCGCGCCGAGGCCCGCGCCCCGGGCGACGGACAGCATCTCCTCGGCGACGCGGGCGCGGCGCGGCGCGAGCCCGGCGGCACCGTACGTCTGCAGGAGGCGGCTGTTCAGCGCGTGGACGAGCAGCCGTGGATCACCGGCGCGGCGGGCGAGGCGCTCGGCCTCGGCGGCCGCGCGCACCGCCCGCTCCCCGCCGAAGCCGTCGAGCTCACGGGCGAGGACGGCGTGCAGCCGGCACCGCAACGCGACCTCGGACTCCGGCAGTTCGGCCAGGAGGCGCTCCACGGCGCCGGTGACGCGCGGGTCGGGCCCGGTCGCGTAGTCGCGGTGGTACCAGAGGGTGGGCATGTCGTCGCACGCCACGAGGCGCGCGAGGGCGTCGGGGGCGCCGCCCGCGGGGAAGCGCTCCAGGGCGCTGACGCGCTGGGCCCGCGCGCCCTGGAAGTCCCCGGCGGACGTGAGGCTGCGGACCAGGCCGACGACGAGATCGGGGCCGTCGGGACCGGCCACCAGCGGGGCGGTGCCGAGGCGTTCGTGGACGACGAGCGCGCGCCGCCACAGCCGCGCGGCCTCCTGGTGGTCGCCGTCCCGCCGGGCGGCGGTGGCGGCGGCGTCCACGTGCCGCACGGCGCGGTCCACGTCGCGGGGGCCCGCGGACTCCAGGCGGTGGTGGGCGAGCGCGGCCAGGTCGTCCGGGCGCAGCCGCTCCACGGCGTCGGCGGCGGCGGCGTGCCAGTGGGTGCGGCGCAGCCGGGAGGTCTCCTGGTAGAGGGTGTCGCGGACGAGGGCGGAGGCGAAGCGGAGGCGGCCGGGCCCCGGTTCGCCGAGCAGGCCGGAGCCCAGGGCCTCCTCCAGGTGGGCGACGGCGGCGCCGCCCCGGCGGGCCGGGCCGCCCTCGTCGTCCGCCGCGCACATCTCCAGGAAGACATCGATGTCGAGGTCCGTTCCGGCGACGGCCGCGCGACGCAGCATGCCCTGCGCGCCGGGACTCAGCGCCCCGAGCCGATGCCGGATCACATCGGCCACACCGGGCGGGACCCGGGTCAGGGCGGCGTCCACGCCCTCGGCGCTGAGCAGCCGTGCCGTCTCCCGTACGAAGAAGGGGTTGCCGCCGGTGCGCTCCGTGAGGCGGCGGACGGTGTCCTCGTCGAGGTCCGGGGCGGGCTTCCCGGCGTGGGCCGCCAGCTCGCGCAGGACGGCGCCGACGGCGGTCGCGTCGAGGCCCTGGAGTTCCAGCCTGGCCGGTTCGCAGCGGGCGAGCGCGGCGAGGGTGTCGCGGGCCGCGTCGGTCAGCTCCTCCGTGCGGAAGGTGACCAGGAGCAGTACGGGGCTCTCCGCCAGGGCGGTGGGCAGTCGGCGCAGCAGCGTGAGGGTGTCGTCGTCGGCGTGGTGCAGGTCCTCCAGGACGACGGCGAGGGGGGTGCGGCGGGCGACGGCGGCGAGGTGCGCGGTGGCGGCGGTGTGCGTACGGAACCGGGTGGACTCGGCGTCGGCCCCGGCCACGGATCCGGCGGCGGGGTCGAGGAGCGGGGCGAGCGCGGGCGGGGCCGGGTGCCCGTCGGCGACGAGCGCGCGCAGGAGCTCCGCCCAGGGGTGCGCGGGCGGGGCGCCGGTCTCCTCCGGGCAGCGCCCCCGGGCTGCGGCCCAGCCGTGGGTGACGGTGAGCGCGTGGGCGGCCGTCTCGGCGAGGGCGGTCTTGCCCGTGCCGGGGGCGCCGCCCACGAGGGCCACGCGCAGCGCGCCGCGCTCGGCGGCGTGCCGGGCCTCTCGGGCGAGGCGCTCCAGGGCCTCGCCCCTGCCGGGCAGCTCGGCGGGGGTCTGGTCGACGACGGCCCGGGGCACCTCGGACCGCGCCCACCCCTCCCCGGACTCCCGGCTCCCCTCGAACAGGCCACGCCCCCCTCGCCCCGCGGGACCGCCGCCCGCGGCGGGAGCGACGGCCTGCGGCGAGACGACGTGCTCCACGGCCCCCGCCAGGCTTCCGCACTGGCGGAGGATGTCCTCCTCCAGGGTCCGCAGCGCGGGGCCGGGGTCGATGCCCAGTTCCTCCTTGAGGACGGCCCGGGCCGTGCGCAGGGCGGAGAGGGCGTCGGCCTGGCGGCCCGTGCGGTACAGGGCGAGGGCGAAGAGCCGCCAGCCCTCCTCGCGCAGCGGGTGGGCCCGGGTGTGGGCCTCCAGGTCGGCGACGACCCGGGCGGCCGCGCCGAGGGCGAGCTCCGCGTCGGCGAGGCGCTCGGCCGCAAGCAGCCGCAGCTCACTGAGCCGGGTCACCTCGGGCGCGGCCCAGGCCTCCGCCGCGAACTCCGCGTACGCGCCGCCCCGCCACAGCTCCAGGGCGGCGGTGAGCCGGTCCCTGGTCTCGGCGGCCCGGCCGGGCGCGGACGGCTCCGCGGCCCGGCGCACGAGGTCCTCGAAGCGCCAGGCGTCGACCGCCGCGAGGTCGAGGCGCAGCGCGTAGCCGGGCGGCGCGGTGACCAGGGTGCGGGGCGGGGTGCGGGTGGGGCGGCCGGGTTCGAGCGCCTTGCGGAGCGTGGAGACGAGGGTGCGCAGGGAGCCGAGCGCCCGCTCGGCGGGGGTGTCCCGCCACAGGTCGTCGATGAGCTGGTCGAGCGGCACGACCCGGCCGCGGGCCATGAGCAGCCGGGCCAGGACGGCCCGGTGGCGCGGGCCGCGCAGGTCGGCGCGGCGGCCGTCGTCCCACGCCTCCACCGCCCCCAGTACGCGCAGTTCCATCACAGCGTTCCCCCTTCGGCGCAGGGGGACGCGGCCGCGCCGGTCAACGCGGCGGGATGGTGTTCCCCCCAGGGCCGGTCCTCACCGCGCTCGTTCTCCCCCGAGCCCGGCGTGTCGGCCGCGGCGTCCATTGGACGCGGGCGCCTCACCCCGCGTCAATTCGCTGCCCATTCCCGGCGGGTCATGCTGTTTGCGCAGGCCAGGGGTTCAGGCGGCGCGGGTGGCCGGTTCGCGAGGGTGGCCGGCGTGGAGGTGCCGCTGCCACGGACCGCCGCCGCGGCCGGGCCGCCCCGCACGGCCCGGCCGCGGCGGAGTGGCTGGGCGGCGCGTGACCGCGCCTCCGTGCGTATCGTTGTACTGCGCGGCTGCCCGCACCCGGGGGCCGGGGAGGAGCCACGATGTCCGTCGTAGAGAACGACAGGATCGACATGGCCGACTACAACGCCGAGAGCCTGGACCAGTGGTTCGAGCTGATCGAGCGGATGGTCCCCGAGGGAATCAAGGCAGAGGTTGTCGAGGGGGCAGTCGCCATGGTGCCGCAGCGCAATGTGCACTGGCAGATCATCCGGAGGATCCTCTACGCACTGGACGACAGGTTCGGCCGTGATGCACTGGTGATGACGGATGTACGCATCGACTTCCCCGGCTACCAGAACGGTTTCTGCCCGGACGTGGCGAGGTTCCGCGACGGAGCGAAGCCGGACGCGGAAGGGCGCTGGTGCTACGAGGACGTGGAGTTCGTCGCGGAGGTCATCTCCCGGGGCACAGGGCGGAACGACTACGGCCCGAAGAAGACCACCTATGCCGACGCCGGTGTGCCCGTCTACCTCATCGCCGATCCGTACCAAGGCCGCTGCCACGTCTACACCAACCCCAAGAACGGCGAGTACCTGGCCGTCTCCAAGTCCGACTTCGGTGACGAGGTCGACCTGACAGGCACGGTCGTCGACCTCGTCCTCACCACCGCCGGCTTCCCCCGCGACTGACCCCCGGCTCCCCCGGCTCCCCCGGGCCTCTTGCTTCGAGCGCACTTCAAGCCGTTGGCTTGGACCCCATGAAGTACACGCAGCTGGGACGCACGGGGCTCAAGGTCAGCCGGCTCACGCTCGGGACCATGAACTTCGGGCCGCAGACGGACGAAGCCGACAGCCACGCCATCATGGACGCCGCGCTCAACGCGGGGATCAACTTCTTCGACACCGCCAACGTGTACGGCTGGGGTGAGAACAAGGGCCGCACCGAGGAGATCATCGGCAGCTGGTTCGCCCGGGGCGGCGGGCGGCGCGACAAGGTCGTGCTCGCCACGAAGGTGTACGCCAGCATGGCCGCCGACGGGGCCCCGCCCTGGCCCAACCACGACCTCCTCTCGGCCGTCAACATCCGCCGCTCCGTCGAGGCCTCGCTCCGCCGCCTCCAGACCGACCACATCGACGTCTACCAGTTCCACCACATCGACCGGAACACCCCGTTCGAGGAGATCTGGCAGGCCATCGACGTCCTCGTGCGGCAGGGCAAGATCCTGTACGCGGGGTCGAGCAACTTCCCCGGCTACAAGATCGCCCAGGCCAACGAGACCGCGCGCCGCCTCGGCAGCTACGGCCTCGTCAGCGAGCAGTGCCTGTACAACCTCGCGGAGCGGCGCGCCGAGATGGAGGTCGTCCCGGCCGCGCGGGAGTACGGCCTCGGCGTCATCCCCTGGTCGCCGCTGCACGGCGGTCTGCTCGGCGGCGTCCTGAAGAAGCAGGCCGACGGCGGGCGGCGGACCGAGGGCCGGGCCGCGGAGGCGCTGGCCGACGGGGCGGTGCGGGCGCGGATCCAGGCCTACGAGGACCTGCTCGACGAGCACGGCCTCGCGCCCGGCGAGGTGGCCCTGGCGTGGCTGCTCACCCGCCCCGGCGTCACCGGGCCGATCGTCGGGCCGCGCACGGCCGAGCAGCTCGCGTCGGCCCTCCGGGCGGTCGACCTCGACCTGACCGCGGAGCTCCGCGCGTCCCTCGACGACATCTTCCCGGGCCCGGGCCCGTCCCCGGAGGCGTTCGCCTGGTAGCACGGGGGCCGGTGCCGGGCCTCGGGGCTGGGGCTAAGCCCGGGCCCTGAGGCCCGGCTCACGGCCTGGCCCGGCATGGCCCGGCCCCGGCTCCGGCTCCGGCTGGCGCAGGAAGGCCTGAATCCCGTCCCGCCCGGTGCGACCCGGTGCGACCCGGCTCGCTCCACGCCCGTCGTACGCGGTACGCGGTACGCGCGTCGCCCGGCGGCGGGGGCAGCTACTTTCCGGCTGCCGCCGCCAGTGCCACCACGACGAACATCAACACGAGCACACCGGCCATGATCCGGTTCCTGGTCTTGGGATCCACGCCATCGAGCGTAACCGCCCCGGCGGATCCCCCACGGAGCGCCCCAGCCCCACCCCTCCCCGAACCAGGTGCTGCCGCCCCTGGCACCCCGCCCGCGAACCCCCGCGCTGACGCGCTCGTCCTCAAACGCCGGACGGGCTGAATCAGCCCCACCACAGCGCTGCTCCCCTCAACCGACGGGCCCCTCACCACCAACATCACCCCCAGCCGGAGAGGCCAAGACCCCACCCACCCGCCCCCTGGCAGCACAGATGGGGGCGGTGGGCAACGGCGGGAAAGCCGCCAGGTCGGGGCCCGGCCAGGCCGCCGGGGCAGCACGGGTGGGGGCGGTGGGGGAAAACCCGCCGCGGTAGCGGCGGGCGACGGCGGGGAAGCCGCCAGGTCGGGGTCCGGCCGGGTCGCCGGGGCGGCAACGGGTGGGGGCGGTGGGAGAGAACCCGCCGCGGTAGCGGTGGGGAGGGGCTCAGGTGCGGAGGGGCCAGGTGGACAGGGGCTCGTAGCGGGGGCGAGCCCCCTGCAGACCGGCCCGGGGCAAGTGGCTGCGGACGAGCACCAGCTCCCCCACCTCCCACTCCGCCCCCGAGAACCCCCCAAGGCCCTCCACGAACGGCCGCAGCCCCACCTCCCCCCGCCCCCGCGCCAGGGTGAGGTGGGGATGGAAGCCCCGCCCCGCGTCCACGCCGGGCCCGGCCCCGGCCCTGCGCCCCGCCGCGGACACCCGCTCCGCGAGCAGCCGCAGCGCGGCCGCCTCCCCGGCCACCCCCGCCCACAGCGCCCGGTCCCCGAACCGCCCGCCCCCGCGCAGCGCGAGCGCGAACGGCGCGGTGCGCCAGGCCGCCCGCCCGAGCCGCGCGCCGAGGTCGGCCACGACCGCGTCGTCGACCTCGCCGAGGAAGGCCAGCGTCAGATGCCACCCGGCACGCTCGGTCCAGCGCAGCGCCCCCGCGTCGGGCAGCCGCTTCAAGTCGTCCACGCGCCCGTCGAGTTCGGCCACCACGCGCTCCGGGGGCAGCACCGCCACGAAGAGTCTCATGCGGCTAGCCTGCCCTGATGGACAGCAACAGCACAGATCACACCGGCCCCATACGCGTACGCACGGGCGGCGCGGAGGACGTACCCGTGTTCCTCGGTCTGCTCGACAGCGCCGCCGAGTGGCTGGTGGCGCAGGGGTACACGAAGCAGTGGGGCACCGAGCCGCTGTCGGCGAATCCGCGGGTGGTGGAGTCCGTGGAGAAGTACCTCGCCACGGGCACGCCGTGGATCGCCGAGGTGGACGGGGTGCCCGCGGGCATGCTGATGCTCACCGACAGCCCCACCGGCTACGTGGCGCCGGTCGACGAGCCCGAGCGGTACGTGCACTACCTCGCCACCGCCGGGCGCTTCGCGGGCCTGGGCGTGGGCAGGACGCTGCTGGCCCGCGCCGCGGCCGAGACCCGCGCCCAGGGCGTGTCCCTGCTGCGGGTCGACTGCTACGCGGGCAACGGCGGCAGGCTCGTCGCGTACTACGAGAGCAACGGTTTCGTCCGTACGGAGACCTTCACGGCGAAGGACGGCACCTGGCCGGGCCAGGTCCTCGCCATGCGGGTCTGAGCAAGGCCCGGCCCCGGCCCCGTACGGGACCGGGGCTCCGGGGCCGGTTCACGCCGCCGGGGCGAGCGCCACCTCGCGCGGCACGAAGCGCACGTGCTGGCGGCCCCGGCGCAGATCCACCTGCAGGCGCAGGTTGGCCGCGCGCGCCAGGCCCAGGCCGACGCCGAGCGAGGCCAGGGCGACGACGAGCCCGCCGAGCGCGAAGCTCACGCGGACCCCGTAGGTGTCGGTGAGCCAGCCGAAGAGCGGCCCGCCGAAGGGGGTGCCGCCGACGAACACCATCATGAACAGGCTCATCACCCGGCCCCGCATCTCGGGGTCGGTGGCCATCTGCACCGAGGAGTTCGCGGTGACGTTGACGGTCAGGCCGATCGCGCCGACGGGGATGAGCAGCGCCGCGAAGACGTACGCGTTCGGCACGGCGGCCACGGCGATCAGGGCGGCGCCGAAGAGCCCCGCCGTGGCGGTGAGCATCCGCAGCCTGGACGTCCGGCGCCGGGCGGCGAGCAGCGCGCCGATCAGCGATCCGGCGGCCATCAGCGTGGTGAACGCCGCGTACATGCCGGAGCCGCCGTGGAAGACGTCGTCGGCGTACGCGCTCAGCCAGATCGGGAAGTTGAAGCCGAACGTGCCGATGAAACCGATCAGGACGATGGGCCAGATCAGCTCCGGGTGCGCGCGCACGTAGGTCAGGCCCTCGCGCAGCTGGCCCTTGCCGCGGCGCGGGGCGAGCGGGCTGCGGGTCAGTTCGCCGGTGCGCATGAGCAGCAGACCGGCGATCGGCGCGAGGAAGGACAGGCCGTTCGCCAGGAAGGCGTAGCCGGGTCCGACGGCGGCGGTCACGACGCCCGCGACGGCGGGGCCGACGAGGCGGGCGGACTGGAAGTTGGCCGAGTTCAGGCTGACGGCGTTGCGCACCTGGTCCGGGCCGACCAGCTCGGAGACGAAGGACTGGCGGGTGGGGTTGTCGACGACGGTGACGAGGCCGGTGAAGAAGGCCGTCACATAGACGTGCCAGACCTGGACGTGGCCCGTGAGGGTCATCGCGGCCAGGAACAGACCGCCGAGGCCCATGGCTCCCTGGGTGACGAAGAGCAGGTTCCGCTTGGCGAAGCGGTCGGCGATCACACCGCCGTACAGGCCGAAGAGCAGCATCGGCAGGAACTGCATGGCCGTCGTGATGCCGACGGCCGCGGAGGACCCGGTGAGGCTGAGGACCAGCCAGTCCTGGGTGATGCGGGCCATCCAGGTGCCGGTGTTCGACACGACGGCCCCGGCCGCGAAGAGCCGGTAGTTCCGGATCCGCAGCGAGCTGAACATGGA
Organism: Streptomyces sp. YIM 121038; assembly: GCF_006088715.1. NCBI lineage: Bacteria > Bacillati > Actinomycetota > Actinomycetes > Kitasatosporales > Streptomycetaceae > Streptomyces > Streptomyces sp. YIM 121038. The sequence goes on from NZ_CP030771.1 coordinate 4,466,330, forward strand.
GGTCTTGGAGCGGACAGAGGGGTCGAGGGCGGTTGGTGCGGGGGCGGAGTCTGCTCCGGATCCCGTACTCAAAGGGGTTCGCCTCCTTTGGCGGTCCGGGCCCGCGCGGGGCCCTGAGGGGCACGGCCCCCGAGGGGGCCGTGCCGGTGGTCAGTCGGTCACAGGTGGGCCAGCTTCTCCAGCACGGGCGCGGCGTCGCGGAGCTTCGCCCACTCGTCGTCGTCGAGCTCCTCGGTGAGCCGCGCGAGCCACGCGTTCCGCTTTCTGCGGCTCTCCTCGAGCATGGTCTCGGCCTGCTCGGTCTGGGTGACCACCTTCTGGCGGCGGTCGTCGGGGTGCGGTTCGAGCCGCACCAGACCCTTGGCTTCGAGCAGCGCGACGATGCGGGTCATCGACGGCGGCTGCACGTGCTCCTTGCGGGCGAGCTCGCCCGGGGTGGCGTTGCCACAGCGGGCGAGGGTGCCGAGCACCGACATCTCGGTGGGGCTCAGCGACTCGTCGACCCGCTGGTGCTTGAGTCGACGGGAGAGGCGCATCACGGCGGAGCGCAGTGAGTTCACGGCGGCGGCGTCGTCGCCATGGGAGAGGTCCGGCATGGTCTTTAGAGTAACTCATTACTCAGGCTAAGTACCACCGCGTTTACGCGCACGGGAAGCGGGACCTGCCCAGGAACCGGAACACGGAACCCTTTCGTCACCCGAACGAGTGAGCCGGATTCGGAAAGTCACGCATCGCCCGTCCGGGGGCGGCGACCCTGGCGGGCATGGCATCGACAGTGCTCAGCCTGCGGATAGACAGTGAGCTGCTCGACCGGCTCCGGAAGCACGCCGCCAAAAGGGGAATGAGCGTCCAGGACTACGTGGTCCGGACGCTCATCCGTGATGACTTCGACGAACGGTTCAAGTCGTCCGTCGAGGAGACAGAGAGGTTCTACGCCTGAGGCCGCGCGCCGCGCCCGGGCTCGGGACCCGGACGCGGCGCGCGGCCTCAGGGGCCCGCGGGGCTCTAGGTGAGGTCGAGCGCGGGCATCAGGTAGTAGAAGGCGAACACGGCCGACACGACGTACATGGCCACCGGCACCTCCCGGCCGCGCCCCGCCGCGAGGCGCAGGACGGTGAAGGTGATGAAGCCCATGCCGATGCCGTTCGTGATCGAGTACGTGAACGGCATCATCAGCATCGTCACGAACGCCGGGATCGCGATCGTGTAGTCGCTCCAGTCGATCTGCCCGATCGAGCCCGACAGGATCAGGAAGCCGACCGCGAGCAGGGCGGGCGTCGCCGCCTGCGAGGGCACCATCGTGGCGAGCGGGGTGAGGAAGAGCGCCACGGTGAACAGGCCGCCGGTGACGACGTTGGCGAAGCCGGTGCGGGCACCCTCGCCGACGCCCGCCGTGGACTCCACGAAGCAGGTGGTGGCCGAGGAGGACGAGGCGCCGCCCGCCGCGACGGCGATGCCGTCGACGAACAGGACCTTGTTGATGCCGGGGAAGTCCCCCTTGTCGTCGGTGAGGTGGGCCTCGTCGCCGATGCCCATGATCGTGCCCATCGCGTCGAAGAAGCACGAGAGCAGCACGGTGAAGACGAACAGGACGCCGGTGAGGACGCCGACCTTCTCGAAGCCGCCGAACAGGCTGATCTCGCCGACGAGCCCGAAGTCCGGCGTCGCGACCGGGTTGCCGGGCCACTCGGGGGTCGTCAGGCCCCAGGAGGGCACGTCGGCGACCGCGTGGACGATCATGGCCACAGCCGTCATCACGACGATCGAGAGCAGGATCGCGCCCGGCACCTTGCGCACCAGGAGCGCGAGGGTGAGCAGCACGCCGAGGACGAAGACGAGCACCGGCCAGCCGTTGAGGTGGCCGTCGCCGCCGAGCTGGAGCGGCACGGTGGTGTGGGCGGCGTCCGGGATGCGCGAGACGAAGCCCGCGTCGACCAGGCCGATCAGCATGATGAACAGGCCGATGCCGATCGCGATGCCCTTGCGCAGGCCGAGCGGCACCGCGCTCATCACCCGCTCCCGCAGCCCGGTGGCGACGAGCAGCATCACCACGAAGCCCGCGAGCACCACCATGCCCATGGCGTCCGGCCAGGACATGCGGGGCGCGAGCTGGAGCGCCACCACGGTGTTCACGCCGAGCCCGGCCGCGAGCGCGATCGGGACGTTGCCGATGACGCCCATGAGCAGCGTGGTGAACGCGGCGGTGAGCACGGTGGCGGTGACCAGCTGCTTGTTGTCCAGCTGGTGGCCGTACATGTCCTTCGCGCTGCCCAGGATGATCGGGTTGAGCACGATGATGTACGCCATCGCGAAGAAGGTGGCGAAGCCGCCGCGCACTTCCCGCGCCAGGGTCGAGCCCCGCTCCGAGATCTTGAAGAACCCGTCGAGCCCGCCCTGCGGGGGATTCGGGGGCGGCTGCTTGGCGTCGACCGGAGCGGTGGCCGAGGGGGACATGCGGGACCTCATGACCTCTGTTGAACGGGATAAGCCGAGCTTGCACGAATTTGTATCTTCATACGAAAGCAACCGGCCATTAAGAAGCCGTTTCAGTATGAATACATGAGCGTGAAATGGCTATCTCCGCGCGTAGAGCCTTGGGGCACAAGGGGTCCCGGAGCGCGCTCAGGGCCGGTGGGGGCCCCGTCTAAGCTGAGGGCATGGCGAAGTGGACACCCAAGCACGAGGCGCCGGAGCCCCTGGAAGGGCCCGTCGTCGCCACCATCACCGGCGGCACGGCCATCTGGTTCGTCCTCTTCCTGGCCCAGCTGCCGTTCTACGGCTGGTTCGACGACCGCGACGCCACCTGGTGGGTGTGGACCTGCCTCGCGGGCGGCGGCCTCGGCCTGATCGGCATCTGGTACGTGCGGGGCCGCGAGGCGGCCATCAAGCGGGCGGAGGCCTCTCGTACCGCCGCAGTACGGGATGCGACCTGAGGGCAAACCCCCTCCTACCGTGGTCGGATCTTTCAGACATTCAAGGGGTGAAGCCCCTGATCCCCCCTTACCGTCGAAGGCATGACGCATATCGACGCGGGCGCCGAGCTCGATCCGGTCCACCCGGTGCCACCGCCGACAGGACGCGCCACCGGCCTCAGTGCCGCCGAGGTGGCCGAGCGGGTCGCCCGCGGCGAGGTCAACGACGTACCGGTCCGCAGCAGCCGCTCCACCGCCGAGATCGTCCGGGCCAACGTCTTCACGCGCTTCAACGCGATCATCGGCGTGCTCTGGGCGATCATGCTGTTCGTCGCGCCGATCCAGGACAGCCTCTTCGGCTTCGTGATCGTCGCGAACACCGGCATCGGCATCATCCAGGAGCTGCGCGCCAAGAAGACCCTCGACGGGCTCGCCGTCATAGGCGAGGCCAAGCCGACGGTCCGGCGCGACGGCGTGGCCGCCGAGATCTCCACCTCCGAGATCGTCCTCGGCGACCTGGTGGAGCTGGGCCCCGGCGACAAGATCGTCGTGGACGGCGAGACGGTCGAGTCCGACAGCCTCGAAGTCGACGAGTCCCTGCTGACCGGTGAGGCCGACCCGGTCCTGAAGAAGCCCGGCGACAAGCTGATGTCGGGCTCGTTCGTGGTCGCGGGCGGCGGCGCCTTCACCGCGACCAAGGTGGGCCGCGAGGCCTACGCCGCCCAGCTCGCCGAGGAGGCGAGCCGCTTCACCCTCGTCCACTCCGAGCTGCGCTCCGGCATCTCCACGATCCTCAAGTACGTGACGTGGCTGATGATCCCGACCTCGATCGGCCTGGTCATCTCCCAGCTCGTCGTCAAGGACGACAACTTCAAGGAGTCGATCGCGTACACGGTCGGCGGCATCGTCCCGATGATCCCCGAAGGCCTGGTCCTGCTCACCTCCGTGGCCTTCGCGATCGGCGTCATCCGCCTCGGCCGCCAGCAGTGCCTGGTGCAGGAGCTCCCGGCCATCGAGGGCCTCGCGCGCGTGGACACCGTCTGCCTCGACAAGACGGGCACGCTCACCGAGGGCGGCATGGACGTCACCGAGCTGCGCCCCCTGAACGGCTCGGACGAGACCTACGTACGCAAGGTCCTCGGCGCCCTCGGGGAGTCGGACCCGCGCCCGAACGCCTCCCTCCAGGCCATCATCGACGCCTACCCCGACAGCGAGGAGTGGCGCTGCACCGAGTCGCTGCCGTTCTCCTCCGCCCGCAAGTACAGCGGCGCCAGCTTCAGCGAGAGCGACGGCGAGAGCTCGACCTGGCTGCTCGGCGCGCCCGACGTGCTGCTTCCCGCCGGGGACCCGGCGCTCGACGAGGTCGAGGACCTCAACCACCAGGGCCTGCGCGTGCTGCTCCTCGCCCGCGCCGCGGGCGACCTGGACGCCCCCGACCTCGCCGCGGGGGCGCGCCCCACGGCCCTGGTCGTCCTGGAGCAGCGGCTGCGGCCCGACGCCGCCGACACCCTGCGCTACTTCGCCGAGCAGGACGTCCAGGCCAAGGTCATCTCCGGTGACAACGCGGTCTCCGTGGGCGCGGTCGCGGCCAAACTGGGCCTGCCCGGCGCCGAGAACACGGTGGACGCGCGGCAGCTGCCCAAGGAGGAGGCGGCGATGGCGCAGGAGCTCGACGCCAACTCCGTCTTCGGCCGCGTGACCCCGCAGCAGAAGCGGGACATGGTGGGCGCGCTCCAGTCCAAGGGCCACACGGTCGCCATGACGGGCGACGGCGTGAACGACGTCCTGGCCCTGAAGGACGCGGACATCGGCGTGTCCATGGGCTCGGGCTCGGAGGCGACGCGGGCGGTCGCCCAGATCGTGCTGCTCAACAACAGCTTCGCGACGCTGCCGTCAGTGGTGGCGGAGGGCCGCCGGGTCATCGGCAACATCACCCGTGTGGCCACGCTGTTCCTGGTGAAGACGGTCTACTCCGTCGTCATCGCCCTGCTGGTGGTCTGCTCCCAGGTGGAGTACCTGTTCCTGCCGCGCCACCTGACGCTCCTGTCCACCCTGACGATCGGCGTCCCGGCCTTCTTCCTGGCGCTCGCCCCCAACAAGGAGCGCGCCAAGCCGCACTTCGTCCGCAGAGTCATGCGCTACGCGCTGCCCGGCGGCATCATCGCGGCCCTCTCCACCTTCGCCACGTATCTGCTCGCCCGCCACCACTACGTGGGCGACGGGGCCCGCGAGGCCGAGACCAGCGCGGCCACGCTCACGCTCTTCCTGGTCTCGCTGTGGGTCCTGGCGATCATCGCCCGCCCGTACACCTGGTGGCGGATCTGCCTGGTGGCGGCCATGGGCCTGGGCTTCCTGCTGGTCCTGACCATCCCCTACCTCCAGGACTTCTTCGCCCTGAAGCTGGTCGGTACGACGATGCCGTGGGCGGCGGTCGCGATCGCGGCGGTCGCCTCGGCGGCGACGGAGTTCGCCTTCCGCTGGGTCGACCGCCGCTTCGCGGCGTGACCGCCTAGCGCACGTCGACGAAGTCCCCGGCCGACACCACGGCCGGGGACGAAGCCGACCCGCCGAACACATACCGGAAGGTCCCGTCCACGGACGCCTTCACGGTGGCCTTCAGCTGCCCCTTCGCCCCCGACTTCACGGTCTTGACCGTCGTGTAAGCACTCGCGCCCGCCGCCTTGAACTGGAGCTTCACCGGCTGCCCGGTGTAGCCCGCGTACGTCCGGGACTCCCAGTTCGCCCGCGTCAGGGCGCCGGACACGGTGATGGTCTCGCCCTTCCCCGTCGGCTCCGGGGAGGCGTCGGCCGTGAGCTTGGCGGCGCGCAGGACGCGGGCGGTCTTGTACTTCTCCTTGATGACGTGGTTCTCGGCCCGGCCCTTGCCGAGCAGGCCGGCCACCACGTTCCAGGTCCCCGCGGTGCTGTTCTTGAGGCCGCTCGGGTGGGCGACGGTGACGATCTTGCAGGTGGCCCGCTTCGCGTCGATCTTGGTGCAGCGGGGGTCCTTCGCCGGGCTCAGCATGCCGTCCAGGCGGCTCCAGTCGAGCTTCTTGCCGTACCACAGCGCGACGAAGCCGTCCTTGATGCCCTTCGGGTCGGTGCCCGTGACGGTCATCGTGATCTTCTTGTCGGACGTGCCGAGCACGATGTCCTTGCCGCCGTTGACGACGACCTTCGTGATCTTGGTGTGGCCCTTGTGCGTGTCGGCGGCCTGGGCGGCCGGGAGGGCGAGACCGGAGAGGACGACGGCGCCGGAGACGGCGGCCACGGTGGTGCGGATGCGCATGGGGTGGTTCCTCAGGAGTGCTGGTGGGGTACGGAGGCAGCGTCAGCGGACGTCGACGGCGTCGCCCGCGGAGGTGACGGCCGGGGTGGTCGACGTACCCGCGAAGACATAGCGGAAGGTGCCGTCGGCGGAAGCCTTCACGGTGGTCCTCAGGTTGCCCTTGGCGTCGGACTTCACCGTCTTGAGCGTCGAGTAGCCGCTCGCGCCCTTCTTCTTGAACTGGAGCCGCACGGGCTGCTGCGTGTAACCCGCGTACTTCCTGGTGTCCCAGTTGGCCCGGGTCAGGGCGCCCGCGACCGTGATCGTCTCGCCCTTCCGCACCGGCTCCGGCGAGGCGTTGACGGTGAGCCGCGCGGCACGCTTGAGGTGGATGCCCGTCTTGTACGCCGTGCGGATGACGTAGTCGTCGTCCGTGCCGCCCGCGGCGGCGAAGAGCTTCCAGCCGCCGCCCGCCATGTGGTTGGCGAGGCCGTTCTCGTCCCAGGAGGCCTTCGGGTTCACCGTGATGCTCACCGTGCAGGTCGCGCTGGTGGCGCTGAGCTTCTTGCACTTCTCGTCGGCGACCGGGGCGAGCACGCCGCTGAGGTTCTGGTCGTCGAACTTCCGGCCGTGCCACAGGAGACCGCCGCCGCCCGCGATGCCCTTGGCGTCGGTCGCGGTGACGGCGATGGTGAACTTCTTCTTGGCGGTGGTGCCGACCACGATGTCCTTGCCGCCGTTGACCACCGCCTTGGTGATCTTGGTGTCGCCCTTCTGCGCGTTCTTCGGCAGAGCGGTGACGTCCGGCCCCGCGGCCTGCGCGGCCGGAGCGAGAAGGGCGGACAGGGCCAGGGCGCCGGAGACGGCGGCCACGGTGGCACGGATGCGCATGTTCTCCCCTGAGGAAGGAAGGGGCCCCGTGGTGCCGCAGCCGTCACACGGGGACCGATCGATCTAGGAGTCTGTTGACTCCCAGATCAGACCCACACCCATGGCCAAAGGTTGTACGTTCCGTGAAAACCGCTGGCCGGGCTAGTCGAACCAGCGGTCCCGCGCCAGTTCGCCCGTCCGCGACGGGTCCTCAAGGAGCGCGGCCACCTCGAAGCGGCGCGGCCACTGGCGGGCCGCCCAGGCCAGGCCCGCGGCGACGCCCTCCACGGTCGCGGCGTGCACCGTGCCGTCGGGGGTGCGGCGCCACTCCAGGTCCACGCCGTCCACGACGAGCTCCTCGTGCTCGCGGTACGTCGCCGGGGTGGCCGGGCCGAGCAGGACCCGCACGGACTCGGGCACCTCGTGCTCCACGCCCGACGCGGGGTCCACCTCCGCCCGCACGTACGCGCTCAGCCGCTCCGCCTGGAGCAGCTCCGCGAGGTCACCGGCCCGCGACGGGGCCACGGGAAGCAGCGGCAGGCCCGCCGTCAGCGGCAGCAGGTCGGGAACGTCCGCGACCACCGCGTCCCCGGTGTCGACGCACATGACCTCACCGCCCTCGCCGCCCAGGACCACCCGCACCTCGTCCGGCAGCGTGACCTGCTCCGGGTCGACGTCGGCCAGCGCCCCGTACAGGGCGTGCAGCTGCGCCGGGGAAACGGTCCGCTCCGGGTCCGCGAGCCGGTCGAGCAGCTCGGCGGCGCCGCCGGGCTCGGCGAGCAGCGCGCCCACGGACGTCCGGACGCCGAGCGCGCGCAGCACCTGCTCGTCGTCGAACCCGGCCGCGTCGGCGGAGTCGTACAGGCCGTCGAGCAGCGGATCGCCGCCCGCCGCCCGCAGACCGGCCGGGCGGCGGCCGTCCAGGACCGGGTGGCCGCGCAGCCACCAGGCCGTGTACGGGCGCACGCTCTCCGTCGTGCCGTCCGGGAGCAGCACCCGCACCGGCTGGGTGAGGGCGTCCCGCAGCGGCGGCCGGGACAGCAGCGCGAGCGCGCGCGGCCACTGGTCGTCGGCCACCAGGTCCAGGTCCCGCACCGCCACGATCTCCGTGGCCACGGGCGGCACCGCCGTGTCCGGAAGGCGGTCGAGCACGTCCTCGCACCACACGTCGACCGCGTCCAGGAGGCCCGCGTCGTCGGGCTCGGCGAAGTCCCCGTCGCGGGGCTCCAGGTCGTCCGGGTCGAGGACCACGTCCGTGGCGCGTACGAGGGTGAAGGAGGCGAGGACCCCGCAGGCGGCCAGCGGCTGCTCGCCCCACCGCCCGGCGACGTCCGCGTCCACGAAGGCCAGCTCGCCCTCGCGCATGACCTCGGCGAACGCGCTGCCGGGCAGCACGAGTTCACCGGCGGGCGCGGGCTCGCCGTCCTCGTCGGGCAGCGCGAGCGCGCCGAGCCAGGGCTCGTCGCCGGGCGCGAGGTCGGCGTCGCGGACGAGGCCGAGCACGAGGTCGGCGAGCTCGTCGGCGGCAAGGCCGGCCCGCTCGTCGAGACCGTCGTACCAGGAGTCGTCGTCGAGCGAAGCGGCCACCGCCGCCCGCACCTGGGGCGTCGTCAGGACCGCGCGGGGCGTGGCGGGCAGCGCGCCGAGCTTCTCCAGGAGCGGATGCGCGGCGTCCGCGTGGGCGACCTTCAGGCCGAGCCTGGCCAGGGCCGCGGGCGCGGTCGCGTCCCCCGGCGCGGGCAGCAGGACCTGGCGCGGCCCGATCGTCGTACGCCCGCTCGCCAGCGGCACGGGCAGCCCCGAGAGCCGGTCGGGGTCGACACCGGCGAGGGTGTCGTACAGGCGCCGCCACCAGGACGGCTCCCGCTCCAGGCCCGCGAGCCGGTCGACCGCCTCGGTCAGCGGCACCCGGGCGACGCCGAGCGTGCGCAGCTCGCCCCGGCGCTCCAGGCCCGCGGGCAGCAGACTGGGCAGGACCTCGGCGAGCACCCGCACGGTGTCCGCGCCCGCGCCCTCCACGACCTCCGCGTCACGCGGCCGCAGCGCCTCGGGGGCCGCGTCCTGCGCCCACTCGTCGGCGGGCTCGGGCGCCCGGCCGTCGGCGGGCCCGCGCACCGGAGCCGCGGCGGGCGGCAGGAACGCGGTGCGCGGCAGCCGGTCGAGCACGGCCTGCCGCAGCGCGCCGTCCAGCTCGCTGCGGCCGAGCGGCCCCGGCACCAGGCCGATGACCGCCTCCGTCACCGGCCGCCACCCGGCGAGCAGTTCGGCGTACGCGTCCGCCGCCCGCTCCACCAGGAAGTCCGTGAGCGGCCCCGGCGCGGCGTGGCGGCGGCTGGTGTCCAGCGGGAACGTGCCGATCAGCAGCGCGGGCACGCCGAGCGGCTCGTCGCTGGGGGTCGGCGCGTGCAGCACCGGGCTCGTCCTCGGCGCCCCGGGCGTGCCGTCGTCGCCCACCGGCACGGCCCAGGTGAGCTGCCAGTACGGGCGGAGGCGTTCCTCCACGGGGCGGTCCGCGAGCAGCCGCGTGTCCAGCTCCCCTGCACGGGTGACGGTGCGCCAGCGCGTCGTGCCCTTCCGGGTGTCCGCCACGACGGTGTCCGCGCCGTCGGTGGAGCGGCGCAGGACCCGGGTCGTGCCGTCCGGGGTGCGGACGGAGACCTCCTCCAGGCCGGGCAGCGCGAGCAGCAGCGCGTCGTCGATGCCGGCCAGCAGCCGCGTGACCAGGTCCTCGGCGGCGACGTCCCGCAGCGGCAGGATCACGACCGTGTCGTATCCGTCCGGAGCGCTGCCCTCGGCCGCGAGCGGAAGCCGCAGCAGCGGTACGTGGCCGTCGCGCCGCCGCACCTCGTCGCCGAGGCCCGGGCTGAACCTGGCCGTCTCGGCGGCCAGTTCGCGGGCCTCCGCGAGGGACCAGCGCACCCCTCCGGTACGGCCCACCACGGCGGGCTCGTCCGACACGGAGAGGACGGCGGCGAAGCCCACGCCGAAGCGTCCGGTGGTCCGCCGCAGGGCGTCGCCCTCCCGCTTCGCGGACGCCCTGAGCGTCGCCAGGGACTCCACGCCCGCCGCGTCCAGCGGGGCGCCGGTGTTCGCCGCGGCGAGGACGCCGTCCTGGAGGGTGAGCGCGAGCCGGCCCGGCACGCCCGCCCGGGCGGCCGCGTCCGAGGCGTTCTGCGCGAGCTCGACGACCAGGCGGTCGCGGTAGCCGCCGAGGGCCAGGTCCTCCTCGGCGTTGGCGTCCTCCCGGAACCGGGCCGGGCTCGCCGCCCAGGCCTCGAGCACGGAGCGGCGCAGACGGGCGGTGCCGAACGGGTCGGTGCCCTCGGTGGCAGGCCGCACGGTCTTGCTCACGGTTCGTCGCCCTTCTCCGGTTGGCTGTGGGGGCGAACCGTATCGCGTCCCGCGCCGGGCGCCCTCCGGGGGCTCGGGCCGCGCCCTCGCCGCGGAAGCCGTGGCGGCACAGGAGCCGTGGCGGCTAGGAGTGGCCCAGGTCCTCGTTCGCCCCCGGGTCGGCGGGCGGGACCGAGCCGGAGTCGGGGGCGGGCCGCAGCGGCAGCTCGTCGACCCTCGTCTCGTCCAGGACCGGCGGGGCGGGGCGCGGCGGCTTCGGCATGACCGCGGCCTCGGAGTGCCCGCCGCAGCCGTACGCGAGCGAGACCACGTGGCCGTCAGCGGGACCGAACTCGTTCGCGCACACGCCGAAGGCCTGCCCGAGCGAGCCCCCGATGGGCACCAGGAAGCCACAGCTCACACAGGACGCGGGCGCGGCCTGCGCCATCGGCGTCTTCGCGCCGTACCCCTCGTCCCAGCGGTCGGCGGAGGTGTGCAGGCCGTACCGGGAGAGCACCCGGGCGCGGCGCATGCCGAGCTCCTCGGCGAGGGCCGCGAGGGAGCCGCGGGCGGGCACGGCGTCGGTGGCGGTGGCGTCCGTGTCCCGGACGGTGTCCGTGCCGTCCGTGGCGTCGGCGTACTCCGCATCGGCGTACTCCGCGTCGGCGCGCTCGGCCAGCTCCTGCGACAGGACGGAGTTCGGCGGCGGCGCGTCCTCGCCGGAGTAGCCGGGCTCCAGGCGCAGGTCCTCGGCGTCCGTCGGCAGGAGGTCGCCCGGGCCCATGTCGCCGGGGCGCAGCCGCTCGCTCCACGGCACCCACTCGGGCGCCAGGAGCGCGTCAGGGCCCGGCAGCAGCACGGTCTCGTCGAGCGTGACGACCTTCGCGCGGGAGGCGCGGGCCACGGTCACCGCCCAGCGCCAGCCGCGGTAGCCCAGCTCCTTGCACTCGAAGAGATGCGTGACGACGCGGTCGCCCTCCACGACGACCTCGACATGCTCACCGACCACCCCCGGCGCGGCGGCCTCCTCGGCCGCGGCCCGGGCGAACCCGACGGCCTCGGCGCAGAGGCGGTCGGGGGTACGCGGGGTGCGCTGGGTGCGGCTTCGCGTTGTCGCTGCGCTCACAGGTATCGCTTCTCTCCTACGCCGTCTCACGGGTGCGCCACCCTTACGCGGGGGCACGGACGGAGCGGACCAGGGGGCCGCGTCGACGTCCGCGCCCGACGTCACGGGCGCGCCTACGCCATCCATTCTGCGGGATGGCCATGAGGCGCGCGGCCGAGAGCTTCCGCCGCAGGCGCGTTACGCACGCTACCTGTTCCTGGCCCCTGGGCCCACACCGGCGCCCGTCCCGAGCCCCCCGATCCGGGACCGCCCCACCGAATTCTTCCCTCCCACCCGCCCGCCCGTCCCGGCCCCGGCGACCCGGCCCGGCCCCGACCTGGCGGCTCGCGGGCCGTCGTCCGGCTGTCCGCCCCGGGGTCAGGTCGGAGCCATCCAGCCCGTCCGGCGATTGAGGACAAGCGCGGTAGCGCGGTGTGCGAGCGGGGCGGCGGTCGAAGGCGGGCGCGCGGCGCGGGGGAAGTGCCTGGTCCGTGGTTGAAGGGGCGGTGAAGGGGCGGGTGGGCGGGGGGAAACATGTGGGGCGCCCGGTGCGGCAAAGTGCCTGGTCAAGGGCGGATGAGGCGACATGGGGGGACGTCGGGCGGGAGAGGTGCCACTAGTCGGGGGCGGAAGGGGGCACTATGACTGGGTGGCTGGCGTCAGGTCGTCGTCGTCCCACGGGCTGCACTCCCCCCGCCCGGCAGGCAGGGCAGCCCGTGCGCTGGCCCGCGCGCTGCACCTGCCGTTCACCGGAACGGCCCGCGGCATCCGCAAGGCCACCCACGCCCACGGAGCGGGCGAGTCCGGCCTGGGCAAGCTGATCGAGCTGCACGCGGTGAACGGCGCGGGCGACGTGCTGATCACCATCTCGCTGGCGTCCACGGTGTTCTTCTCCGTGCCGACCGACGAGGCCCGCGGCCGCGTCGCGCTGTACCTCGCCATCACCATGGCACCCTTCACGCTCCTCGCCCCCGTCATCGGCCCCCTCCTGGACCGCCTCCCCCACGGCCGCCGCGCCGCGATGGCGGGCGCGATGCTGGCGCGGGCGCTGCTCGCGCTGATCCTGTCGAGCGCGGTGGCGACGGGCGGCCTGGAGCTGTACCCGGCCGCGCTCGGCGTGCTCGTCGCGTCGAAGGCGTACGGCGTGGTCCGCAGCGCCGTCGTGCCCCGGCTGCTGCCGCCCGCCTTCTCGCTGGTGAAGGCGAACTCCCGGGTGACGCTGAGCGGGCTGCTCGCGACGGGTCTCGCCGCGCCCGTCGGGGCGGGGCTCCAGGCGCTCGGGGCGCGCTGGCCGCTGTACGGGGCGTGCGTGGTGTTCATCGCCGGGACCGTCCTTTCGTTCACGCTGCCCCGCAAGGTGGACTCGGCGAAGGGCGAGAGCAAGGCGCTGCTCGCGGCGGACGAGGAACATCTGCGCCTGGCCCGCGCCAGGGACCGCGGGGACTCGACCCGCAGGAGCCGCCTCGGCCTGCGGACGGTCGGCCCCGCCGTGACGCACGGCCTGGCCGTCAACGCCGCGCAGCGCGGACTCTCCGGCTTCCTGATCTTCTTCCTGGCCTTCCTGCTGCGCGAGCATCCGCTCGGCGGGCAGAGCGCGGCGGTGTCGCTCGGCATCGTCGGGGTCGCCGCGGGCACGGGCAACGCGCTCGGCACGGCCGTCGGGGCGTGGCTGAAGTCGCGCGCGCCCGAGATGATCATCGTGACCGTGGTGGCGGTGGTGCTCGGGGTCGCGGTGTGCGCGGCGCTGTTCTACAGCCCCGTGGGCATCGCCTGTCTGGCGGCCGTCGCGGGCTTCGCGCAGGCCCTGTCGAAGCTGTCGCTCGACGCGCTGATCCAGCGGGACGTACCGGAGGCGGTGCGCACGTCCGCGTTCGCCCGCGCCGAGACGCTGCTCCAGATGGCCTGGGTGGTAGGCGGCGGCATCGGCATCGCCCTCCCCCTGAACGGAACGCTGGGCCTCTCCGTGGCGGCGGCGATCGTGGCGATCGGCTGGCTCCCGACGGTACGGGGCCTCTTGGCGGCGGCCCGCCGGGGAGGCAGCCGCAGGGTGTTGGCGTAGCCGGACGGGGGGCTGCGGGGAGGAACCCGCCGCGGTAGCGGCGGGCAACCGGACGACGGCCCGCGAGCCGCGAGGTCGGGGCCGGGCCGGGTCACCCGGGTGACACGGGTGGGCGGGTGGGAGAAACCCGCCGCGGTAGCGGCGGGCAACCGGACGACGGGCCGGGAGCCGCCAGGTCGGGGCCGGGCAGGCGGAAGCCGGGGCGATGCGGGTGGGCGGGTGGGAGGGAAGGCCCGCCGCGGTAGCGGTGGGGCGGAGGGCCGCGCCGGAGGCGGCCCGGCGGGGCGGCCGGTATGGGCCCAGGGGCCAGGAGATAGCCTTCCGCCATGACCTCCCTGGTACCCCGCTCAGCGCGCAGCCGCCGCGCCGTCGCCTCCCTCGGCGCCGTCTCCGCCGGACTGCTCGTCCTGTCGGCCTGTGACAAGCCGACGCCGCTGGCCACCGTGACGGTCGGCAGCAAGTCCGTGCACTCCGAGGCCTCCTGCTACAAGGACGGCAAGGAGCTCACGCCGTCCGCCGTACAGGACTGCCTGAAGGACACGAAGGACATCAAGTCCATCACCGTCGACCCCGACGAGAAGGTCCGCTTCGGCGTCGACCCGGAGATCGCCGACAAGGGCTGGACGCTGCTGATGAACGGCCAGCCCCTGACCGAGGCCAGCAAGAAGACGTACGTCGTCATCCCGGGCAGCGTGTTCTTCAACCAGCAGTACGGCGGGGGCGGCTCCTCGACGACCGTCAGCCTCCTTGAGGGCGGCAAGAGCGAGGGCGGCGCGCCGAAGGCCACGGGCCTGTGGTCGTTCAAGCTGAAGAAGGACAAGGACGCCTGACCCTGACCGGGACCGGGCGGGGCCCACGCGTCCTGGTGGCCACCGCGGTCCCCGCCGAACGGGACGCGGTGGCCTCCGGCCTGTCCGCCGGAGCGGGCCCCGCGAGCGGCGCCGGCCGCGTGGACGTGCTCGCCGTCGGTGTCGGCCCCGCGGCCGCCGCCGCGGGCACCGCGGCCGCGCTCGCCACCGCCGCCGCGCACGGCACCCCGTACGGCCTCGTGGTCTCCGCCGGAATCGGCGGCGGGTTCCCGCCGGACGCGCCGGTGGGGTCGCTGGTCGTCGCCGACGCCGTGACCGCGGCCGACCTGGGGGCCGAGACGGCCGACGGCTTCCTGCCGGTCACCGAGCTGGGCTTCGGCCGGGTCACGTACGAGCCGCCGGGCACCCTCGTCCGGGAGCTGGCCGCCGCGGCGGGCGCAGCGACAGGCACGGTCCTGACGGTGTCGACCGTCACCGGTTCCGCCGAGCGCGCGGCCGGGCTGCGCGCCCGCCATCCGCGTGCGCTCGCGGAGGCGATGGAGGGCTTCGGCGTCGCCGAGGCCGCCGCCGTGCACGGGCTTCCCGTGTGCGAGGTGCGCGCGGTCTCGAACCCGGTGGGCCCGCGCGACCGGGCCGCCTGGCGCATCGGGGACGCCCTCACCGCGCTCACCGGGGCGTTCGGGAAGTTCGCGCCCGTACTGGAGAGTTGGAACAGGCATGACTGACACCGCCCCCGGGCCCCTGCGCATCGCGTACTCGCCCTGCCCCAACGACACCTTCGTCTTCGACGCCTGGGCGCACGGCCGGGTGCCGGACGCGCCCGCGCTCGACGTGACGTTCGCGGACATCGACATCACCAACGGCATGGCCGAGCGCGGCGAGTTCGACGTGCTCAAGGTGTCGTACGCCGTGCTGCCGTACGTCCTCGACGAGTACGCGCTGCTGCCGTGCGGCGGCGCCCTCGGCCGTGGCTGCGGGCCGCTGGTGCTGACCCGGGAGCCGGGCCTCGACCTCAGCGGCAAGAAGGTCGCCGTGCCGAGCGAGAGGTCGACGGCGTACCTGCTGTTCCGGCTGTGGGCCGCGGACGTCCTCGCGGACGGCGTCGGGGAGATCGTCGTGCTGCCCTTCGACCGGATCATGCCCGCCGTGCGGGACGGCGAGGTCGACGCGGGGCTCGTCATCCACGAGGCGCGCTTCACGTACCAGAACTACGGCCTGCACCGGCTCGCCGACATGGGCGAGCACTGGGAGGCCACGACGGGCCTGCCGATCCCGCTGGGCGCGATCATCGCGAAGCGGTCCCTCGGCGAGGACGCGCTGCGGGGGCTCGCGGACGCCGCGCGGGCGTCGGTGCGCGCGGCGTGGGACGACCCCGAGGTCTCGCGTCCCTACGTCCTGGAGCACGCGCAGGAGATGGATCCGAAGGTGGCCGACCAGCACATCGGCCTGTACGTCAACGAGTTCACGGCGGACCTGGGCGAGGACGGCTACGCCGCGGTGCGCGGCCTGCTGACCCGCGCCGCCGCCGAGGGCCTGGTCCCGGCCCTGGCCCCGGGGGCCCTGGCCTTCCCCTGACTCCGCCCCGCAAACGCCGGACGGGCTGAAGATCCAGCCCGTCCGGCGTTTGAGGACGAGGCGCGAAGCGCCGAAAAGCGGCGCACGGGACCCGCGGTCACACGTCCAGCTGGTCCGCCACCGCGCGCAGCAGGCCCGCGATCTTCGCGCCGGAGGCCTTGTCGGGGTAACGCCCCTTCTCCAGCATGGGGGTGATGTTCTCCAGGAGGGTGGTGAGGTCCTGGACGATCGAGGCCAGTTCGTCCGGCTTGCGGCGCTGCGCCGCGGCGACCGACGGCGTCGGGTCGAGAAGCGTCACCGAAAGGGCCTGGTCTCCCCGCTGGCCGGCGACCACGCCGAATTCCACGCGCTGGCCGGGCTTGAGTGTGTCGACGCCGTCGGGCAGTACGGAGGAATGCACGAAGACGTCGCCGCCGTCGTCGCGGGAGAGGAAGCCGAAGCCCTTCTCGCTGTTGAACCACTTGACCTTGCCGGTAGGCACGTGAAGTCCTCGTCCTCGTACTAGTCGTCGTATCGGCGGCACCGCGCCGCCTTCGGCGTGGACCCTCCGGTCCCCGTCCGCCGGGCGAAAACGGCTCTGGATAGCACTACAGCGGGTCGCACGACCCGCCAGCACCAAGACTATTGGTCCCGGGGCCGGTGACAAGACGTCCCCGGTTTCTTCCTTCGCGCTGGGAACTACCCTGGTCCGGTGCGTGACAAAACCCAAGCGAATTCCACCGGACCGGGCGACGGCCTCGTCCGGATTGGCGCGATCGTTTTCTTCGTCGGTGCCGTGGCCACGCTGGTCACGGTGGCTCCGCTGTTCCTCGGCGGCGACCCTTTCCCACCCGTGGCCTATGCGGTGTGCATGCTGATGGGCGTGGGTTTCCTCATCGCCGGGGCAGGCGTGTTCCGCTCCATCGCCGTGCAGCGGCGTCAGGCCAGGTCAGCGGCGGGCCCATCGGCCACGTGAGCCGCGAGCCAGGCCGGGAACTGGCTCAGATCGCCGAGTACGACGTCGGCGCCCGCCGCGCGCAGTTCCTCTGCGTCGCACGGCCCGGTCGCCACCGCTACGGAGAGCGCGCCCGCCGTACGCGCCCCGCGTACGTCCCCGGTGTGGTCGCCGACGTACACCGACGCCCCGTACTCGTGCAGGGCCTGCGCCTTCCGCTCCGCCCACAGATTGCCGACCACGGCGTCCGCCGCGATGCCGAGGTGCTCGATGTGGAGCTTGGCGTTCGGTTCGTACTTGGCGGTGACGACTATCGCGCGGCCGCCCGCCGCGCGCACCGCGTCGACGGCCGCGCGGGCGCCGGGCAGCGCGGGCGTCGCCGCGATCGCGTATGTGGGATACATCTCACGGTAGAGCTCCGCCGTCGCCGCGACCTCGGTGGCCGGAAACCAGTGGGCCAACTCCTGTTCCAGGGGCGGCCCGAGGCGGGTCACGGCCAGGTCCGCGTCCACGTACACACCGGTCCGCTCGGACAGCGCCACGTAACAGGCGTGGATGCCGGGCCGGGAGTCGATCAGGGTCATGTCGAGGTCGAAGCCGACGGTGAGCGCGCCGCCGTCCCGGGTGGTCCGTGCAGTCCGTGAGGTCATGGCGCCCATTGTGCCGGGGGGCCGAGGACCCGGGCGGGGCGGCCGGACCCCCTTATGCTTCTTAGCCAAGCCTTACCAATCTTCGCCCCGTTCCGCGGCGGACCCCCTGCCGCCCTCGCCCTGCGAAACGAGCCAGCCGATGCGTGTGAACGCCAGACGCGCCGTCGCGATGACGGCGGCCGTCGTGGCCCTGCTGCTCGCCGTCCTGTTCAGCCTCGCCGTCGGCGCCCGCGCGATCGCGCCGTCCGCGGTCCTCGACGCCCTGCTGCACGGCGGGCACGGCGACGCCGCCGAAGTGGTCCGCGAGATGCGCGTGCCGCGCACGGTCCTCGGCGTCATGGTCGGTGCCGCGCTCGCCGTCGCGGGCACCGCGCTCCAGGGCATCACCCGCAACCCCATCGCCGACCCCGGCATCCTCGGCATCAGCCAGGGCGCGTCGGTCGGCGTGGTCGTCGCCATCGCGTACGCGGGCACGCACACGCTCACCGGCTACGTCTGGTACGCCTTCACGGGCGCGGCCCTCGCGGCCGTCGCCGTCTACGCGATCGCCGCCAGTGGCCGGGGCGGCGCGACCCCCGTCAAACTCGCCCTCGGCGGCGCTGCGATCAACGCCCTGCTCGTCTCCGTCACCACGGGCGTCCTCACCACCCGGGCGTCCGCGCTCGACGAGTTCCGCTTCTGGCAGGTCGGCGCGCTCTCCGGGCGCGAGGCCGCGATCGTCGGCCAGACCTGGCCGTTCCTGCTCGCCGGGCTGCTGCTCGTCCTTTCCGTGGCCCGCGGTCTCGACGCCCTCGCCCTCGGCGAGGACGTGGCCAAGGGCCTCGGTCAGAACGTCGCCCTCGTCCGCGTCGTGGGCGGCCTCGGCGCCACCGTTCTGACCGGCGTCGGCGTGGCCGCCGCCGGGCCCATCGCCTTCATCGGCCTCGCGGTTCCCCACATCGCCCGCGCCGTCATCGGCGGGGACCACCGCTGGGTGCTTCCGCTCGCCGCCCTCCTGGGGCCCGTGATGCTCCTCGTCTCCGACACGGTGGGCCGGATCGTCTTCCCGCCGAGCGAGGTCCCCGCGGGTGTGATGACCGCCCTGATCGGCGTCCCGTTCCTGGTGACCCTCGTCCGCAGGAAGGCGGTGGCGGCGTGAGCCCCGACGTCCTCGCCGCCCCGCGCCGGGTGCGTCCCGCCGGGTACGCGGTCGTCCGCCTGGGCAGGGCCACGTTCCTCGCCCACCGCAGGGCGACCGTCGTGGCCACCGTCCTCGCGCTCCTCCTCGCGGCCGCCTGCCTGGCCTACCTGTGCGTCGGCGAGACCTACGTCCAGCCCGTCGAGGCCCTGAAGGTCGTCCTCGGCAGGCCCTCGGCGGACGAGCTGGTCGTGGGCACCCTCCGCGAGCCGCGGATGACGGTGGGGCTGCTCGTCGGCGCCGCCTTCGGCGTCGCGGGCGCGCTCATCCAGACCGTCGCCCGCAACCCCCTGGCCAGCCCCGACATCATCGGCATCAGCCAGGGCGCGAGCGCGGTGACGGTCGCCGCGATGACGTTCGGGCTCACCTCGTACACGGTCCTGCCGTATCTGTCCGTGGCGGGCGGCGTCGCCGCCGCGCTCCTCGTGTACGCCTTCGCGTGGCGCGGCGGCCTGCACGCGACGCGGTTCGTCCTGATCGGCATCGGCTTCGCGATCGCGCTGCGGTCCGTGACCACGCTCTTCATGACGAAGGGCGACTACCTCGTCGCGCAGCAGGCGCAGATCTGGATGACGGGGTCGCTGAACGGCCGCGGCTGGCCGGAGGCCGGGCCCCTCGCCCTGACGCTGCTCGTCCTGCTGCCGTGCGTGGCCTGGGCCGCCCGCGCCCAGCGCACCGTGTCGATGGACGACGACACGGCGACCGCGCTCGGCGTGCGGCTCGGCCGGGTGCGCACCGGGCTCGTGCTGCTCGGCGTCGTCCTGGCGTCGGTGGCGACCGGGGCCGCGGGGCCCGTCGACTTCGTGGCGCTGCTCGCCCCGCAGATCGCCCGGCGCCTGACCAGGACCGCGCAGATCCCGCTGGTCAGCTCGGCGCTGCTCGGCGCGATCGTCGTCGTCCTCGCCGATCTGCTCGCCCGGCGGCTCTTCTCGCCCACCGAGCTGCCGGTGGGCGTCCTCACGGCCGCCGTCGGGGCGCCCTATCTGATCTGGCTCATCGTCCGCAGCCGTTCCGTCCGCAATGGAGGCACCGCGTGAGCGCCCCCGCCGGCGCGCGTCTGACCGCGCGCGAGCTGACCCTCGCCTACGAGGACCGTACGGTCGTGCACGCGCTCGACCTCGCGATCCCCGACGGCGCGGTGACCGTCGTCGTCGGCCCGAACGCCTGCGGCAAGTCGACGACGCTGCGCGCGCTCGGGCGCCTCCTCAAGCCCAGGGGCGGCGCCGTCCTGCTCGACGGCGAGGAGCTGGCGAAGCTGCCGACGCGGCGCATCGCCCAGCGGATCGGGCTGCTCCCGCAGACCCCCGTCGCGCCCGAGGCCATCACCGTCGCGGACCTGGTGGCGCGCGGCCGCCAGCCCCACCAGCGGTGGTGGCAGCAGTGGTCGGACGCCGACGAGCGGGCCGTCACCGAGGCGATGGAGCGCACCGACGTGACCGCTCTCGCCGAGCGGGCCGTCGACGAGCTGTCGGGCGGGCAGCGGCAGCGCGTGTGGATCGCCATGGCCCTCGCGCAGGAGACCGAGCTGCTGCTGCTCGACGAGCCGACGACGTACCTGGACATCGCCCACCAGGTCGAGGTCCTGGACCTCGTACGGCAGTTGAACCACGACCGGGGGCGGACGGTCGCGGTCGTCCTGCACGACCTGAACCAGGCCGCCCGCTACGCCGACCACCTCGTCGCCATGAAGGAGGGGCGGGTGGTCGCCGAGGGCGCGCCGCGCGACGTCGTGACCGCGGAGCTCGTCCGGGACGTCTTCGGGCTCGCGTGCGTGGTCGTCCCCGACCCGGTGACGGGCTCGCCGCTGGTGGTGCCGGGCACCCCGTGGCGGCCCCCGGCCCCGGAGGGCGAGAAGCCCTCCCCCGACGAAAGGTCCTCCTCATGAACCGCAGCTCCCGCCGCCGCGTCCGTACCGTGGGCGCCCTCGCCGTGACCGGCGCGCTCGCGCTCGCCGGGTGCGGTTCGTCCGACGACGACAAGGACGCCGGCTCGGGCAGGACGCACGTCGTGAAGACCGCCATGGGCGAGGTGAAGGTGCCCGTGGCGCCCGAGCGGGTCGTCGTGCTCGACACCGCCGAGCTGGACTCCGCGCTCACCCTCGGCGTGAAGCCGGTCGGCGCCACGCACACCGACGCCTCCAGCGGCTTCCCCGGCTATCTGCCGGAGGACGAGCTCACGGGCATCAAGGACGTCGGCGAGATGATGAACCCGAACCTGGAGGTCATCGCCGGTCTGAAGCCGGACCTGATCCTCACCTCCAAGATCCGCCACGGCGCGAAGTACGACCAGCTGAAGCAGATCGCGCCGACCGTCATGACGGAGACCACCGGCTACCCCTGGAAGGCGAACTTCCGGACGCACGCGGACGCGCTCGGCAAGAAGGCCGCGGCGGAGAAGACCGTCGCCGCCTACGACGCGCACGTCAAGGAGGTCACGGCGGCGATCGGCGGCCCGGCGAAGGCCAGGGCCACCGAGGTCAACGTGGTGCGCTTCGTCCAGGGCGCCGACATCCGCATCTACGGCGAGCAGTCGTACATCGCCACGATCCTCAAGGACGTGGGCCTGGGCCGCGCGCCCGTCTCCCAGAAGGCCAAGGACGGGTTCTCCTACGACGTGAGCCCCGAGAAGATCGACCTCGCCGACACGGACGTCATCTTCCAATCGACGTACGGCGATCCGAAGAAGGCCAAGCAGACGCAGACCGTGAACAGCGGCCTGTGGAAGAACATGAAGGCGGTCAGGTCCGGCAACGTCCACGTCGTCGACGACGAGCTGTGGCTCCAGGGCATCGGCTACACCGCGGCCGACGAGGTCCTGGACCAGCTGCGGACGGCGCTGGCGAAGAGGAAGTAGCCGCCGCGGTACGGGAGTTCGCCCGGGGCGTCCGCGCGGCTACTCGGGCTTGCTCCGCTGCGACCGCCACACGAGGAACAGGGCGGAGGCCACGGCCGCCGCCCTGACCACCCACGGCCAGGCCTCCTCGACCGCCGCGTTCATCTGGCCCTTGGCGATGGGCTCGCCCCACTTGCCCTGCGACCGGCCCCACAGCCAGGCGATGCCGCCCGCGATCGTGAGCGCGGGCACGGCTATCACCGCGGCCTTCTTCTCGGCCGGGCTGAGCTTGCGGGAGAACCACGCGACGATCCAGCCGCCGCCGAGTGCGAACCAGTTGCCGATGACCGCGCCGACGACGAGCGCGGCGGCGGCGAGCAGCAGGACGGGGTTGCTGAGGGAGCGGACACCGGCGAGCACACCGGCCCCGGCGGAGCCATCCGGAACTGACTCTTCCGAGCCGGGCGCTTCCTCGCCGGGGGGCTCCTCGGCGGCAGGCCTCTTCGCGGCGGGGCCCCTGGCAGGACCCTTGGCAGGGCCCTTGGCGGCAGGGCCCTTGGCGGCGCCGCCCTTGGTGAGCGGTGTCCTCCTGGCGGGCGGCGCGTCCTTCGTCAGGAGCGGGAGTATGCCGAAGCGGCGGCGGCGCGCCTCGTCCGGCGCGGCCTCCTCCTCGGCGTCCTCGTCGGCTTCGGAGTCCTCGGCCTCGTCGGGTCCGTCGGCTTCTTCGGAACCGTCCTCCGCCCGCTCCCTACCGGCCCCCTTCTTCTCCAGGTCCGTGGGCGGCCGTCGCAGCATCTCGGGGATCTCCACCCCGCCCACGAACCCGTGCACGGTGTGCGCGCCCTCCTCCGGGACGCGCTCCACCCGCCACCAGTCGGGTTCCAGGTCCGGTGGGCTGTCGCCGAGTTCGTCGGTGCCCGCGAGGTGGGGCGGGGCGGGGCGCGGCGGCTCGGGGGCGGGCGGGCTCGCGGGCCCCGCCGGCGCGGCGGCCCCGGCGGCGCGGCGCGGGCGCGGCACCACCCGGCGCGGACGCCTGGGCTCACGCGACCGGGACGGAGCGGGCGACGAGGGCGCGGACGCCGCGGGCGGCGGGGGCGCGGCGGGCGCGCCCGTGGCGTCGGCGGCGGCGGTGACCAGCTCGTCCGGGGAGCCGATGCGGTCCAGGATGCGCCGCACCGCGGCGGGGCTGTCGGCGGCCTTGGCGCGGCGGCGGTCGATCTCGCCCCGGAGTTCGGACACGAGCCGCATACGGGCGGCGGACGACAGCTGGCGCTGCTGCGCGAGGTCGCCGACGCGGCTCAGATAGTCGAAGACGAGCTGGTCGCTCTCGATCCCCACGAAGTTCCCTCCGGGGCTGCGGTGTTGAGGTGGGCCCGGACAACGAAGTTACCGCGCCGCCGTGACCCGGCAGGTGACGGCCCCTGGCGGCGGGGTCGGGCGTCAGTCGTCGGCGAGCTCCGCGACGCCCGTGACGCGGTGCAGCGGATAGGTGCGGACCTCGTCCGCCGTGTGGTCGTACGCGGTGACGAAGCCGCCCTCGACGCGGACCGGGGCGATGACGCGCTGGCTCGCCGCGCCTTCGGCGTTGACGTAGCCGATCCACAGGGCCTCGCCGGTGAGGACGGCGGCCTGCACGGTGGCGAGGGTCTCGGCGGACGTGGTGCGGGGCAGCTGGCCGGTCGCGGCGGGCGCCGCCTTGCGCGGGGTCGTGGAGGCGAGGTCCCCGGCGCGGATGGCGCGTACGGCGGCGTCGATGAGCGTGGCGTCGGGCAGCGGCGGCCCGTCGGGAACCGGCTCGGGGGCGGTGCGCGGCGGCGTCCGGTGGCTGTGCGCGCGGGTGATCAGGACGTCGCCCTCGGCGCTCTCGGCGGCGGGCGCGAAGCCCATGGCGCGCAGCCCTTCGAGGAGCGTGGAGGGGTCGGCCTGGGCGGCGAGCACGGTGCCCGCGAGGCGCCGCAGCCGCAGCCCGTGGGCCCGCTTGTCCGCGAGGATCTCATCGAGCACGCCCTCGTCGTCGCACCGCACGTACGCGGAGGCGGCACCGACGCGCAGATGGCCGTGTCTGCGGGCCACGTCGTCGATGAGGTACGCGAGGGGCTGCGGGACGGGCGTACGGGAGTGCGCGGCGAGGAACGCGTGCAGGTCGGACGCGCTCTGCCCGGTGTCGAGCGCGCGACGCACGGAGCCCGGCGTGAACCGGTAGACGGTGGCGCCGCCCTTGGACTCCACGTCGGCGAGCACGGCGAGGGCGTCCGCGAGGGGGCGCCGCAGCGGCCCCGGCGCGACCGCGGTGAGGTCGGCCTGGAGCAGGACGTGGTCGAGGGGTTCGGGGAGCAGCGGGGCGAGGCGCCGGGCGGCCTCGGCACCGGCGGCGGCCCGCTCGGCGGCGGACGGGGGCGCGCCCTGCGCCAGGGAGTCCGCGGGGGGCCGCCCGGCGAGCAGCGCGCGGCCGTGGGCGGCGAGCGCCCCGCGCCCGGTGATCCCGAGGAGCTCCGCCTCGCTCAGCGTCCACCGGGCCAGGCGGGCCCGCGGCTCCGTGGCGCCGCCGCCGGAGGGGCGCTCCCAGCGCAGCCGGTCGAGCACGGACTCCTCGGCGGGCGCGGCGCCTTCGGGCAGTCCGGCCAGGAGGGCCAGGACGCGGTGGCGCACCTCGGGCGCGGCGGAGCGGTCGAGCCCCGGGCCGAGCGCGGACAGGGTGCGGTCCTTGCTGTCGCGCCCGCCGACGAGGCCCGGGGTGCGGGTGGCCTCGTACCAGGCGGTGGCGAGCCGGGCCCAGCGCTCGGCGGGGGGCAGCTCCTGCCAGCTGTCGTAGGCGGGGGTCGCGGCGTAGCGCTCGTCGGCCTCGCCGTCGGCGGCCAGGAGCCCGGCGGCGTAGGCGAGTTCGACCCAGAACGCGGCCTGGGGCTCCGCCGCGTCCAGGGCGACGGCGGTCCGCTTGAGGTCCCGGACGCTCAGGCCGCCCGCGCGCAGGACGGCGGGGCCGCCCTCGTCCCAGTCCTTGAGCAGCTCCTCGACGGTGGCGAGCGCGGTGTAGGCCTGCCCGGCCGCCGTCGCGTCCACCACCTGGGGGCGGTGTTCGCGCGCGACCTCCACGGCCGGGGGCGACGGCTCCAGGACGCGGTGGGCGCGGCCCCCGCGCAGGTGCAGCGCGGCCTCTCGGGGCAGGACGACCGTGCCCGGCGCGGTCGGGAGCAGCAGGCCCCGGTCGAGCAGCCAGCGCAGATGGGGGGCCGGGTCCGCGGTGACCTGCCCGTACGGCGGGCCCCACACGAGCCGGGACAGGACCTCGACGGACTCGGCGGGCGCCTCGTCCAGGAGGTGGGACATCCGCTTCTGGTCGGTGAAGAGCGCGGTGAGGGACTCCACGGCCGACACCGCGTCGTGCGTGGAGGCGAGCCCGGCGGCCGTGACGACGCTCTGCACCCGGCCCGGTGACATCCCCGCCGTGGCCTCCGCGACCGTCGGGCCGAGCCCCGTCGGCGAGGGCCGCTGCGGCGTCGGCGCGAGCAGCTCGCGCGCGGTGCGCACCAGGCGCAGACGGCTCTCCGCGCCCCAGACGAGCGCCTGCCTGCGCAGCGTCGTCAGGGCCCGGTCGACGGCCTCGCCCGGCGCGGGCGCGAGCAGCCCCGCGAGCTCCTCGTACGACGCCGGGTCCGGGGCCACGGCCAGGGCCTCGGCGACCTGCTGCGCGAACCGGTCGAGGCGTTCCAGGGCACGTACCACCGACGCCCGCGTGCCCGCGCGGGTGGCCAGCTGCGTCAGATCGTTGGGCACGGGGCTGACGAGGTCGGGCCGGGATCGCAACAGCGCGACGAGCGTCGCGTCGTCGCTCGCCCGGAGGGCTTCCGCAAGGGAACGGGGGGCTTCCGGGGTACTCATCCTGGCAACGGTAGCGGGTCACCGGCGGGCGCCGGTGTGCCGTGCCGCACGCGCCCCGGCGGGCAAGCGGGACCGCGCGCCCCCTCGGGCGGCGCGGGGGCGGCGCGGGGGCGGCGCGGGGGCGGCGCGGGGGGCGGCCCGGGGGCCGGAGCGGGGGCGGCCCGGGGGGGGCGGAGCGGGGGCGGCCCCGGGGGGCCGGAGCGATCACTAGACTGGCTAGAACGTTCTTTCCAGAAAGGCCATGGCAGCTCCGGTGTCCGAGTCCCGCCCGCACGCTCTGTTCTCCTTCGGCACGCTCCTGGACGAGCACGTCCAGACGACCCTGTTCGGGCGCGCCGTGCCCCGCTCCCCCGCGGCCCTCGCCGGGCACGCGACCAGGCCCCTGACCATCACCGACCCGGACGTCATCGCCACCAGCGGCCTGGACGTGCACCTGACCCTGGAGCGCCGCGTCGGCGCCGAGGTCGAGGGCGCCGTCCTCCGCCTGACCGACGCCGACCTCGCCGCCGCCGACGCGTACGAGGTCGACGACTACGTACGGCGGCGGGTCCGCCTCTCCTCAGGGGAGAGCGCCTGGGCCTATCTGGACGCGCGGCCGCTGCGCCCGGCGGCGCGCATCGTGATCGTCGGCGACAGCATCGCCTACGGCCGCTGCGACCCGTACGGCGGCTGGGCCGCGCACCTGGCGTCCGCCCACATCGCCGCGGACGAGAGCGCCCACCGCGTCTTCAACCTGGCCATCCCCGGCAGCACCCTCGCCGACGTCGCCGCGCAGACGCCCGCGCTCCTCGCGCCCCGGCTGCCCGACACCCTCCTGGTCGCCGCGGGCATCAACGACTCCGCCCTGCCCGGCGGCCTCGACCGGCTCGCGGACCACCTCGGCGCCCTGGCCGCCGCGGCCCACGCCCACAACGCCCGGCTCGTCGTCGCGGGCCCCCTCTGGCTGGACGAGTCGAGGACCGCCGACTACGAGGGCCTGTGCTTCACCGAGGCCCGCGCCCTGCGGCTGCGCGAGGGCCTGCGCTCCTGGTGCGCCGGGCACCACACCGACTTCCTCGACCTGTGGGACCCCCTGCACACCCGCCCCGACCTCTTCACCGACGGCCTGCACCCCACCCCCGAGGGCCACAAGACCCTCTCGGTGCACCTGACGGCCCTGACCGGCTGAACCCGGCGCCCGCCGAGCACGGCGCCCCGGCGACGGGGCGCCATGCGGCACACTGGAGGTTTGGCCACCCGGCTGATCTCCAGCAGTGATCGCAGCAGAAAGGGCCCTGAAGTCGTGAATGGACCCCTCATCGTCCAGTCGGACAAGACGCTCCTGTTGGAGGTCGACCACGAGCGGGCCGACGCCTGCCGTCGTGCCATCGCCTCGTTCGCCGAGCTGGAACGCGCCCCGGAGCACATCCACACGTACCGCGTGACGCCGCTCGGGCTGTGGAACGCGCGGGCGGCGGGGCACGACGCCGAGCAGGTCGTGGACGCCCTGGTGGAGTTCTCGCGGTATCCGGTGCCGCACGCGCTGCTCGTCGACGTCGCCGAGACGATGGCCCGCTACGGCCGGCTCACGCTCAGCAAGCACCCGACGCACGGCCTCGTGCTCACCACCACGGACCGGCCGGTCCTGGAGGAGATCCTGCGGTCGAAGAAGGTCCAGCCGCTCGTCGGCGCCCGGATCGACCCGGACACGGTCGTCGTGCACCCCTCCGAGCGCGGCCAGATCAAGCAGACGCTGCTCAAGCTGGGCTGGCCCGCCGAGGACCTCGCCGGATACGTCGACGGCGAGGCCCACAAGATCGACCTCAACGAGGACGGCTGGGCGCTGCGGCCCTACCAGCGCCAGGCCGTCGAGGGCTTCTGGCACGGCGGCAGCGGCGTCGTCGTGCTGCCCTGCGGCGCGGGCAAGACCCTCGTCGGCGCGGGCGCCATGGCCGAGGCGAAGGCGACCACGCTGATCCTCGTCACGAACACCGTCTCCGCCCGCCAGTGGAAGCACGAGCTGATCAAGCGCACCTCGCTCACCGAGGAGGAGATCGGCGAGTACAGCGGTACGAAGAAGGAGATCCGGCCCGTCACGATCGCCACGTACCAGGTCCTGACGACCAAGCGGAAGGGCATCTACCCGCACCTGGAGCTCTTCGACTCCCGCGACTGGGGGCTGATCCTCTACGACGAGGTGCACCTGCTGCCCGCGCCCGTCTTCAAGTTCACCGCCGACCTCCAGGCGCGGCGCCGCCTCGGGCTGACCGCGACCCTCGTCCGCGAGGACGGGCGCGAGTCGGACGTGTTCTCGCTCATCGGGCCCAAGCGCTTCGACGCGCCGTGGAAGGAGATCGAGGCGCAGGGGTACATCGCGCCCGCCGACTGCGTGGAAGTACGCGTCAACCTCACCGACAGCGAGCGCCTCTCCTACGCCACCGCGGAGGCCGAGGAGAAGTACCGCTTCTGTGCGACGACGGCCACGAAGCGGAAGGTGACGGAGGCGATCGTCCGGAAGTTCGCGGGTCAGCAGATCCTCGTCATCGGCCAGTACATCGACCAGCTGGACGAGTTGGGCGAGCATCTGAACGCGCCCGTGATCAAGGGCGAGACGTCCAACGCCCAGCGCGAGAAGCTCTTCGACGCCTTCCGCGAGGGCGAGATCTCCGTGCTCGTGGTGTCCAAGGTCGCCAACTTCTCCATCGACCTGCCGGAGGCGACCGTCGCCATCCAGGTCTCGGGCACCTTCGGCTCGCGGCAGGAGGAGGCCCAGCGCCTCGGCCGCGTGCTGCGCCCGAAGGCCGACGGCCACCAGGCGCACTTCTACTCCGTGGTCGCCCGCGACACCATCGACCAGGACTTCGCCGCGCACCGCCAGCGGTTCCTGGCGGAGCAGGGGTACGCCTACCGCATCGTCGACGCGGAGTCGCTGCTCGCGGAGTGAACGGGGCGAACGGGACGGCCAGGGCGGGCGGAGCGGAAGAAGCGGCCTCAGCGGCGGCGGACGCCCGCCTCCTCCGCGTACTCCCCGAGGACGACGACGCCGACGACGGCGCCCATGAAGACCTTCGCGGCGCGCAGGGCGTCGCCGACGCGGTGCGGACGGTGGGCCTCCGAGACGGCGGTCGCGCCGTCGGCGCGGCGCGGGCCGCTGGAGGGGGCGGACAGGGACGCGGGGGTGATGACTGCGCTGCTCATGTCTCCATGGTCGTTCCCGGGGCGCCCGCACACATCGGCCTGCGGGTCTAACCGCCCGCGTCCACCGGTACGACTCCGGGCCCGCGCCCTCTACACCTACGGATGGACGGCGACCCTGAGGACCGTCTCAGGGATGAGTCAGGGTTCGCCTTCCGGACCAGGAGATCCACCGGAAATCCATTGGTGCCGCCACGGGCCGCTCACCTAGGATTCCCCCTTCCCCGCCTCCCGCCCACGGAGCGCCGCCGCCCGGTCGGAAACCGGCGGCCCGAGCCACGCACCGAGAACGTCCGTCACCGGAGGCAGCACCGTGAACGCCGTATCCGCCGACCCGCTCGCCCGCGAGCGGGCCCATCTGACGTCCTCCCGCGCCGCGCTGCGCGCCATGCGGGAGGACGTCGAGGCCCTGGACATCCGCGACGTCACCGCGAACTGGGTCAACGCCGAGGTGCTCCAGGGCCAGATCGACGACCGGATCAAGGCCCTCGCGGACCTCACGCACACCCCGCTGTTCTTCGGCCGCCTCGACTACGCGCACGCGCCCGGGGCCGAGGGAGCCGAGATCGGACAAGGGAGCGAAGCGACTTCCTTGCAAGGGCGGGGGTGGGAGACGGGTGGGCAGTTTTACATCGGGCGGCGGCACGTGCACGACGCCCACGGCGACCCCATGGTCATCGACTGGCGCGCGCCCGTGTCGCAGCCGTTCTACCGGGCCTCCAAGAAGGACCCGATGGACGTCACGCTGCGCCGCCGCTTCGGGTACACCGGCGGCGACCTGACCGCGTACGAGGACGAGCACCTCACGGACGCGACCGAGGCCGAGCAGGTCAGCAAGCTGCTCCAGGCGGAGATCGAGCGCCCGCGCGTGGGCCCCATGCGCGACATCGTGGCGACGATCCAGCCCGAGCAGGACGAGATCGTCCGCAGCGGGCTCGCCGGTTCGGTGTGCGTGCAGGGCGGCCCCGGCACCGGCAAGACCGCCGTCGGCCTGCACCGCGTCGCCTACCTCCTGTACGCCCACCGCGAGCGGCTCGCCCGCACGGGCACGCTCGTCATCGGGCCGAACCGTTCCTTCCTGCACTACATCGAGCAGGTCCTGCCCGCGCTCGGCGAGCTGGAGGTCAAGCAGGCCACCGTCGACGACCTGGTGGCGCACGTGGAGGTGCGGGGCACGGACGACCCGGCCGCCGCCCTCGTCAAGGGCGACGCCCGCATGGCCGAGGTGCTGCGGCGCGCGGTGCGCTCGCACGTCACGCCGCCGGCCGAGGGCGTCGTGGTCGTCCGCGGCTCCCGGCGCTGGCGCGTACCGGCGTACGAACTCGACGACATCGTGCGGGAGTTGCAGGCCCGCGACATGCGCTACGGCGCCGCGCGCGAGGCGCTGCCGCAGCGGATCGCGCACGCCGTGCTCGTCCAGATGGAGCGGTCGGGGGAGGCGCCCGACGACCGCGTGCAGGACGCCGTGGCCCGCAACGCGGCGGTGAAGGCCGCCGTCAAGGCGATCTGGCCGCTGGTCGACCCGGCGAAGCTGGTGCACCGGCTGCTCGCGGACGCGGAGTTCCTCGCCGCGCACGCCGAGGGGGTCCTCACCGGCGAGGAGCAGCGGGCGGTCCTGTGGGCGAAGCCCGCGCGGACGCCGAAGAGCACCAAGTGGTCCGCCGCGGACGCGGTGTTGATCGACGAGGCGGCGGACCTGGTCGCCCGCACCCACTCCCTCGGCCACGTCGTCCTCGACGAGGCGCAGGACCTCTCCCCCATGCAGTACCGCGCGGTGGGCCGCCGCTGCACGACCGGCTCCGTCACCGTCCTCGGCGACCTGGCGCAGGGCACCACGCCGTGGGCGACGCCGACGTGGGCGGAGGCCCTCGGCCATCTGGGCAAGCAGGACGCGGTGGTGGAGGAGCTGACCGCCGGTTTCCGCGTGCCCCGCGAGGTCATCGCGTACGCGTCCCGGCTGCTGCCCGCGATCGCGCCGGGCCTGACGGAGGTCGCCTCGGTGCGCGAGTCGCCCGGCTCCCTGGAGGTCCGCGAGGTCGGGGCCGAGGACCTGGACGCGGCGGTGCTCGACGCCTGCGCCGCGTCGCTGCGACGCGAGGGGTCCATCGGCCTCATCGCGGCGGACGCGCGGATCGCCGCGCTCGCCGGGGCCCTGGACGCGGCGGGCGTCCCGCACCTCTCGCCCGGCGAGGAGACCACCGCCGGGGCCCGGCTCACCCTCGTGCCCGCCTCGCTGGCCAAGGGCCTGGAGTACGACTACGTGGTGCTCGACGAGCCCGCCGCCGTGGTGGCCGGCGAGCCCGACGAACGCACCGGCCTGCGGCGCCTGTACGTGGCCCTGACCCGAGCGGTCTCGGGCCTCACGGTGCTCCACACCGGGGCCCTGCCCCCGGCCCTGGGCTGACGCCGCCGGGGCTCAGGCGTCGACGGCCGCGCGCCAGGTCGCCACGGACTCGGCCGACAGGGCCCGGCCCCACCCGTGGGGCCGGGCCGCGCCGCCGATGTGGAAGGCGTCGAGCCCCGCCGCCTTCAGCCGCGCGAGGTGTTCGAGCCGGAGCCCGCCGCCCACGAGGATGCGCGGCTCGTACCCGGGCTCCCCGGCCCGCGCGGCCTCGCCCACCAGCGTGGGCAGCCCCTCGTCGACCCCGCCCGCGGCCCCCGCCGTGAGGTACGTGTCGAGTCCGGGCAGATCCGCGAGCTGCTTGCGCAGGGCGTCGCGGTCGGCGGCCCGGTCGATCGCGCGGTGGAAGGTCCAGCGGCAGCCGTCGAGCGCGTCGACGATGCGCTCGACGGCGGCCAGGTCGGCCCCGCCCGCCTCGTCGAGGAAGCCGAGGACGAACTCGTCGGCGCCCTCGGCGCGCAGCTCGCGCGCGCTGCGCACCAGCTCGCTGACGTCTCCCGCCGCGAACCCGTCGGCGACGCGCAGCATGACGCGCAGGGGGATGTCCACGGCGGCACGGATCGCGGCGAAGTCCGCGCGGGACGGCGTGAGGCCGTCGGCGGCCATGTCGGTGACCAGTTCCAGCCGGTCCGCACCTCCGGCCTGGGCCGCGATCGCGTCCTCGGCGTCGAGGGCGATCACCTCCAGGAGTGCGCGCTTGCTCATGGGTGCCTTCCTTCTGGCCTTCTGCGGGCCGGCGTCGTGCCGGCAGCCGCACCACAGAAACACAGGTCTAGTCCAATTACCAGGGTACGCGCAGATCACCCCGGCGCGCGGCGGAGGCGCACCGGGGTGATCAAGCCAGCCGGGCTCGGATGGGTCAGCTCAGTGGCTGGAAACCGCGCAGCCGCAGGCTGTTGCCGACCACGAAGACCGACGAGAAGGCCATGGCCGCACCCGCGATCATCGGGTTGAGCAGGCCCGCGGCGGCCAGCGGGAGTGCCGCCACGTTGTAGGCGAAGGCCCAGAAGAGGTTGGACTTGATGGTGCCGAGCGTCTTGCGGGAGAGCCGGATCGCGTCGGCGGCGGCGCGCAGGTCGCCGCG
This sequence comes from Streptomyces sp. YIM 121038, assembly GCF_006088715.1. NCBI lineage: Bacteria > Bacillati > Actinomycetota > Actinomycetes > Kitasatosporales > Streptomycetaceae > Streptomyces > Streptomyces sp. YIM 121038. The sequence goes on from NZ_CP030771.1 coordinate 4,498,389, forward strand.
GACGAGGGTCAGGTCGCCCGCCTCGATCGCGGCGTCCGTGCCCGTGCCCATCGCGAGGCCCAGATCGGCCTGGGCGAGGGCGGCCGCGTCGTTGACGCCGTCGCCGACCATGGCCACCGAACGCCCCTCGCCCTGAAGGCGCTTGACGACGTCGACCTTCTCCTGCGGCAGGACCTCGGCGATGACGTGTTCGGGAGCGATGCCGACCTCCGCGGCCACGGACTCGGCGACGGCCTTGTTGTCACCGGTGAGCAGGATCGGCGTGAGGCCGAGCTCGCGCAGGCGGCGGATGGCCTCGGGGCTGGTCTCCTTCACGGCGTCGGCCACTTCGAGCACGGCCCGTGCCTCGCCGTCCCAGGCGACGGCGACGGCGGTGCGGCCCGCCGCCTCGGCCGCGTCCTTGGCCTTCTTCAGCTCCGCGGGCAGGTGGATCACCCACTCGGCGAGCAGCTGCTCGCGCCCCACGAGCACCGCGTGCCCCTCGACGACGCCCTGCACGCCGAGCCCGGCGACGTTCGCGAAGTCCTCGGGCGTGGGCAGCGTGCCCACCTCGGCGCTCGCCCCCGCGGCCACGGCCTGGGCGATCGGGTGCTCGGAGGCGTGCTCCAGGGCGCCCGCGAGGCGCAGGACGTCCCTCTCGTCGGTGCCCTCGGCGACGTGCGTGGCGAGGAGGGTCATCTTGCCGGTGGTGACGGTGCCGGTCTTGTCCAGGACGATCGTGTCGACGCGGCGGGTGGACTCCAGGACTTCGGGGCCCTTGATGAGGATGCCGAGCTGGGCGCCGCGCCCGGTGCCGACCATGAGAGCGGTCGGCGTGGCCAGGCCCAGGGCGCACGGGCAGGCGATGATCAGCACGGCCACGGCGGCCGTGAACGCCGCGGTCAGGCCCACGCCGTTGCCGAGCCAGAAGCCCAGCGTGGCCACCGCGAGCGCGATGACGACGGGCACGAAGACCCCGGAGATGCGGTCGGCCAGGCGCTGCGCGGCGGCCTTGCCGTTCTGCGCGTCCTCGACGAGCTTGGCCATCCGGGACAGCTGGGTGTCGGAGCCGACCCGGGTCGCCTCGACCACCAGCCGGCCGCCGACGTTCAGGGTCGCGCCGGTGACGGCGTCGCCCGCGCCGACCTCCACGGGCACGGACTCGCCGGTGAGCATGGAGGCGTCCACGGCGGAGGCACCCTCGACGACGCGCCCGTCGGTGGCGATCTTCTCGCCGGGCCGCACCAGGAACCGGTCCCCGACCTTCAACTCACTAACCAGAACGTTCTTTTCAATCCCATTTCGAAGTACGGTGACGTCCTTGGCGCCCAGTTCGAGCAGTGCCTTCAGGGCGGCGCCCGCCTTGCGCTTCGAGCGGGCCTCGAAGTACCGCCCGGCGAGGATGAACGCGGTGACGCCCGCCGCGGCCTCCAGATAGATGTTCCCGGCGCCGTCGGTGCGCTCGATGGTCAGCTCGAAGGCGTGCGTCATGCCGGGCTCCCCGGCCGAGCCGAGGAACAGCGCCCACAGCGACCAGAGGAACGCCGCCGAGGTGCCGACCGAGATCAGCGTGTCCATCGTGGCCGCGCCGTGCCGGGCGTTGGTGTACGCCGCCTTGTGGAAGGGCCAGGCGGCGTACGTCACCACGGGCGCGGCCAGCGTCAGGGACAGCCACTGCCAGTACGTGAACTGGAGGGCGGGGACCATCGCCATGGCGATGACGGGCACGGACAGCAGCACGGCGGCGACCAGGCGCTGCCGCAGCGGCCGCAGCGCGGCGTCCTCGCCCTCGGCGTCCGGCTCTCCCCCGCCCCCCTTCTCCGCGCGGGGCGGCGCGGGTTCCTGCGCGGTGTACCCGGTGGCCTCGACGGTGGCGATCAGATCGGCCACGGCGAGGCCGTCGCCCTCGAAGCTCACCTTCGCCTTCTCCGTGGCGTAGTTGACGGTCGCCTCGACGCCGTCCATGCGGTTCAGCTTCTTCTCGATGCGCGCCGCGCAGGAGGCGCAGGTCATGCCGCCGATGGAGAGTTCTACCTGGGTAGTGGACATGTCCTCTGCTCCTCGTGACGCGCTCTGCCCGGGGTACCCGGGGCCGGTATGCCTGACGAGGATCATTTATACCCCTGGGGGGTATCGAACGCAAGGGAGATCGCGGCTTGACTTCATACCCCCCAGGGGTATTGTCGAAGGTGATCCGAGCGACCCGCTCACGACCCGAGCGACCCCCTCACAAGGAGCCGACGCCATGAACACCGGACTGAAGATCACCGCCTTCGCCGCGGCCGTCGCCGCGACGTTCGGCACCACGTACGCGGTGGGCGCGAGCGTCGACACGGTGGGCAAGCCGGTCGCCCACACCGAGGAGCACGGCGAGAAGACCGCGAAGGGCGACCCCCGGAGCAGGGGCGGGGACCACACCCCGGGAGGCCTCCAGATCGCGGCCGACGGCTACGCCCTGGACCTGAAGACCCCGCGCGCCCGGGCGGGCGACCGCACCGACCTGCGCTTCAGGATCCTGGCGTCGGACTCGGGCCGCCCCGTGACCCGGTACGCCGAGGACCACGGCAAGGAGCTGCACCTGATCGTCGCCTCACGCGACCTGACGACGTACCGCCATCTGCACCCCGCCCGGGCCGCCGACGGCACCTGGTCGACCCCGGCGACGCTGCCCGCGGCCGGGGACTACCGCGTCTTCGCGGACTTCCGGCCCGAGCGGGCGAAGGAGAAGGTGACGCTCGGCGCGGACCTGGCGGTGACGGGCGCGTACGCCCCCGCGCCCGCGCCGGAGCCGTCCGCCACGGCCAAGACCGCGGGCGGCTACGAAGTGCGCCTGGCCGGCGCCCTGACCCCCGGCGAGCCGGGCGGACTGACCCTGCGCGTCACCCGCCGGGGCAAGCCCGTCACCGACCTCCAGCCGTACCTGGGCGCGTACGGCCACCTGGTCGCGCTGCGCTCCGGCGACCTCGCCTACCTCCACGTCCACCCCAACGGCGAGCCCGGCGACGCCACCACGAAGCCGGGCCCGGAGGTCTCCTTCACGGCGACGGCGCCGAGCGCGGGCACGTACCGCCTGTTCCTGGACTTCCGGCACGAGGGGAAGGTGCGGACCGCGGCGTTCACCGTACGGGCGGGCGGGGGCGAGCCCCGGCACGAAGGCACCACCACCGGCGGCCACGGCCACTGAGCCCCGCCGCCCCGGTCCGGTCCGCCCGGCCTCAGCCGAAGATGGTCAGCTCGCCCTCCGTCGCGCCCGCGAGCTCGAACCGGGCGTCCCCCAGCGGCCGTCCCGCGTACAGCCGGACCAGTGTCGGCGCGTCCCCGATGTACCGCGCGGGCGGCCTGCGGCCGTCGCTCACGCCGAGGACCAGCGGCTCGTCCAGGCCGTCGACGTCGGCGTGCAGCGGCAGCGCCGCGCGCTGTCTGCTGTAGGCCGCGAGCAGCGGAAGGGCGTCGTCGAGCCCCGCGCCGCCGTAGGCGCCGGGCAGCCCCCACGCGTCCCGTACGTCACCGGCGTGCACCCACTCGCCGAGCGCGACCCCGTCGAACAGGCCCTTGCCCGCGGCGATGGCGGCGCCCGCGTTCGTCATGCCGTGCTCCAGCTCGTCCAGGACGCGCGCGACGGGCCAGTCGGCCCGCTCGGCGATGTCCCGGTCGTTGCCCTCGGCGGTGAACACGCCCTCGTCGAACCGGCTCTCGATCACCCGGGTGAGGGCGGCCGCGCAGTGCGCGAGCAGGTCCCGGACCGTCCAGCCCGGGCAGCAGGTGGGCGCCGCGAACGCGGCGTCGTCCGCGGCGCGCAACACGGGTATGAGGGCGTCCCGTTCGGTCCGCAGGAGTCGGCCGGGGCGGTCGGATTCCAACGCCGCGCCGGGCGTTGAGGGCTCGCTCGTCATGCCGGCCACCCAACCGCCCCGGCCGCCGCTTGGCAACGCCCCCACACGGGCTCTTCTCCCACCCACCCGCCCCGGCGAACAGCCGAACGACAACGTGCACGCCACCAGACCGGAACAGGCCCGCGGCCACTGGGCCAGGAACGGGAAACCCCACCCACCCGCCCCCCCCCCGTCCCCGCCGCGCCAGCGACGGACAGCCGAACAACAACGTGCAAGCCGCCAGGCCGGGGCCGAGCCAGGCCACTGGGGCAGGAACGGGTGGGCGGGTGGGAAATCCGCCGCGGTAGCGGCGGGCAGCCGAACGACGGCCGGAAGCCGCCAGGCCGGGGCCGGGCAGGAAAGCCGCGCCGGAACGGGTGGGCGGGTGGGAGAGGCCCCGCAAGAGAGGCCCCGCAAGAGAGGCCCCGCAAGAGAGGCCCCGCAAGGGAGCCCTCCGCGGGAGCGGGGCCCGAGCGGAGGGCCGCGTAGGGTCGGGGCATGGCCACCCCCCATGACGCGCTGCGCGCCCGCTGGTGCCGGACACTCGCCGAGGCCCGCCAAGGGACAGCGACCCCGGCCCCGGAACCGTACGCGGACAACCTCCTGGCCCGCTGGGCCGAACCGCACCGCCGCTACCACACGACCACCCACCTCACGGCCGTCCTGGACCACATCGACACCCTGGAACAGCACGCGGACGCCCCGCACTTGGTGCGGCTCGCCGCCTGGTTCCACGACGCCGTCTACGCCCCGGACCGCTCGGAGAACGAGGAGCGCAGCGCCCGCCTGGCCGAGCGGGCCCTGCCGGAGGCGGGGCTCACGGACGAGGACACCGCGGAGGTGGCCCGCCTGGTCCGGCTCACCGTCACCCACGACCCCGCCGAGGGCGACCGCGACGGCGAGGTCCTGTGCGACGCGGACCTGGCGATCCTCGCCGCGCCCCCGGACGCGTACGCGGCCTACGCGGCGGCGGTCCGCGAGGAGTACGCCTTCGTCCCGGACGAGGCGTTCCGCCGGGGCCGGGCGGACGTCCTGCGCCAACTCCTGGCCCTGCCGAGGCTGTTCCGCACCCCGCACGGGGCCGCGCACTGGGAGGCCCCGGCGCGCGAAAACCTCTCGGCCGAGCTGGCGCTGCTCACGTAGCCTCGCGCCATGCTGACGATGGGCGCGGACGAGATCGACGAGGCGGTGGCGCACGCCTGCGGCGCGCTGCGCGCGGCGGCGACGGAGGAGTACGACTGGACGCGGCCCGCGGCCGGCCTCCAGTGGAGCTGTCTGGCGACGGCGGAGCACCTCGTGAGCGACTTCACGGCGTACGCGGCCCAGCTCACGGGGCGCACGAAGGACGCGTACGTCCCGATCGACATCCGCCTCGAAGAGGGCACGGGCCCGGCCGCGGCGGTGCACGCCGTGGAGGCGTCGGGCGGCCTGCTCGCGGCGGTGGTGCGCACCACGCCGAGGGGCGGGCGCGGCTTCCACCCGTTCCCGTACGGCAGCGCGGACGCGCACGGCTTCGCCGCCATGGGCATCGTGGAGCTGCTGCTGCACACGCACGACGTACTGAGCGCCTTCGACGTGGCGTACGAGCCCCCGGCGCGGCTCTGCGAGGCCCTGCTCGCCTGGCAGTTCCCGCACGTGCCGCCCGCCAGGGACGGCGCGTCGCACTGGCGGACGCTGCTGTGGGCGACCGGCCGTGGCACCCTGCCGGGCCGGTCCCGCCCGGAGCGCTGGCGCTGGCACAACCAGATCCACCTGCCCGCGGAGCACGTGGCGCTCCTGGAGCTGTCGCCCCCGGTCCTCGCCGACCTCGCCGCGGGCGGCACCGGCGGCCTCGACTGGATCGCGGGCGGCCCGTGCGAGGGCACTCGGATCGGCGCCGGGCTGATCGCGAAGGCGTACGCGGCGGGCACCCACCGCCCCGAGTGGGGCTCGTACGCGATCGTGCGCACCGCCGACCAGGTCGCGGTCGGCGCCATGGGCTTCCACGGGGTTCCCGACCACGAGGGCTGGGCGGAGGTCGGCTACGACCTGGCCCCCGCGGCCCGGGGCAACGGCTACGCGACCCGGGCGCTGCGCGCGCTGTCCCGCTGGGCCCTGACCCTGCCGGACGTCCGGGGCATCCGGGCGGTGGTCGACGAGGGCAACACGGCCTCGGAGGCGGTCCTGCTCAGGGCGGGCTTCGAGCGGGACGCGGACAGAGAGGGCCAGCGGACCTACACGGTGTCAGCCGGTCCCGGCGATCCATCCAGCCCGTCCGGCGTTTGAGGACGGGGCGCGCAGCGCCGACAAGGGCAGCGGGCCCGGCGTGGGCGGTACCGCCTAGCCCACGGCCCCCTTGCGCCGCCGCAGCCCCGCCTCGGTGAGCCTCCGCACCAGCTCCTTGGATCCCACCTCCACGGCCCCCGCGGCCACAGCGGACGCGTACCGCTCCGCGGGCACGTCGTAGTGGTCGCGCTCGAAGGCCCGCCGGGGCGCCCCGATCCGCACGGCGAAGGCGTGCAGCTCGTCGTAGGAGACGTCACTCACCAGGTGGGACCAGAGCCGCCCGTGCCCGGGCCACACCGGCGGGTCGATGTACAGCGTCACGACAGCCTGCCCACCGGCGCCACGACGACTCCGGCCTTGGCGCACACCCAGTGCGGGTCGGGCCCGAGCTCGGGCTCCACGTCCAGGGCGTGCGGCTCCCCGGTGCCGCACACCGGGCACAGCGGCCAGCGGCCGTACCGCTCCAGGATCCGGTCCTGCACGTCCTGGGCGACGAGCCCGGCGACGTACGCCGCGCCCTCGGGCCACTGCTCGACCCACCAGCGGCGGTGCGCCACGGACTCCTCGACGAAGGAGACCACGTCGGCCTGCGCCACCTCGCGCGCGGCGAGGTCGGCGAGGACCAGCGCGCGGGCCGCGTGCAACGCCTGCTCCAGAGGGTCAATCGTGTCCATGCAGCCATTGTCGCCCCCCGTGCCCCGCGGTGCGGTCGGCAGGAGTCTTGACCCGTTCACGACGGTGAAAATATCTTTCAGGAGTGACCTCTGACGTGAAGGAAATTTTCGCGGGCGGGGCTCCGCCCGCCCCGGCCGCCCTCGCGGCGAAGGTGCGTACGCTCGCGCCGTCGATGACCCGCTCCATGCAGCGCGTCGCCGAGGCCGTCGCGGGCGACCCGGCGGGCTGCGCCGCCCTCACGGTCACCGGCCTCGCCGAGCTCACCGGCACCAGCGAGGCCACGGTCGTCCGCACCGCCCGCCTCCTCGGCTACCCCGGCTACCGCGACCTCAGGCTCGCCCTCGCCGGGCTCGCCGCCCAGCAGCAGTCGGGCCGCGCCCCGGCCGTCACGGCGGACATCGCCGTGGACGACCCGATCGCCGACGTCGTCGCCAAGCTGGCGTACGACGAGCAGCAGACCCTCGCCGACACGGCCGCCGGGCTCGACACCGCGCAGCTCGGGGCGGCCGTCGCCGCGCTCGCCGCGGCCCGCCGCACGGAGATCTACGGCGTGGCCGCGTCCGGGCTCGTCGCCCAGGACCTCGCGCAGAAGCTCCTGCGCATCGGCCAGGTCGCGCACGCGCACTCGGACCCGCACCTGGCCGTCACGAACGCGGTGACGCTGCGCGCGAAGGACGTGGCCGTCGCGATCACCCACTCCGGCTCGACGGGCGACGTCATCGAGCCGCTGCGGGTCGCCTTCGAGCACGGCGCCACGACGATCGCCGTCACCGGCCGCCCCGAGGGCCTCGTCTCGCAGTACGCCGACCACATACTGACCACCTCCACGGCCCGCGAGAGCGAGCTGCGCCCGGCGGCCATGTCGTCCCGCACGAGCCAACTCCTCGTCGTGGACTGCCTGTTCGTGGGCGTGGCGCAGCGCACGTACGAGACGGCCGCGCCCGCGCTGGCCGCGTCGTACGAAGCCCTGGCCCACCGGCACCGCAACGGCTGAGCCCCTGCCGGGGCCCGGCCCCTCATCGCGCTTCGCGCTCGTCCTCAAACGCCGGACGGGCTGGACAATCCCTCCGTCACCGAAAGAGCCGCTGTGCCCATGACCTCCACCCCCGACGGCTACGGCGAACTACGTGCCGAGCTCGCGTCCCTCACCACCGAGGCCTTCCGGCCCGAGCTCGCCGAGATCGACCGGCTGCCGACGCCGGACATCGCCCGGATCATGAACGGCGAGGACGCGACCGTCCCCACCGCCGTCGCCGCGCAGCTCCCCCGGATCGCCGCGGCCATCGACGCCACGGCGGAGCGGATGGCGCGCGGGGGCCGGCTGGTCTACGCGGGCGCGGGCACGGCCGGGCGCCTCGGCGTCCTGGACGCGTCCGAGTGCCCGCCGACCTTCAACACCGACCCCGGTGACGTCGTCGGCCTGATCGCGGGCGGGCCGCCCGCGATGGTCACGGCGGTCGAGGGCGCGGAGGACAGCAGGGCCCTGGCCGCCGAGGACCTCACGGCGCTCGCGCTCACCCCCGACGACACGGTCGTCGGCATCTCCGCGTCCGGCCGCACCCCGTACGCGATCGGCGCGGTCGAGTACGCCCGTACCGTCGGGGCCCTGACGATCGGCCTGTCCTGCAACGCGGGCAGCGCGCTCGCGGCGGCCGCCGAGCACGGCATCGAGGTCGTCGTCGGCCCCGAACTCCTCACCGGGTCCACCCGCTTGAAGGCGGGCACGGCGCAGAAGCTGGTCCTCAACATGATCTCGACGATCACGATGATCCGCCTGGGCAAGACGTACGGGAACCTGATGGTCGACGTCCGCGCCTCCAACGAGAAGCTGCGCGCCCGCTCCCGCCGCATCGTCGCCCTGGCGACGGGCGCCCCCGACGACGAGATCGAACGCGCCCTGGCCGCCACGGACGGCGAGGTCAAGCCCGCGATCCTCACGATCCTCGGCGCCGTGGACGCCCCCACGGCGGCGCGCCTCCTGACGGAGTCGGGCGGCCACCTCCGCACGGCCCTCGCGGCAACGGACCGGGCGTAACCGGGCGCCCTCACACGGAGCGGGGCCGACACCGACGCCTCACGGCAGCCGTCCTTCCCTGTTGACCTGGCGGACGCGGGCCCGCAGGACCTCGCCCGTCGACGCGGGGGCCGTCGACTCCGGTGGGCAGTCCCACTCCCGGCCGCCGCCCACCGGCCGCAGCTGTACGTAGCCGCCCTCGTGGCCCATCACCTGGCCGACGCTGCCGTCCCGTACGTCCACGGCGTACTCGCCCGGGGTCACTTCGCCGCCCCGCGCAGCACCGCCACGAGGCGCATCGCCGTGTCGAGGTTGCACCTTCCCAACTCCACGAGCGGGTACGGGGCCTCGGCCGCCATCGTCAGGGGGTCCACGCGCAGCGAGGGCAGCGTCAGCCCGAGCCGGGCCAGCTCCGCGCGCAGCGCGGCCACCGTGGCCTCGGCCGCGCGGCCCCTCTCCTCCGCCGTCATCGCCATACCTACGCCTTTCTACTGAGTGTTCAACGTTCCTCACCCAGGGTGTTCAGCCGCGCCTACCCTGAAAAGCGCAGGCCACCCAACAGTCCCCGGTGTCCGAGGAGCTACCTGTCGATGACCCGCCCCAAAGACCTCGACCCGTCGTCGAACCCCCGCGCGTTACTCGGCGCCGAGTTGCGCCACGCTCGTGAGAAGTCCGGCTTCAGCCAGGAGGAGCTCGGCTGCCGCATCTTCGTCAGCGGCTCGTTCATCGGCCAACTGGAGGCCGGTACGCGCCGGATGCAGCCGGACCATGCGCGCATGCTGGATGAGGCGCTGGGGACGGAGGATTTCTTCACCCGCAATTGCAAGGCTGCGGCGAAGTCCCGGTACCCGGAGCACTTCGCGGAAGCGGCGGATGCAGAAGAGATCGCTACGGCGATCCGCCAGTACGCACCGATGCTGATCCCCGGGTTGATCCAGACGCCCGCGTACGCACGAGCCGTGAACCGGGCGCACGACCCAACAGCCCCCGAGGAGACCATCGACGAGTGGGTGGACGGCAGGATGGTGCGGACGCGGCTGCTCAACCACCCGACAAAGCCGTTGTTGTGGGTGGTGCTTGACGAGGCAGTGCTACGTCGAGAGACCGGCGGCCGAGCAGTGATGGCAGAAGCCTTGCGTCACGTGGCAGGTCTGACACGCCGGGGCCGAATCATCGCGCAGGTACTCCCGTTCGACGGAGGGGCGCACAAGGCCATGTCGGGTCCGATGAGGTTGATGGACTTCGAGGACGCCGCCCCGTTGGTCTACTTCGAAGGGCCCGGAACCGGACGGCTGGAGGACGACCCAGCAACAGTCGCGCAGTTGCGGTTCACCTTCGAACTCCTCGTTGCCGCCGCTCTCCCGCCTGAGAAGTCCCTAGCTCTACTCGAGTCAGTGGCGCAGGATTACAGCCATGAGGAGCAACCCTGACTACGACCTGAGCACAGCCGTCTGGCACAAATCGAGCTACAGCGGCGGGGGCGGCAACGAGTGCCTGGAGGTCGCCCGCTGGCGCAAGTCCACGTACAGCGCAGGGGATGGCGGCAACTGCCTGGAGGTGGCAGACGGCCCCCCGGACGTCATCCCCGTCCGGGACTCCAAGGACCCCCTTGGCCCCCACCTCCTCTTCCACCCCCCGGCCTGGTCCGCCTTCATCAGCTCCTTGGGGGCGTAGGGCGGGAAACGCCCGAGGGCGGCACCCCCTGCTGGAAGCAGGGGGTGCCGCCCTCGGGAAGGACGAGCCCGAGCCGAACGAACCGGCTCAGAAGTCCATGTCACCGCCGGGCATGCCGCCCGGAGCGGCCGGCGCGGCCTTCTCCGGCTTGTCGGCGATGACGGCCTCGGTGGTGAGGAACAGCGCGGCGATCGACGCGGCGTTCTGCAGCGCGGAGCGCGTGACCTTCGCCGGGTCGATGATGCCCTCGGCGATCATGTCCACGTACTCGCCGTTCGCGGCGTTCAGGCCGTGACCGGGGGTGAGGTTGCGGACCTTCTCCACGATGACGCCACCCTCGAGGCCGGCGTTCACGGAGATCTGCTTCAGCGGGGCCTCAAGAGCCAGCTTGACGGCGGCGGCACCGGTGGCCTCGTCGCCTTCGAGCTCCAGCTTCTCGAACACCGAGGAGGCCTGGAGCAGGGCCACGCCACCACCGGCGACGATGCCCTCCTCGACGGCCGCCTTCGCGTTGCGAACGGCGTCCTCGATGCGGTGCTTGCGCTCCTTGAGCTCGACCTCGGTCGCGGCACCGGCCTTGATGACGGCCACGCCGCCCGCGAGCTTCGCCAGGCGCTCCTGGAGCTTCTCGCGGTCGTAGTCCGAGTCGCTGTTCTCGATCTCGGCGCGGATCTGGTTCACGCGGCCCTGGACGGCCTCGGAGTCACCGGCACCGTCGACGATCGTGGTCTCGTCCTTGGTGATGACGACCTTGCGGGCGCGGCCGAGCAGGTCGAGACCGGCGTTCTCCAGCTTGAGGCCGACCTCCTCGGAGATGACCGTGCCGCCCGTGAGGATGGCGATGTCACCGAGCATGGCCTTGCGGCGGTCGCCGAAGCCCGGGGCCTTGACGGCGACGGACTTGAAGGTGCCGCGGATCTTGTTGACGACCAGCGTGGACAGGGCCTCGCCCTCGACGTCCTCGGCGATGATCAGCAGCGGCTTGCCCGACTGCATGACCTTCTCCAGGAGCGGAAGGAGGTCCTTCACGTTGGAGATCTTGGAGTTGACGATGAGGATGTACGGGTCCTCAAGCGCGGCCTCCATGCGCTCCATGTCGGTCGCGAAGTACGCCGAGATGTAGCCCTTGTCGAAGCGCATGCCCTCGGTGAGCTCGAGCTCCAGACCGAAGGTCTGCGACTCCTCGACCGTGATGACGCCTTCCTTGCCGACCTTGTCCATGGCCTCGGCGATGAGCTCGCCGATCTGGGTGTCGGCGGCGGAGATGGAGGCCGTGGAGGCGATCTGCTCCTTGGTCTCGACCTCCTTGGCCTGGTCGAGCAGGGCGCCCGAGACGGCCTCGACGGCCTTCTCGATGCCGCGCTTCAGGGCCATGGGGTTGGCACCCGCGGCCACGTTGCGCAGGCCCTCGCGGACCAGCGCCTGGGCCAGGACGGTCGCGGTCGTCGTGCCGTCACCGGCGACGTCGTCCGTCTTCTTCGCGACCTCCTTGACCAGCTCGGCGCCGATCTTCTCGTACGGGTCCTCGAGCTCGATCTCCTTGGCGATGGACACACCATCGTTGGTGATCGTGGGGGCGCCCCACTTCTTCTCGAGGACGACGTTGCGACCCTTGGGGCCCAGGGTCACCTTGACGGCGTCGGCGAGCTGGTTCATGCCGCGCTCGAGGCCGCGCCGTGCCTCCTCGTCGAACGCGATGATCTTGGCCATGTGAAGTGGTCCTCCCGGACAGGGGTGGAAAAACTCGGACCGCGCCGGCGCCCGCGACGGACGGTCTGCCTGCCTTGTGGTTCCTTGCCCCACCCGGCCTGCGGACCTCACCCACCCGGTCCTTCTGTCACTCTCACTCGTAGAGTGCTAACGCCAATGATTAGCACTCGCCCCCTCCGAGTGCAAGGTCGCCCCCACGCTCTGGGGTCCGGCTTCCCCCGGCGCCCACCGCCCACCGGGCACGGACCCCGGCCCCCGACGCCGCCGCCGCGACTGCGGCTGGGCTGCCCGCTTGCCCGCTTGCCCGCTTGCCCGCTTGCCCGCTTGCCCGCTTGCCCGCTTGCCCGCTTGCCCGCTGCGGATCTTCCCCACCCGCCCGCCATGACCAGCCAGCTCCACAGCGCGAGCTGGAGGGCACCCCCCTGCCCACACCGCGCCCTGCCAAGCAAACCGGCACCCTTCGCCCCCCACCACCCGCCAGGCGCGGGCCACCACCCACAACAACACCGCTCCACGCCGGGCCTTTCCCACCCACCCACCCGCCCATGACCAGCCAGCTTCGCCGTGCGGGCGGCCCGTTCGCCCCCCACCGCCCGCCGAGTGCGGGCCGCCACCCACAACACCGCCGCTCCGCGCCGGAACTTTCCCACCCGCCCGCCCATGACCAGGCAGCTTCGCAGCGCGAGCTGGAGGGCACCTCCCTGCCCGCACAGTGCACTGCCGAGCAAACGGGCGGGTGGGTGGGAGGCATCCGCCGCGGAGCGACGGTGTTGGGGGCGACGGCCCGCACCCGAGCGACGGACGACAGGACGAACGACCCGCCGCACGGTGCAGCCGCCTGGTCACGGGTGGGCGGGTGGGAGGCGCCCGCCGCGACAGCGGCGGCCACGGGAGCGACGGCACACGCCCGAGAGACGGGCGGGACAGCGGGGCGAACGAGCCGCCCGCACAGTGCAGCCGCCTGGCCATGGGCGGGCGGGTGGGAGGCACCCGCCGCGACAGCGGCGGCCACGGGGGCGGCGGCCCGCACCCGCGAGACGGACGGGACAGCGGGGCGAACGGGTCGCCCGCACGACGCAGCCGCCTGGTCACGGGTGGGCGGGTGGGAGGCATCCGCCGCGGCAGCGGCGGCGTCGGGGGCGGCGGCCCGCACCCGAGAGACAGGCGGGACGGCAGGGCGAACGGGCCCCGCACAGTGCAGCCGCCTGGCCACGGGCGGGCGGGTGGGAGGCGCCCGCCGCGACAGCGGTGGCGTCGGCGGGGGCACCGGGCCCCGGCCGGAGCGGGGGCCAACAGAGGAGGGCCCGCCTCCCGAACCGGGAGGCGGGCCCACGCGTCGCTGGTGGCCGATCGCGTCAAGCCGCTCAAACAGCGAGCTTGACCATGTCCGCCTGCGGACCCTTCTGGCCCTGCGAGATCTCGAACTCGACTCGCTGACCTTCTTCCAGGGTGCGGTAGCCGTCCATCTGAATCGCGCTGTAGTGGACGAATACATCCGCACCACCGTCGACCGCGATGAAGCCGTATCCCTTCTCCGCGTTGAACCACTTGACGGTGCCCTGAGCCATGCCTAACTCCCCTATTACTGGCCCTTGCGCAGGACCGCACTTCACGGACCCGGGTCAGACCTCACCCCCCATGGGTTGGGGGATGTGCGCCGGAACGCGTCGACCGCGGCTGAATGTATCTGTCCAACTGCCGTCTGCAACAGGTCAATCGGACGAGAATTCTGGGCACGGCCGATCGTCGATATGCGGAGAATTCACCGGCGTTCGGGGCAAGTCGGGCCAGACAAAAGCCATGTTCGGCTCAAATAGGCAGGACACTTTGGCTGCTTCTTGTCGGCTCCGCGGCCGACTTCACCGAGGCGACTCATGCCGCCCGACATCAAAAACGAAGCTCCATTCCCAACTGTACCGCGCTCAACCATGCAGAATTGCCCCCTCCGCTTCTCTCGCGGAGGGGGCAATCGCGGTAACTCTGCGTAGGAACAAGAGCCGTTGTATACGAAACGGCCCCGCGAGTTCCCCGCGGCGGTTCCGGAACGGCTCAGCCGCCGGCGACCGCCGGAATGATCGAGACGCCCGCGCCGTCGGGCGTCGCGGTCTGGAGGCCCTGCTCGAAACGCACGTCGTCGTCATTGACGTACACGTTCACGAAGCGGCGCAGCTTGCCCTGGTCGTCCAGGACGCGGGCGCCGATCCCGGCGTGGTTCTTCTCCAGGTCGGCGATGACCTCGGCGAGGGTGGCGCCCTCGGCGGAGACCTCCGCCCGACCGCCGGTGTACGTACGAAGGATGGTCGGGATGCGAACGTTGACGCTCATACTCTTCACCTCGGTAGTTCAGACAGGGCACCCGGTACAGGAGGGCCCCGAAGGGGCGCGGGGCTATGTCGATGTGCGGCTCCGCCGCGTGGGCGCGACCAGCCACAGCGAACCCGCTGACGACATGAGGACCTGCGACTCTACGGCGCTAGCCCGCGAGCCCCGCGGAGCGGAACGCGTCCAGGCTCGGGCGGATCGTCGCGGTCGCCTGCGACGTCGCGGCGACCGCGTCGAGGGTCTTCAGGCCGTCGCCGGTGTTGAGGACCACCGTGGTCAGCGAGGGGTCGATGAGACCGGCCTCGATCAGCTTGCGCGTGACCCCGACGGTCACGCCGCCCGCGGTCTCCGCGAAGATGCCCTCGGTGCGGGCGAGGAGCTTGATCGCGTCGACGACCTGCTCGTCGGTCACGTCCTCCACCGCGCCGCCGGTGCGGCGGGCGATGTCGAGCACGTACGGACCGTCGGCCGGATTGCCGATGGCGAGGGACTTGGCGATGGTGTTCGGCTTCTGCGGGCGGACGACGTCGTGGCCCGCCTTGAAGGCGGCGGAGACCGGCGAGCAGCCCTCCGCCTGGGCACCGAAGATCTTGTACGGCTTGTCCGCGACCAGACCGAGCTCGATCAGCTCCTTCAGACCCTTGTCGATCTTCGTGAGCTGCGAGCCGGAGGCGATCGGGATCACGAGCTGGTCCGGCAGCTCCCAGCCGAGCTGCTCGCAGATCTCGTACGCGAGGGTCTTGGAGCCCTCGCCGTAGTACGGCCGCAGGTTCACGTTGACGAAGCCCCAGCCCTCGCCCAGCGGGTCGCCGATGAGCTCGGAGCAGAAGCGGTTCACGTCGTCGTAGTTGCCCTCGATGCCGACGAGCTCGCCGCCGTAGACCGCGGCCATGACGACCTTGCCCTGCTCCAGGTCGTGCGGGATGAACACGCAGGAGCGGAAGCCCGCGCGGGCGGCGGCGGCGCCGACGGCCCCGGCGAGGTTGCCCGTGGAGGAGCAGGACAGCGTGGTGAAGCCGAAGGCGCGCGCGGCCTCAAGGGCCTGCGCGACGACGCGGTCCTTGAAGGAGTGCGTGGGGTTGCCGGAGTCGTCCTTGACGAACAACTTGCCCTGTTCGACGCCCAGTTCACGGGCCAGGTTGTCGGCCTTGACGAGCTGGGTCCAGCCGGGGTTGAGGTTCGGCTTGTCCGCGACGTCGGCGGGGACGGGCAGCAGCGGGGCGTACCGCCAGATGTTGGCGGGGCCGGACTCGATCTTGGCCCGGAGCGCCTCGGGGTCGCCGACGGGGAGGTCGTACGCGACTTCGAGCGGGCCGAAACACTCGGCGCAGGCGAAGATCGGTCCGAGCGGGAAGACGGTGCCGCACTCGCGGCAGGAGAGACCCGAGGCGGGTCCCAGGTCGACGGTGGCGTCCGCGGTGCCCTCGGGGGACGTGGTGTCGACGGTCTGCACAGCCATGGAGGCGAGGCCCTTTCTCCTCATCTTCCTCGCGGCGCATCTCGCCACGAGACGGAATTGGCACCTTCCCGAGCCGGGAGCCTCGCGGTGCGCCTGTGGCGGCTACGAGACCGGCTGGAGGGTTGCCGGGGCTTCAACGGGCCGTATCCCTCTGCCCCTCTGGATGAGCGGTATTCGGTTGTTGTACGCGGGGCGCCAGTGGCACCCGTGACGGACGGCGACCCCCGACATGCGATGGTCACCGGCCTTGTTCAAGACTGTAACCGACGGCCAGGACAGTTGAGATAGTCGTCCGAACCGCGAGATGGATCACATACGGCCACCAACGGGAGGAACCCGCGTGCTGGAAGAGGTCGAGCGCTGGCTGAGCAGGCGTTCCTGGTCCGTGACCGACCGCCCGCTGGACCGTCTCACCGCCGCGAAGCGGGCCTCGGGCACCACGGTGAGCGTCGTGCTGCCCGCGCTCGACGAGGAGCGGACGGTCGGGGAGATCGTCGCGGAGATCCGTCGCGAGCTGGTCGAGAAGATCCCCCTGGTCGACGAGCTCGTGGTGGTGGACTCCGGCTCGCGGGATCGCACCGCGGAGGTGGCGCGCGCCGCGGGCGCCCGGGTCGTGCGCCGGGACGACGTCCTGCCGCGCGTCCCGGCGGTGCCCGGCAAGGGCGAGGTCCTGTGGCGGTCCCTCCTGGTCACGCACGGTGACGTGATCGCGTTCGTGGACGCCGATCTGAAGGAGTTCTCGGCCGACTTCGTGACCGGCATCGTGGGCCCGCTGCTCACCGAGCCGGACGTGCACTTCGTGAAGGCGATGTACGACCGCCCGCTGACGATGCTCGACGGCCCGGGCGCCCCCGGCGACCCCGACGGCGAGGGCCCCGGCGCCACGGCGGGCCAGGGCGGCCGCGTCACCGAGCTGATGGCGCGCCCCCTGCTCAACATGCACTGGCCCCAGCTCGCGGGCTTCGTCCAGCCCCTCGGCGGCGAGTACGCGGCCCGCAGGTCGCTCCTGGAGCGCCTGCCGTTCCCGGTCGGGTACGGCGTGGAGCTCGGGCTGCTCGTGGACGCGCTGCACACCGTCGGCCTGGACGCGCTCGCGCAGGTCGACGTCGGGGTGCGCAAGCACCGGCACCAGGACGGGCAGGCGCTCGGCCGGATGGCCGCGTCGATCTACCGCACGGCGCAGCTGCGGCTCGCCCGCGCCCATCTCGTGCGCCCCGAGCTGACGCAGTTCGTCCGGGGCGCGTCGGGCTTCGAGCCGCGCACGTATCCGGTGGACACGGAGGAGCGGCCGCCGATGACGGAGATCGAGGAGTACGCAGCGCGGCGCGTGGCTTGAGCGGTGCGGCCGCGCGGGGCCTTCGCCGGTCTTCAGCTGCGGGCCGTCCTGGGCTGGGCGCGCAGTTCCTCGCGCCCCTTTGGGGGCGCTGCCCCACAGGGCGGCTTCCCGTCGAGTCGGCCAAGTGAGGAGCCACTCGCACGGGTGCGCGTTTACGTGGACCCGGCTCGGGCTAGGTTCGCCAACATGGTCTCCCCTCACGCCGCCGCCCGGGTCCTCGTCGCGTCCAACCGCGGCCCCGTCTCGTACGCCGTCGGGGACGACGGCGAGCTGACCGCGAGCCGCGGCGGCGGCGGGCTCGTGTCGGGGCTCAGCGCCATCGGCGACGAGGCGGACGCGCTGTGGGTGTGCTCCGCGCTCGGCGACGGCGACCGCGAGGCGGTGCGGCGCGGGGTCTTTGAGCCCGGCGTGCGCATGCTCGACATCGACGCGAAGACCCACGCGGCGGCGTACAACGGCATCGCGAACTCGGTGCTCTGGTTCGTGCACCACATGCTGTACCAGACGCCCCTGGAGCCGGAGTTCGGACCCGAGTTCCGCGCCCAGTGGGCCGCCTACGAGCAGTACAACCAGGCCTTCGCGGAGGCGCTCGCCGACAGCGCGGCGCCCGGCGCGGCGGTCCTGGTGCAGGACTACCACCTCGCGCTGGTGCCGGGGATGCTCCGCGAGCTCCGCGGCGACCTGCGGATCGGGCACTTCTCGCACACCCCGTGGGCGCCCGTCGACTACTTCCGGATGCTGCCCGACGACATCGCCGAGCAGCTGCTCCGCGGCATGCTGGGCGCGGACCGGCTCGGCTTCCTGACCGGGCGGTGGGCGGACGCGTTCACGGAGTGCTGTGTGCGGCTGCTCGGCGGCACGTCGGGGACGCGGGTCGGGGTGCACGGGCTCGGCGCGGACGCGGACTTCCTGCGGGAGCGGTCGCGGCGCGCGGACGTCGAGGAGCGGCTCGCGAGCCTGCGCGAGCAGGTGGGCGCGGATCGGAAGGTCATCGTCCGGGTGGACCGCACCGAGCTGTCGAAGAACATCGTCCGGGGTCTGCGGGCGTACGAGCTGCTGCTCGACGAGCACCCCGAGTGGCACGAGCGGGTGGTGCACGTCGCGTTCGCCTACCCCTCGCGCCAGGACCTCGCGGTCTACCGCGCCTACACGGCGGAGGTCTCCCGCGTCGCCGAGGGCATCAACACCCGCTTCGGCACGGCCGGTTGGACGCCGGTGGTGCTGCACGTCAAGGACGACTTCGCACGCTCCCTCGCCGCGTACCGGATCGCCGACGTGGCCCTGGTCAACCCCATCCGGGACGGCATGAACCTGGTCGCCAAGGAGGTCCCCGTCGTCTCCGACGAGGGCTGCGCGCTCGTCCTGTCCCGGGAGGCCGGGGCCTACGAGGAGCTCGGCGAGGACGCGTTCGCGGTGAATCCGTACGACGTGACGGGGACGGCCGGCGCGCTCCACGAGGCCCTGCTGCTGCCCGCCGCGGAGCGCGCCGAACGCACCAAGCGCCTGGCCGTCGCGGCCACGGCCCTACCGCCCGCCCGCTGGTTCCTGGACCAGCTCGCGGCGCTGGGCTCCTAGCCGCGCCGTTCAGGCGAGGGCCGCGGTCAGCCGGGCCAGGAGCCCGACCACGCCGGCCGGGCCTTCGACCACCAGGTCGGCGCGCGAGGCGAGCTCCGCGACCTCCGCGCTGCCGCTGCACACAAGGAGCCCCCGCACACCGCCGTCCGCCCGCAGCTTGTCCACGGCGGCGAACGCGGGCAGGTCCCCGAGGTCGTCCCCCGCGTAGAGGACCGACTCGGCTCCCACCTCGCGTACGTACTCGATGAGGGCCACGCCCTTGTCCACGCCGGGCGGCCGCAGCTCCAGGACCATCCGGCCGGGCTCCACGATCAGCCCGTGGCGGGCGGCGAGCTCGCCGAGGGGGCCGCGCAGGGCGTCGAAGGCGGCCTGGGGGTCCTCGGCCCGGCGCGTGTGCACCGCGACGGCCCGGCCCTTCTCCTCGATCCAGGTGCCCCGCCAGGCCCCGATCGCGTCGAGGAAGCCGGGCAGCTCGGCCCGTACCGCGGCGACGCCGGGGTGCGGCTCGGCCGCGCGCACGGTGCCGGTGACGGCGTCCCAGCGCTCCGCGCCGTAGTGCCCGAGCACGACGAGGTGCTCCAGGCCGGGGACGCCCGCGAAGCCGCCGTGGCGGACGGCCACGCCCGCGGGGCGGCCGGTGACGACCGCGACGGAGCGCACCCTCGGGGCGAGGGCGGCGAGCGCGGGGACGGCGTCCGGGTGGGCCCTGGCCCGTTCGGGGTCGGGCACGATCGCCGCGAGCGTGCCGTCGAAGTCCAGGGCGATCACGGCGCGTTCGGGGCGGGCCAGGATCGCGGCGAGGCCGTCGCGGCCCGCGGGGGTCAGTGGCTCGTACGGGGAGTGCGTGCGGTCGTCGCCCATGGGACCGACCCTAGCGTCAGCGCTCCGCGCGGCGTGCGGCGCGTACCCGTCGCAGGCGGTTCACGGTGACCGGGTCGTGGGCCAGGGCGCGCTCGTCGTCAAGGAGGGCGTTGAGGAGCTGGTAGTAGCGCACCGGGGCCAGGCCCAGGTCCTCGCGGATGGCCCGCTCCTTGGCGCCGGGGCCGCTCCAGTTGCGCCGCTCCAGGGCGAGCACGGCCCTGGCCCGCGCGGACAGGCCGCCCCCGGCCCCGGAGGGCTCGGGCGCGGGAGGCTCCGCCTCGGGCACACCGTTCACCCCGCCCACGCTAGCTCGCGTTCTCCTCCGCCGCCGCCTTCGCGTCGAGCTGGCTCAGGGTCGCCTGCGGGTCGCCGTTCGGGTCGACGGTCTTGCCGATGTACTTCTTGATCTGCACGGACACCTGGGCCCAGGACGTCTTGCCGACGGGGTACAGCTGGGAGGCGGGCAGCTCCTCCAGGAAGCCGCCGAGCTTCTTCGCGTCGGCCTTGTCGTCGGCCATCTCCTGGGACGCCGACGTGGTCACCGGAAGGAGGTCGTACTCGCGCGAGAACTCCAGGACGTTGTCCTTGGAGTAGGCGAAGTCGAGGAACTCGCGGATCTCCTTGCGGTGGCCGTTCTCCTTGAAGGCCATCATCCAGTCGGCGACGCCCATCGTGGACTGGGCCTTGCCGTTGACGCCCGGCATGGGGACCATGCCGTACTTCAGGTGCTTCTTGGCGGCCATCTGCATCAGCGTCGGGTGGCCGTTGAGCATGCCGACCTCGCCGCGCGTGAAGGCGGCGAAGGCCTCGGCGCGGTTGAGCTTGCCGGGCGGCGTCGGCCCGGTCAGGCCCTTGCCGACCAGCTCGTTCTTCAGCCAGTTGAACGTGTTGACGTTCTGCTTGGAGTCGAAGTCGTACGAGCCGACGTTGTCGGTGTAGCCGCCGCCCCCGCTGAGCAGCCACTGGTACGTCTCGGCCTGCGCCTCCTCCGGGCCGAGCGGCAGCGCGTACGGGATCTTCACGCCGCGCGCCTTGAGCTTCTTCGCGGCGGCCTGGAGCTCGCTCCAGCTCTCCGGCGGGGTGACCCCGGCGCTCTTGAAGAGCTTCTCGTTGAAGAACAGCAGGCGCGTGGACGCGGCGAACGGCATGCCGTACTGGACGCGGTTGAAGACGCCCGCCTTCGCCAGCGGCGCGAGGAAGTCGGCCTGGGTGGGGATGGAGAGCACGTCGTCGGCGCTGTACAGCTTGTCCTGCGCCGCGTAGTCCGCGTAGGCGCCGATCTGCGCGAGGTCGGGGGCCTCGCCGTCCGCGACCATCTCCTTGACCTTGCGGTCGACGTCCGTCCAGGAGTACACGGTCACGTCGACCTTGATGCCCGGGTGCTCGTCCTCGAACTTCTCGGCCAGCTCGCTCCAGTACTTCTTGGAGCTGTTCGCCGCCGAGTCGCCGTAGTCGGCCGCCACGAGCTTGAGGGTCACATCGCCCGATCCGCCCGATTCGCCGCATCCGGCGAGCAGCGCCGCCATGCTCAGTGCGGCCACCGCCGCCGTAAGGCCTGTCACGCGCCGCTGCACCGCTTTTTCCCACCCTTGCCGAGACTTACCGGAACGCGAGTCTCCCCCGCGTCGACACACCAGGTCTACACCACCCCAGTATCGCTTCTGCAACGGCGGTCACCCATTGCCCGCCCGGTCGTCCTGCTGCTAAGCACTGCTCCGGGCGCCGTCCCCGCGGCGCCCGGCACAACTCCCGCACCGGCAAGGAGCCTTGGCACATGTCGCGTACCGCAAATGAGATAGCCACCCAGCCCGACTGCTGGCGGCGGGCCGCCGGGAGCGCCGCGGCCTTCGCCGGGCTGCCGGAGCCGGGCGAACGGATCGCCGTGACCGGCTGCGGCACCTCGTGGTTCATGGCCCTCGCGTACGCGGCGCTGCGGGAGGCCGCGGGGCAGGGCGAGACGGACGCGTTCGCGGCGTCGGAGTTCCCCACCGGGCGGCGCTACGACCGGGTCGTGGCGATCACCCGCTCCGGTACGACGACGGAGGTGCTCGACCTGCTCGGGCGGGTGCGGGGCGCCGTGCCGACGCTGGCCCTGACCGCCGACCCGAAGACGCCGGTCATGACCGCAGCCGACGCGGTGGCCGTCCTGGACTGGGCGGACGAGGAGTCCGTCGTGCAGACCCGGTTCGCGACCACGGCCCTCGCCTTCCTGCGGGCCGGGCTCGGCGCGGTCCCGGGCGTCAAGCCGGTCGCCGAGGCCGCGGCGGACGCCGAGCGCACCGTCGCCGAGCCGCTGCCGGACGCGGTGGTCACGGCGGAGCAGTGGACGTTCCTCGGCCGCGGCTGGACGTACGGGCTCGCCCTGGAGGCGGGCCTGAAGATGCGGGAGGCCGCGGGCGCGTGGACGGAGGCGTACCCGGCCATGGAGTACCGGCACGGGCCGATCTCCATCACCGCGCCGGGCCGCGTGGCGTGGATGTTCGGGGCGCTGCCGGAGGGGCTCGCGGAGGACGTGGCCCGCGTCGGCGGCGAGCTGGTGGCGCGCACCGACGTCGACCCCCTGGCGGAGCTGGTCCGCGCCCAGCGCCTGGCCGTGCGGCTCGCCGAGGACCGGGGCCAGGACCCCGACCGGCCGCGCAACCTGACCCGGAGCGTCGTCCTCGGCTAGCCCGGACCCGGGACGGGGACGGTGCGCACACTGGACTAGACCTCTTATGGGGTCACACGCGACACTGTCCCCGTGAGACATGTCATCGCCCTGGACGTGGGCGGCACCGGAATGAAGGCCGCCCTGGTCGGGGCGGACGGCACGCTGCTGCACGAGGCGCGCCGCCCCACCGGCCGTGAGCGCGGCGCGAACGCCGTGGTCGAGTCGATCCTGGACTTCGCCGGGGAGCTGCGCGCCCACGGCGTGGCCCACCTCGGCGAGCCCGCCGCCGCGGTGGGCGTCGCGGTCCCCGGCATCGTCGACGCCGAGCGCGGCCTCGCCGTGTACGCGGCGAACCTCGGCTGGACCGACGTACCGCTGCGCGATCTGATCAGCGCCCGCCTCGGCGGCGTCCCCGTGGCGCTCGGCCACGACGTGCGCACCGGCGGCCTCGCCGAGGGCCGCCTCGGCGCGGGCCGGGGCACGGCGCGCTTCCTGTTCGTGCCGCTCGGCACCGGCATCGCGGGCGCCATCGGCATCGACGGCGTCATCGAGCCCGGCGCGCACGGCTCGGCGGGCGAGATCGGCCACATCGTCGTCCGGCCCGGCGGCCCGCCCTGCGGCTGCGGCCAGCGCGGCTGTCTGGAGCGGCTCGCCTCGGCGTCCGCCGTGAGCAAGGCGTGGGCCGAGGCGAGCGGCGACCCGGCGGCGGACGCCGCCGACTGCGCCAAGGCGGTGCGCTCCGGCGACCCGCGCGCGGCCGAGGTCTGGCAGCACGCCGTGGACGCCCTCGCCGACGGCCTGTTGACGGCCCTCACCCTCCTGGACCCCGACACGCTGATCGTCGGCGGCGGCCTCGCGGAGGCCGGGGACACGCTGTTCACGCCGCTGCGCCAGGCGGTGGCGGACCGCGTGGTGCAGTTCCAGACGCTGCCCGCGATCGTCCCCGCGGCGCTCGGCGACGCCGCCGGCTGCCTGGGCGCGGGCCTGCTCGCCTGGGACCTGCTCACGCCGGAGGGCTCCCGTACCGATACATCCACCACCACCCCCACCGACGCACCCCCGGAGGTATCCACCTGATGGCCACTAGCAAGGTTCTCGCCGGTGCCCGGGTGGTCCTGCCCACCGGGACCGTGTCCGGCGGCCGCGTCATCGTGGACGGCACACGCGTCGTGGGGAGCGCTCCCGCGGACGCCGAGACGCTCGATCTGACCGGCCACTGGCTGGTCCCCGGCTTCGTGGACATGCACAACCACGGCGGCGGCGGCGCGTCCTTCACCAACGGCACGGTCGAGGACATCCTGCACGGCGTCCACACGCACCGCCTGCACGGCACGACCACCCTCGTCGCCTCCACGGTCACCGGCGAGATGGACGCCCTGGCGCAGCGCGCGGGCCTGCTCAGCGAGCTGGCCGAGCAGGGCGAGATCGCGGGCGTCCACTTCGAGGGCCCGTTCATCTCGCCGTGCCGCAAGGGCGCGCACAGCGAGTCCCTGCTGCGCCACCCGGACCCGGCCGAGGTCCGCAAGCTGATCGACGCGGCCCGCGGCCAGGCCAAGATGGTCACCCTCGCCACCGAACTGCCCGGCGGCATCGACTCCGTGCGCCTGCTCGCCGAGCACGGCGTGGTCGCCGCGATCGGCCACACCGACGCCACGTACGAGCAGACGGCGGCGGCCGTCGACGCGGGCGCCACCGTGGCCACGCACCTGTACAACGCGATGCCGGGGCTCGGCCACCGCGCGCCGGGGCCCATCGCCGCCCTCCTGGAGGACGAGCGGGTCACCGTCGAGCTGATCGACGACGGCACGCACCTGCACCCGGCCGCCTTCCAGCTGGCCTTCCACCGCGCGGGCGCCGACCGCGTCGCGCTCATCACGGACGCGATGGACGCGGCGGGCTTCGGCGACGGCACCTACCACCTCGGCCCGCTGGAGGTCGTGGTGTCGGACGGCGTCGCGCGGCTCGCCGAGGGCGGCGCCATCGCGGGCTCCACCCTCACCCAGGACCGCGCGTTCCAGCGCGCGGTGACCATCGACGGGCTGCCCGTCGAGGATGTCGTCACCGCGATCTCCGCGACCCCCGCGAAGGTCCTCGGCATCTACGACCGCGTCGGCTCCCTGGAGCCCGGCAAGGACGCCGACCTCGTCGTCCTGGACGCGGACTTCGCGCTCAAGGGCGTGCTGCGCAAGGGCGAGTGGGTCATCGACCCGAGGTGAGGCGCGCGCGGTCCCGCGCGAACCGGTCGCAGTGAGGCGGTTGGCCCCGAGGTCTGGGCCAACCGCCTTCTTTTTGGCATGATCAGGCCCCGAACACCGCAAGCAGTGAGCGCAGAGCCGTACGCGGCGGGCGAATTGGGCGTCCTGGGCCAATCCGCCTTCCTGGATCAGGGGTTTCGGGGGTGAAGCAGTGATCGTCACGGTCACGCTCAACGCCGCCCTTGACCTCACCTATCGCGTCCCGGCCCTCACGCCCCACACCACCCACCGCGTCACCGAGGTGACCGAACGCGCGGGCGGCAAGGGCGTGAACGTGGCACGGGTGCTCGCCGCGCTCGGCCACACGGTGACGGTCACCGGCTTCGCGGGCGGCCCCACCGGGCGCACCCTGCGCGACCACCTCACGCGCACCCCCGGCCTCGTGGACGCGCTGCGCCCCGTCGAGGGCCCGACCCGCCGCACCCTCGCCGTCGTGGACGCCCGCACCGGCGACACCACCCAGCTCAACGAGCCGGGCCCGGCCGTGTCGCCCGCCGAGTGGTCCGGATTCCTCACCGCGTACGAGGAGTTGATGCGCGGCGGCGTCACCGCGGTGGCCCTGTGCGGCAGCCTGCCGCCGGGCGTCCCGGTCGGCGCGTACGCCCTCCTGGTGCGGGCGGCGCGCGCCGCCCGCGTGCCGGTGCTGCTCGACACCAGCGGCGAGCCGCTGCGCCGCGGCGTCGCCGCCCGCCCCGACCTCGTCAAGCCGAACGCCGAGGAACTCGCCGAACTCACCGGCGCCCACGAGCCGTCGCGGGCCACCCGCGACGCCCGCCGCAGGGGCGCGCACGCCGTCGTCGCCTCCCTCGGCGCCGACGGCCTCCTGGCCGTCACCCCCGAGGGCACCTGGCGGGCGACGCCGCCCGCCGCCGTGCGCGGCAATCCGACGGGCGCGGGCGACTCGGCGGTCGCGGGCCTGCTCTCCGGGCTCGTGGAGGGCCTGGCCTGGCCGGACCGGCTCGCCCGGGCGGCGGCCCTGGCGTCGGCGACCGTCGCGGCGCCCGCCGCGGGCGAGTTCGACCGGGCGGTGTACGAGGACGTCCTGCCGAAGGTGACGGTGAGCGGCAAGGCGTCGGCCGCGTAACGGGGTTGGGCGACACGGGCCGCGCGTGCCCGGGAATGAGGGCACCATGCCACTGATCACCACCGGCGAGCTGGTCGGCCGGGCCCGCGCCGAGGGGCGCGGCCTCGCCGCCTTCAACGTCATCACCCTGGAGCACGCGGAGGCCGTCGCGCTCGGCGCGGAGCGCGCGGGCCGCGCGGCCGTGCTCCAGATATCCGAGAACGCGGTGCGGTTCCACGGCGGCGCCCTCACCCCGATCGCCCAGGCCGCCGCGGCCGTCGCCCGCGCCTCCTCAGCCCCCCTGTCGCTGCACCTGGACCACGTCACGGACGTGGACCTGCTGCGGGCCGCGCACCCCGCGGGCTTCAGCTCCGTGATGTTCGACGCCTCGAAGCTGTCGTACGCGGAGAACGTGAAGGCCACCGCGGACGCGGTGCGTTGGGGCCACGAGCGGGACATCTGGGTCGAGGCGGAGCTGGGCCGGGTCGGCGGCAAGGAGGGTGAGGCGCCCCTCGACGCGCACGCGCCGGGGGTGCGCACGGACCCCGACGAGGCCGTCGCCTACGTCGCCGACACCGGGGTCGACGCGCTCGCCGTCGCGGTGGGCTCCAGCCACGCCATGACGGAGCGCACGGCGTCCCTGGACCACGAGTTGGTCCGGGCCCTGCGCGCGCGGGTCCCCGTGCCGCTGGTCCTGCACGGGTCGAGCGGCGTGCCCGACGCGGAGATCCGCGCGGCGGTCGCCGCGGGGGTGGTGAAGGTGAACGTGGGCACGGCCCTGAACACCGGCTTCACCGGGGCGGTACGCCGGTTCCTGGCGGCGGACAGGGCAACGGTGGACCCCCGCAAGTACCTGGCCCCCGCCCGGGAAGCGATGGCGGAGGCAGTCACCCACTTCCTCCACCTGACCGGCTGACAGCAAGCCGATCAGCCCGTCGAGGGGGTACCCCCTGCTCCTCAAGAGCTTGGGGGAGTTTGAGGACGAGGCGCGAAGCGCCGCAAAGGGTCAGCCCTTGACGTGGCCCGCCTTCAGCCACATCTGGTCGAGGTTCGCGTCGCACTTGTCGCCCTGCTGACAGGACACGGAGATCGTGTTCGTGCCCTTGTTCAGCTCCACGAAGGCGAACGTCTTCGTCCAGCCCTTGTCCCAGGCCCCGTCCTCCGCGTGCGCGAAGTTGTCCATGTTGAGCTTGCGCGGGGACGGCGTGCCGTTGATCACGAGGGTCGTCTCGGCCGCCTTGCCGGGCACTCCGTAGCCGACGAAGACCGTGTACGCGCCGTCCTTGGGGATGCCGTTGACGGTCCAGGTCACTTGCGCGCCGACCTTGTTGAGCCCGGCCACGTACACGCCGTCGGCGGACTTGGCGCCGTCGATGTCGGACGCGGTGGTGGTGCCGCCCTCCAGCTTGAGGGCCTTGGCATCCGTTTCGGGCAGTTCGGCCTTCTTGCCCGGCTTGCCCTTGTCCTTGGACGCGCTGGGGCTGGGGTCGGAGGACTCGCTCTGCCGCTGCGAGGGCCCGGCCTTGTTGTCGTCGCCCTTGTCGTCGCCGCCGGTGAGCATGGCCGCGCCGATGCCGAGCGACACCACGGCGACGACGGCGATCGCGCCGATCAGCAGGCCCTTGGTGTTGGGCCCGCGGCCGCGCCCCGCGGGGGCCGGGGGCGGCACCTGCCGGACGGGGGCGGTGGCGCCGGGCTGGGCCTCGGGGGCCGTGTAGTGCGCGCTGGGCTGGCCGTAGGGCTGCTGCTGCGGGGGGTAGCCGTAGCCGCCCTGGGCCGGGGGCTGCTGCGGCTGCTGCCCGTACTGCCGCTCGCCCACCGGGCGCACCTGGTGGTACGAGGACCGGGGCCCGGGGTAGCCGTAGCCGCCGCCTCCAGGGGGCGGGGTGGCACCGGCCGCCTGGCCGTCGGCGTACAGATAGCCGAAGGGGTCGTCGTCGCCCTGTGGCGCGTTCGGCGTCTGCTCGCCGTTGTTGCCGGGCGTCATTCGCAGGTCACTCCCTCGCATCGCGGATGCGGGCGAGCCTACCCGCTCCAGGTGACCGCCCAAGGTGCCGTTGACGTCAACAAGTTCCCGGTACGGGACCTATCCGGCCCGCCGGTGCTGCTTGGCACGGGAACGTTTCTCGACGTACATCCGCTGGTCGGCGGAGTGCAACACCTCGTCCGCCGACATGCCGCAGTGGGCCCAGCCGATGCCGAAGCTGGCGCCCACGCGCACGGCCCGGCCCTCGACCCTGATCGGCGGGATGATGGCGTTCCGCAGCCGCACCGCGAGGTCCTGCGCGTCGGCCCTGCCGAGCCCGTCGGCGAGGACCACGAACTCGTCGCCGCCGAGCCGCGCCACCGTGTCGCCGTCGCGGACGCCGCTGGTCAGACGCCGTGCGACCTCGATGAGGACGGCGTCACCCGTGTGGTGCCCGAAGCGGTCGTTGATCGACTTGAAGCCGTCGAGGTCGCAGAAGAGGACGGCGAGCCCCTTCGTGCCGTCGTCCGCCTCGGTCTCCTCGGGCGGTGCGACGGTGTGCACGTGGTGGTCGAAGTCGCCCTGGGCGCCGTGGTGCGCGCCGGGCGGGGCGGCGTGCCCGTGCCCGGCCGGGTGACCGGCGGCGCCGCTGTACAGGCCGCTGTTGTCGTACGCCGCATCGAGCGAGTCCACCGTGCTCGGCCGGCCCGCGTGCGGCCTGCGACAGAGACGGGCGCTCAGCCGGGCGCGCAGCTCGGCGGAGTTCGGCAGGCCGGTGAGCGAGTCGTGCGAGGCGCGGTGCGCGAGCTGGAGCTCGCGCCGCTTGCGCTCCTCGATGTCCTCGACGTGCGTGAGCAGAAACCGGGGCCCGTCCGCGGCGTCCGCGACGACGGAGTTGCGCAGCGACACCCAGACGTAGGTGCCGTCGCGGCGCCCGAAGCGCAGCTCGGCGCGGCCGCCCTCGGCGGAGGTGCGCAGGAGCGTGCCGATGTCCTCGGGGTGGACCAGGTCGGAGAAGGAGTAGCGCCGCATCGCGGAGGCGGGGCGGCCGAGCAGCCGGCACAGCGCGTCGTTGGTGCGCAGGATGCGGCCGTGCTGGTCGCCGCCCATCTCGGCGATGGCCATGCCGCTCGGCGCGTACTCGAAGGCCTGCCGGAAGGACTCCTCGCTGGCCCGCAGCGCCTGCTGCTCGCGCTCCAGGCGGACGAGGGCGCGCTGCATGTTGGCCCGCAGCCGGGCGTTGCTGATGGCGATCGCGGCCTGGAAGGCGTACATCTGGAGGGCTTCGCGGCCCCAGGCGCCGGGCCTGCGGCCGTTGCGCGGGCGGTCGACGGAGATCACGCCGAGCAGTTCGCCGCCGGAGCCGCCGGTCGCGTACATGGGGGCGAAGAGCCGGTCGGAGGGGTGCCACTCGTCCTCGAAGCGGGGATCGGGGCCCTCGGTGTACCACTGCGGCACGTCGTCCTCGTCGAGGACCCAGCCCTCGGTGTGCGGGATGAAGCGCAGGGCGCCCCAGGCCTCGCCCATGGCGAGGCGGCGGTCCCAGGACTCGCGGGAGCCGACCCGGCCGGTGATGAGCGCCTCGGCGGCGGGGTTGCCCGCGAAGGCGGCGACGACGAGGTCGCCGTCCGGGCGCACGAGGTTGACGCACGCCAGCTCATAGCCCAGGCCGTTCACCACGCCGTCGGCGACGGTCTGCAGCGTGTCCGCGAGGCTGCGGGCCGTGTTGAGGTCCGCCACCACTTGGTGCAGCTGCCGCAGGGTCGCAAGACGGACGTACGGCTCCGACTCGGTCTCCATGCTCGCTCTCCCCGAGACCTCGACAGCAACTCCAGGATCCGCAGCGTCCTCAGTGTCCGTAATCTCTGACTCTTCGTGACTCTTCTGGCTTCGTACGGTGCTGTACGCCTTCGTACTTCTACGTACGGTGCTGTGCTTCCGTGCCCTCAGCGTCTGTCTGATTGCCACGGTCACTGAATCACAGCGAGCTGCCCACCCGGTACACAGGGTCAACAAAATATGGGCCCTGTGACTCAAGTCACAGGTGAGGGCGCATGGTTAAGACCGGAACATGAGGCTCCGTTGACCTGGTGGGGCGCGGGAGGAACGGGTGGGTGACGGCCCGGGACACGAGCGGAGCCCGCGTGGTCCGCGGAGTCCGCGTAGTCCTAGGTCCCGGCCTAGGACCGGTCTCGGCCCCGGGGCCGATGCGCCGCGGCCCGGTCCGGCACTAGCGTCAGTCGTGTGGTTGCCGATCTGACCTTGAACACACAGCCCCCTCCCGTCCCGTCCACCCCCCATCCTGTGGGGGTGAGCAACGACGAGTTCCGCGCCGCCATGTCCCGCCTGGCCGCGGGCGTGGTCCTGGTGACCGCGCAGGAGCCCCCGCTGGACCCGGACGACCCCATGGCGCCGGCCGGCGAGGACGTGGGCATGACGGCCACCGCCTTCCTCTCGGTCTCCCTGGACCCGCCCCTGGTCATGGTCAGCCTGCGCACGGGCTCCCGCATGGACGACCTGCTCGCCGAGCAGCCCCTGTGGGCCGTGTCGGTCCTCACCGAGAGCCAGCGGCACATCGCGGGCCGCTTCGCCATGAAGGGCCGCATCAGCGACCGGCTGCTGTTCGAGGACATCCCGTGCACGCGCGGCCGGGAGAGCGGCGCGCCCCTGGTCGGCGGCGCGCTCGCCGCCCTGGAGTGCCGCACCGAGCAGACCGTGGCGGCGGGCGACCACACCCTGGTGATCGGCCGCGTCCTCACGGCGGAGCTGCCCGGCGCGGACGGCGGCCCGCTGCTGTACTTCCGGGGCCGCTACCGGCAGCTGGGCTGAGCCGGGGCGGCTCCTGACGGCCGGGCCGAGGCGGGGCCGCTACTGCCAGTCCTTGCCCGAGCGGCCCTGCTTGGTCTGCGCGCGCTGCTTCTTCTCCCGCAGCCGCCGTTCGTTGATCCCGCGCGGGATGCGGGTGGGGCGCCGGGGCTTGGGCGGCGGCGCGGTGGCCTCCGCGAGCAGCGCGGCGAGCCGGACGGCCGCCGCCTCCCGGTTGCGCCACTGGGAGCGGTGCTCGCTGGAGCGGACGCTCACGACGCCGTCGACGAGCCGGGGCGCGAGCCGCTCCAGGGCCCGCCGCTTCCAGACCTCGGGCAGCGCCTCGGTGCGCGCCAGGTCGAAGCGGAGCTCGACCTGCGAGTCACTGGTGTTGACGTGCTGGCCGCCGGGCCCCGAGGAGCGCGAGAAACGCCACAGGAGCTCGGCCTCCGGCAGGACGACCGAGCCACGGATGACGTGTTCGCGACCAGACATGTCTCCTATGATCCCGCGTCGGGCGGCCGTACGACACCCGTTTTCCGCCGCCGCGGCCGCCTCGCGGGGCACCTTCGGTAAAGAAAGTAAAGAAGCGCGTCCGCATATGGAACCTTGGATACCCCCCACGGCGTTCATAAGGGTGCCGGTAGCTTCGCCCTCAGAGTGAAGCCCGCACATAGGCGACTAGGGAAGGGACTCCCAACAATGGCTGTAAGCCTGTCCAAGGGCGGCAACGTCTCGCTCACCAAGGAGGCACCGGGCCTGACCGCCGTCACGGTCGGCCTCGGCTGGGACGTCCGCACCACCACGGGTACCGACTTCGACCTGGACGCCTCCGCGATCGCGGTGAACACCCAGGGCAAGGTCTATTCGGACGCCCACTTCGTCTTCTTCAACAACAAGGCGACGCCGGACCAGACGATCGTCCACACCGGTGACAACGTCACGGGCCAGGGCGAGGGCGACGACGAGCAGATCAACGTCAACCTCGCGGGCCTGCCCGCCGACATCGAGAAGATCGTCTTCCCGGTCTCGATCTACGACGCCGAGAACCGCTCGCAGAACTTCGGCCAGGTCCGCAACGCGTTCATCCGCATCGTGAACCAGGCCGGCGGCGCCGAGATCGCCCGCTACGACCTGTCGGAGGACGCCGCCACCGAGACCGCCATGGTCTTCGGCGAGCTCTACCGCAACGGCGCCGAGTGGAAGTTCCGCGCCGTCGGCCAGGGCTACGCCTCGGGCCTGGTCGGCATCGCCCAGGACTTCGGCGTCAACGTCTGAGTCCCCAGCGACTGACCACGGGCCCCGGCCGGACTGCCTCCGGCCGGGGCCCGTCCCGTGTCCGCCCCAAGACGCGGGCCGCGCGGGGAACTTCGCGGCGCGGGACGGCGTTGCCAGGACGACGTGCGCACAGCGCGCGCGGCCGACGGGTACGACACGGGCAGAAGCCGAGGTGGCGCGGAATGGCTATGTGGGACCGGATCAAAGACCAGGCCAAGAACCTGCAGCAGACGCAGGGCGGGCGCACCTCCGGCGGGCCCGGCGCCCCTGGCCACGGCACGCACGGCAGCGGCTCCAAGGGGTCCAAGGCCCAGCTGATCGGCCTGCTCAAGACCCAGCTGACCTCGCTCAAGTCGGAGCTGAAGAGCGGCGCCTACCGCGACGCGAGCATGGCCATGTGCGCCCTGGTGGCCGCCGCCGACGGCACCGTCGACCCGGCCGAGCGCCAGCACGTCGAGTCCCTGATCCTGCAGAACGACGTGTTGCAGAACTTCCCCCCGGACCAGCTCCGCCAGCGCTTCAACAAGCACGCGGACCAGCTGTCCTTCAACTTCCAGCAGGGCAAGGCCGCGGTCATGCAGGAGATCGCCAAGGCCGCGAAGAAGCCCGCGGAGGCCCGGGCGGTCGTCCAGACCGGCTTCGTCATCGCCGGGGCGGACGGCTATGTGGCCCCGGCCGAGGAGCAGGTCCTGCGCGAGGCCTGCGCGACCCTCGGCCTGTCCCCCCAGGAGTTCGGCCTCTGAAGCCCTGGGGGGGCGGAGTCCGCGGCGTACGGGAGCGCCCCGAAGGGGCGCGGGACCTGTCGATCTGCGGCTCCGCCGCGCGGGCGCGACCAGCCACGACGCCCCCGCAGCAAAATGACGGCACAGCGCGTTACCTCCAGCGAAGCACTTAGCGCTCGTCCGGCTTGCCGTCGCCGTACAGCCAGTCCGACCACACCTTCTTCAGCTCGCCGCGCGCCTCGTCGTCGCCCGCGTGCTTCTCGACGTACGTGGTGAAGTCCTCGGTGTCCGCGTTGGCGTGGCGGTACTTCTTCGCCCAGCCCTGGACGATGTCGTAGAAGGTCTCGTCGCCGACGGTCTCGCGGATCTTCTGGATGACCATGGCGCCCCGGTAGTAGACGGGGTCGTCGGAGATGCTCGCGGCGTCCGGCTGCTTGGCGGGCGGGAACTCCCAGAGGGACTCGTGGTCCTTCTTGGTGTCCCAGTACTCGTCCTCGTAGAGCGCGTCGACGGTCTCCTCGACGGTGTCGCCGCCGTTGTCCTCCTCGTAGAGGAACTCCGCGAACGTCGCGAAGCCCTCGTTGAGCCACATGTCCTGCCAGCTCTTCGGCGTCACCGAGTCGCCGAACCACTGGTGGGCCAGCTCGTGCACGAGGGTCGAGGTGTCGGCGTCCTGGACGGGGAACAGCGGCTTGGTCTGGGTCTCCAGGGCGTAGCCGAGGTCCGCGCGGCCGTCGACGACGGCGCCGGTGGACGAGAAGGGGTAGTCGCCGAAGTTGTACTCCGCCCACTCCATGATGTCGGGGATCTTCGCGAGGACCTTCTCGGTCTTCTTCCGCTTGTCCTCGGGGAGCGTGTGGTCGATCGCCGTGAAGACGGGAATGCCGTTCTTCCCCGCGGTCCGCGACGTCTTCGTGTCGTACGTGCCGACGACGACCGTCGCCAGATAGCTGGCCATCGGCTCGGCGTTGTGCCAGCCGAAGGTGGTCCGGCCGTTGGCGGTGGTCTCCTTCGTCAACTCGCCGTTGGAGATGGCCTTCATGCCCTTGGGGACGGTGACCTCTATGTCGTACGAGGCCTTGTCGATCGGGTGGTGGTTGCCCGGGAACCACGCCATCGAGCCCGCGGGCTGGCCCGTCGCGAGCGCGCTGTCCTCCCCCTTGAGCCAGCCCTCCTTGGCGCCGTCCACGTCCGTAATGGTCTGCGGGGTGCCGGAGTAGCGGACGGTGGCGCGGAAGGTCTCGCCCCGGTCGAGGTCGTCGCGGGGTCGGACGGTCAGCTCGCTGCCCGCGCGCTGGAAGCGGGCCTCCTTGCCCTCGACGGTCACGGACTCGACGTCCAGGCCCTTGAGGTCGAGGTTGAAGGCGCTGAGCGTCTTGGTGGCGCGGGCCGTGATGTCGGCGGTGCCGGTCAGCCGGCGGGACTCGGGGTCGTAGCCGATCTTCAGTCCGTAATGAGCCACGTCGTAGCCGCCGTTGCCGAGCTTCGGGAAGTACGGGTCGCGGACGCCCGCGGCTCCCGGGGTGCCGCCGACGCCACTGCTCGTGCACGCGGTGAGCGCGGTCGCGAGGGCGGTGGCGCAGAGCAGCGCGAGGGGGGTGCGGCGGGGCCCCTTGGTCAGGGGGGCGGTGGCTCGGTAGATCACCCCGGTGATCCTATGGCCACCGCTCACCGCCGTACCGGGGCCCCCGCGCGCCGGGGCTCCGCGCGGCCGGGGCTTCGCGCGGCCGGGGCTTCGCGCGGCCGGGCCCCCGCGCCCGGGGTCAGCGGCCCAGCGCGGCCACGCCCGCCTGCGCGAACTTCTCGTCCAGGTCGCCGCTGGGCGCGCCCGCGACGCCGATGCCCGCGACGGGGGCGCCCTTCGCGGTGACCGGGGCGCCGCCCGCGAGGAACAGCGTGCCCGGGATGTCCTTGAGGTTCGGCGTCTGCGTCAGGCGCTTGGCCAGCTCGGAGGTGGGCGCGTTCCAGGAGACGGCGGTGTAGGCCTTGCGCTCGGCGGACTCGTACGACTGCGGGCCCGCGCCGTCGCCCCGCAGGGTGACGATCGTGTTGCCGTTGCGGTCGACCACGGCGACCGTGACGCGCTGGTTCTCCTTCTTCGCCGCGTCCAGCGTCGCCTGCGCGGCCTTCGTCGCGGCGGCCACGGTGAGGTGCGTGCTCTGCGTCAGGTTGCGGCTGCCCGCGTCGGCGCCGACGGCGGCCTCGGCGGCGGCCGCCGGGGCGTCGGCGCTGGCGGACACGGCACCGACCGTCCCGGCGCCGACGACGCCGAGGACGGCGGCGGCGGTGAGGACTCGGGCACGCGGCGAGAGCTGCTTCATGGTGTGACTCCTTGGGGCGGCACGGTCTGTGCGGCGGTACGGGTCCGGAGGCGGGCCCTGTGCTTCGATCCTCCCGGCGGGTCCCGGTCCGCCCCGTCGGCACACCGGCTGCGGGTCGCGCGCGGTTCGGATGACGTCCGGGTCAGCCGATCGGTTGACCCGGGCCTGCGACCAGCGGGCCACAATGAGGGTGTTTGCCCAGTTCACGCGCGTGACAGGAGGTCGGGGATGCGCGGAGGTGACGGTGCGGGAGCGGACCGTCCCGGAGCCGTGGGTCCGGAGGGCCGGGGGCCCGCGGCCGTGGGTCCGGAGAGCCGGGGGCCCGCGGCCGTCGGCCCGGAGAGCCGGGGGCCCGCGGCCGTCGGCCCGGAAAGCCGGGGGCCCGCGGCCGTCGGCCCGGAAAGCCGGGGGCCCGCGGCCGTCGGCCCGGAAAGCCGGGGGCCCGCGGCCGTCGGCCCGGAAAGCCGGTGGCCCGCGGCCGTCATGCACACCGCGTTCTTCCTGCTGCTCGCCGCCTCGCTCTCCCGCTTCCTGCTGCGCCACCCCGGCGAGCCCCGTACACCCTGGATCATCGCCCTCTCGGCCGTACTCGCCCTCCTGTACGTGCTCGGCCCGGCCCTCGGCGCCACGCCCAACCCCCGCCGTCTGCTGTGGCTCGGCGCGGTCGTCGGCGTCTGGGTGGTCCTCGTGGTCCTCGCGCCGAGCTACGCGTGGTGCGCGGTGCCGCTCTTCTACACCGGCCTGCGGACGCTGCCCACGCGCGCGGCCCTCGCCCTCGTCGCCGTCCTGACGGCCCTCGTGGTCGCGGCCCAGCTGCGGCTCGCGGACGGCTTCGACCCGAACCTGGCGTTCGCGCCGCCCGCCGTGGCGGCCGTGGCGACGGCGGTGTTCGTCCACATGCAGCGGCAGACGGCGCGGCAGCGCGCCCTCATCGACGACCTGCTGCGCACCCGGCGCGAACTCGCCGCCACCGAACGGCGCGAGGGCACGCTCGCCGAGCGGCAGCGCCTGTCCATGGAGATCCACGACACGCTGGCCCAGGGCCTGTCCAGCCAGCGGATGCTGCTCCAGGCGGCGGACCGGGTG
Organism: Streptomyces sp. YIM 121038; assembly: GCF_006088715.1. Lineage (NCBI taxonomy): Bacteria > Bacillati > Actinomycetota > Actinomycetes > Kitasatosporales > Streptomycetaceae > Streptomyces > Streptomyces sp. YIM 121038. The sequence continues at coordinate 4,534,277 of NZ_CP030771.1, forward strand.
TGGGACACGGACGCGGCGGCGGCCCGCGCCCACGTCCGTACCGCCGGGTCCATCGCCGACCGCGGCCTGGCCGAGGCCCGCCGCCTCGTCCACGACCTGGCCCCGGTGGACCTGGCCGAGGCGGGACCCGACCCGGCGTACGCGCTGCCCGCGGCGCTGCGGACGCTGGCGGGGCGGGAGTCGGGCGCGGGCCTGACGGTCCGCTTCCACGCCGAGGGCACACCGGTCCCGCTCGCGGGCCGCGCCCGCTCGGCGCTCCTGCGGATCGCACAGGGCGCGCTGGCGAACGTACGCGAGCACGCGGGCGCGGCCACGGCCGCGCTGACCCTGACGTACCTCGACGACCAGGTGGTCCTCGACGTGGCGGACGACGGGCGGGGGTTCGCACCACCGGCGCCCGGCGGTACGCGGGGCGCGCGGAGCGCGCGGGGGCACGGTCTCCCCGCGATCCGCGCGCGGGCGGCGCAGCTGGGCGGAACGCTGACGGTGGAGTCGGCGCCGGGCGAGGGGACGGTGCTCTCGGTGGCGATCCCGCTGGGAGCCGGTCCGTACGCGGGGCTCGACGACGAGGGCCGAGAGGGCCCAAAGGGCCCAGAGGGCCGACACGGGAGGCACGATGGACGCGGGTGAGGATCTGGGCCTGGGCGGGGGGCCTGGGGGCGGGGCGGGTGACGGGTCTGGCGGGGGTCCGGGGGGCGGGCCTGGCGGCAACCCGGGCGACGGCCTCGGCGGCAGCCCGAGCGGCGGGCCTGGCGGGGGCCCGGGTGGCGGACCCGGCGGCAACCCGGGTGGCGGACCCGGGGATGGCCCGGCCGGCGGGCCCGGCTGCAGCACGGGCGGCAACCCGAGCGGCAGGCCCGGCGGCAGCCCGGAGGGCGGGCCTGGCGACAACTCGGGCGGCGGACCCGGCGGGAACCCGGGTGGCGGACCCGGGGATGGCCCGGCCGGCGGGCCCGGCTGCAGCACGGGCGGCAACCCGGGCGACGGCCTCGGCGGCAGCCCGAGCGGCGGACCCGGGGATGGCCCGGGGGACGGCGCGGGCGGTGCCGTTGACGACAGCGCGGGTGGCGCCGCAGGCGGCAGCTCGGGTGGCGCCGCAGGCGACAGCTCGGGCGGCGCCGCAGGCGACAGCTCGGGCGGCAGCTCGGGTGGCTTGCCGGTCCGGCTTCTCGTCTGCGACGACCACGCCGTCGTCCGGGCGGGCCTGCTCGCCCTGCTCGGCAGCGCGCCCGGGGTCGAGGTGGTCGGGGAGGCCGGTTCCGGCGAGGAGGCGGTGGCCCTGGCCGCGAAGCTGCGGCCGGACGTCGTCCTCATGGACCTCCAACTGGGCCCCGGGACGGACGGCGTGGAGGCCACGCGCCGCATCACGGCGGCGGCCGGGGGCGGGAGGCCGCACGTCCTTGTCCTCACCACGTACGACACCGACGCCGACATCACCCGTGCGATCGAGGCGGGCGCCACCGGCTATCTGCTCAAGGCCGAGCGGCCCGAGGAGCTGTTCTCGGCGATCCGCGCCGCCGCGTGCGGCCGCACCGCGCTCTCGCCGCCCGTCGCGTCCCGCGTGATGGCCCGCATGCGGGAACCCCGGCCCGGCCTCACCCCGCGCGAACGCGACATCCTGGGCCAGCTGGCGCAGGGCCTCGGCAACCGCGAGATCGCCCGTGCGCTGTTCATCAGCGAGGCCACGGTGAAGACGCACCTGGGCCGCATCTACGACAAGCTCGGCGTGGAGACACGGGCGGGCGCGGTGGCCGTGGCCAAGGAACAGCGGCTCCTCTAGCCGGGCCGAAGGCTCCTCCGGCCGGGGCCTGGGCGCAGCAGCGGCTCCCTCGACCGGGCCTCGGGAACGGCACCTCCCCCGACCAGGGCCTCCTCCGGCCAGGGTCAGAGAGCAGCGGCTCTTCCCGCCGGGGCCGAGGAGCGGCGCCAGCCCTGGCCGGGGGCTAGGACACGCGCGGGAAGCTGGCCAGGAGGGTCCACAGGGCCGGGTTCTCGCCGAGCCCCTCGTGCAGGTCGGTCAGGTCGGCCACCACGTCGTGCAGGAAGTCGCGTGCCTCGCGGCGCAGTTCGGCGTGCGAGAAGGTGAGCGGCGGCTCGCCCGGGTCCAGCCAGTCCGCGTCGATGTCGACCCACCCGAAGCGCCGCTCGAAGAGCATCCGGTCCGTGGACTCGGTGAAGTCCAGCTCGGCGTGCTGGGGCCGCGCGGCCCTGCTGCCCATCGGGTCCTGGTCGAGCCGCTCCGCGATGTCGCACAGGGCCCACGCGAAGTCGAGCACCGGCACCCATCCCCAGGCTGTGGACAGCTCCCGGTCGGCCTTGGTGTCGGCCAGGTACACGTCCCCGCAGAACAGGTCGTGCCGCAGGGTGTGGACGTCCGCGGTGCGGTAGTCCAGCTGGGGCGGGTCGGGGAAGCGGCGGGAGAGGGCGTAGCCGATGTCGAGCACGCCTCGATGGTGCCATGCGCGCCCCCCGCCCCCTCACGCCCGCTACGCCGCTACGCCCCACGCGACCGCCCCCGCACAACCGCCCTCCACCTCGGGCGCCCCCTAGCCCCCCCCGGATAGCCACCCTCTATCCGCGCGGCCCCTGGCCACCCCGCACAGTTGCCCTCCACCCCACGCGGCCCCTAGCCACCCCGCACAGTTGCCCTCCACCCCACGCGGCCCCTAGCCACCCCGCACAGTTGCCCTCCACCCCACGCGGCCCCTAGCCACCCCGCACAGTTGCCCTCCACCCCACGCGGCCCCTAGCCACCCCGCACAGTTGCCCTCCACCCCGCGCGAGCCCTGGCCACCCACGCAGCCGCCCGCCGTCCCGCACGAGCCCTGGCTGTCGCCCTCCGCCCCGGGCCACCGTCAGCCGCCCGAGGAAGCGGCCTCCGCCCCGGTACCGGCCCCACCCACCGACGAGCCCAGGCCACGCGTGTCCGAGCTGGTCCCACCCACCCGCCCCCACCTGCGGCAGCAGGCCCCCAGGCCCAAGCCCCACCCGGTCAAGCCAAGAGCCACGGGCGAACAGTTGGCAAAGCCCCTCACGGCCACCGCGCCCGGTACCACCGACGAGCCACGCCGCGCGCGCCCCGGCCAGCCCCACCCACCTACGACAGCAAGGGCCAGGCACGAGCCCTCCCCGGCGAGGCCGGAAGCCACAAGCGGACATGCGGGAGAACCCGTGCGGCAGCAGCAGCGGCGCCATCCGGCCAGCCACAGCGGCCACCGCCACCGACACCGAGCCCACGCCGCGCCCGAGCCCCCGACCTCAACCAGCGACAGCGAGGGCCCCCGGCGTAAGCCCCACCCCGCGCGGCCAGGGGCCACGAGCGAGCAGGCGGGGAGAGCCCTCCTGCGGCAGCGGCAGCGGCAGCGGCGCCACCCAACCAGCCACAGCCCCCGACCGGCGCCACCGTCAAACCCACGTGCCACCGTCCCGGGCCGATCCACCGTCCGCCGCCAACGAGCCCACGCCACGCGCCCGGGCCAGTCCCCCCCCCGGCCCCCACCCGGCGAAGCCAGGAGCAACGGGTGGGTGGGTGGGAAAGCCCGCCGCGGTAGCGGCGGGGCCACACGACCAGCCGCAGCGCCCCGCGTCGGACCCGCGCAGGCGAAAGCCGGGGCGGTACGGGTGGGAGGGCGGGAAGGCCCGCCAGGGCCAAGCGGCACCGGACCGACAGGAACACCCCGCCAGGGCTGAGCCGCAGGCCCCGGACAAGGCCCGCAGAGGCAGGGCTGCGCCGGGACAGCGGAGAAGGCCCGCCACGGCAGGGCTGCGCCAGGGCCGGGGAGAGGCCCGGCAGGGCAGGGGGCAAGGCGGCAGAGGAAGCCCGCCACAGCAAGGCCACAGGCAAGGCGACGGCAGGCCCTGGCGGCAGGGCCGGGCGCGGTGGGGGCAGGCCCCAGCCGCAGGGCCGGGTGGGGTGGGGGCAGGCCCCGGTGGCAGGGCCGGGTGGGGTGGGGGTGGCGCTGTGGCGGGGGCTCCCGCCAGGCCCTGGCCTGGCGATGTCACACCGGCCAGGGGCAGACCCGTCGTACCCGTACGAGGACCACGACAGAAACGGACCCCACCCATGCCCCGCACCCCTTCGACCACCCCCACCGTCACGGTGATCGGCGGCGGCTTCGCCGGCCTCACCGCGGCCATCGCCGCCGCCGAGGGCGGAGCCCGGGTCACCGTGCACGAGGCGCACCACACGCTGGGCGGCCGCGCCCGCACCTCGGAGGGCACGTACCGGACGAACGACGGACCGCACGCGCTGTACAACGGCGGCCCGCACTGGACCTGGCTCAAGCAGCGGGACCTGATCGGCGAACTGGCCCCGCTGCCGCCCCTGGAGGCCGCGCGGCTGCGGCTGCGCCACCGGGGCGCGCTGCGCCGCACCCCGCCCCTGGCGATGCTGCGGCTGCTGCGCCGGGCGCCCGAACAGGCCCCCGTCGACGAGGACTTCCTGACCTGGGCCACGCGCGAGGTGGGCCCGGAGGGCGCCCGTGCGGCGGCCCACTACACCGCCGTGGCGCTCTTCCACCACGACCCGGGCGCGCTGTCCGCCCGCTTCGTGCACACCCGGTTCCGCCGCGCCGCGAAGCTGCCCCCGGAGGCGCACTACCCGGTGGGCGGCTGGGGCACGGTCGTGGACCGGATGGCCGCCCGCGCCTGGAACCTGGGCGTCCGGGTGGAGACGCTGGCCCGCGTCGGCGACATCGCGGAGCCCGCGCGGCGCGGCCCCGTCATCGTCGCCACCTCGCTCGACGCCGCGCGGCGGCTCCTGCGGGACGACGGGCTGACCTGGGAGAGCGGGCGCACCACCCTCGTGGACGTGGCGCTGCGCCCGCGCCGGGGCGATCTGTTCGCGGTGTCGGACCTGGACGGCACGGGCTGGATAGAGCGTTTTACCGCCCAGGACCGTACGCTCGCCCCGGAGGGGCGGCAGCTGATCCAGGGGCAGATCCCGCTCGCGCCGCACGAGTCGAAGGCGGACGGCGTCAGGCGCGCGGAGGAGCTGCTCGACCTCGGTTTCCGCGACTGGCGCGAGCGCGTGACCTGGCGCCGCGCCTCGGTGGCCGGCGGCCGCACGGGCGCCGTCGACCGGCCGGGCACGACCTGGCGCGACCGGCCCGCGGTGGACCGGGGCGACGGCGTGTTCCTGGCGGGCGACCAGGTGGCGGCGCCGGGGCTGCTCAGTGAGGTCTCCTTCAACAGCGCCATCGAGGCGGTGTCGCTCGCCCTGACCGGCACGGGCCGGCTGACCGCCACCACACCCTGGGTTGACCTCAAGTCCGCTTGAGGTTGAAGGGTGGGTGGTGGTCGGCCCCCGCCGGTCCAGCAAGCCCGCGTCCCTGAGGAGTTCGCCATGCACGCCGTACGTCTGCACGCCTTCGGCCCCGCCGAGAACCTCACGTACGAGACCGTCGAGGACCCCACGCCCGGCCCGGGCCAGGTGCGGATCGCCGTCGCGGCGGCCGGGGTGCACCTGCTCGACACCTCGGTCCGGGAGGGCGAGCAGGGCCCGCTGCCCCAGCTGCCCGAGCTGCCGACGGTCCCGGGCCGCGAGGTCGCGGGCACCGTCGAGTCCGTCGGCGAGGGCGTGGACACCGCCTGGGCCGGCCGGCGCGTCGTCGCGCACATCGGCTTCGCCCCCGGCGGCTACGCCGAGCTGACCGTGACCGAGGCCGCCCGGCTGCACGAGCTCCCCGAAGGGCTCGGCTTCCCCGAGGCCGTCGGGCTCATCGGCACGGGGCGCACGACGATGGGCATCCTCCAGTTCACGGAGCTCGACGCCGACTCCGTCGTCGTCGTCCCCGCCGCCGCGGGCGGCATCGGCACCCTGCTCGTGAGCTACGCCAAGCACGCCGGGGCCACGGTCATCGGGCTCGCGGGCGGGCCCGCCAAGACGGCCCGCGTCACCGCGAACGGCGCCGACCTGGCCGTCGACTACACCGACCCGGCCTGGCCCGACGAGGTCCGCGCGTTCCTGAAGGGCCTGGGCGACGGCGGCCGCGCCGCGACCGTGGTCCTCGACGGGGTGGGCGGCGACGCGGGCCGGGCCGCCGTGGACCTGCTCGGGCCCGGCGGCACCCACCTCACCTTCGGCTGGTCGGAGAAGAAGGGCCCGGTGGACCTGACCGACGAGGAGCTGGCCGCGCGCGGCATCACGCGGATCAACCCGCTCGGCGGGGCCATGCTGGAGAGGGCGGGCGGCGACAACCCCGTCCGCACCCTGGAGCTGGCCGCCCTGCGCGCCTGGGAGGGCGGCTACTTCACCCCCGCCGTGCAGACCTTCCCGCTGGCCGAGGCGGCCGCGGCGCACCGCGCCCTGGAGACCCGCGCCACCACGGGCAAGGTGGTCCTGATCCCCTGAGCCCCCACCCGGCTGTCCCCCTGCCCGTCCGATCCGCCGGGCCCCCGGGCCGGGCCCGCCCGATCCGCCGAGCCGGGCCCGCCCGGGATGCGCGGTCCCACTCCGGCAAAAATCGGATGCCCATGCGGCTTTCGCGAACTACCGTCCGGATTATGGACTCCGCACCCCCCAGCCCGGCCCCGTCCACCACCATCACGTTCCGCGACCTGCCGGACACCGATCTGGACCGCGCCCTCGACCTGGTCTACCTCGCCTTCCACGAGACCCCGGAGGACGAGAAGCGCAAGCACCACCACGACCTGCTGCGCGGCTGCGACCGCGTCGGCGCGTACGACGGGGAGACCCTGGTCGGCCTCCTCGCCGCCTTCCGCTTCACCATGTCCGTGCCGGGCGGCGAACTGCCGTGCCCCAGCGTCACGTTCGTCTCCGTCGCGCCCACGCACCGCCGCCGCGGCGTGCTCTCCGGCATGGTCGCGGCGCTCTTCGAGAGATGCGGCGCGAGCGGCCGTCCGCTGGCGGCGCTGTGGGCCTCGGAGGACGCGATCTACGGCCGCTTCGGCTTCGGCCCGGCCACGTACAACAACACCGTCGAGGTGAAGTCCGAGCGCCCCCTGGCCCTGCGGATCACCCCGGCCGAAGGACCCCTGCGCCTGGTGGACCCGGCGGCCGCCCCCGCGCTGCTCGCCGAGTACTACGACCGTACGCGCGCCGCCCGCGCGGGCCGCATCGACCGCACCGAGGCCTGGTGGCGCGAGGAATGGATGGCCACGGAGGACGAGGACGACGACGACCTGTCGCCCCCGCGCGTCGTGGTCCTCGGAGACGCGGCCGACCCCGAGCGCGTCACCGGGTACGCCATCTACCGCACCAAGGGCCGCGACGACGCCCCCGGCCTGGTCCGCCTGGACGAGCTGGAGGCGGACACGCCGGAGGCCGAGGCCGCACTGTGGCGCTATCTGGCGTCGATCGACCTGACCGGCCTGATCCAGGCGTGGGGCCGCCCGCTCGACGACCCGCTGCTCCTGTTCGCCGGGGACCGCGACCAGGTCCGCGTGACGGGCCAGTACCCGGGCCTGCGGGTCCGGCTCGTCGACGTGCGCGCCGCGCTGCTCGCCCGCTCCTGGGCGGCCCCCGCCGACCTGGTCCTGGAGGTCCGCGACCCCCAGCTCCCCGCCAACGAGGGCCGCTTCCGCCTGACGGTCACCGACGCGGACGGCCCGGCGGCGTACGAGCCGACCGACGCCCCCGCCGACCTCACCCTCGACGTGCGGGACCTCGGCTCGGCCTACCTCGGCGGCGCGCCGCTCGTGTCCTTCGTACGGGCGGGCACCGTCACCGAGCACACGCCGGGCGCGGCCGCCGCCCTGGACGCGGCGCTCACGACCGCGCTGCTGCCGCACACGGTCGACGCGTTCTAGCCGCCCGCCGAACAGCGCCTCGTGCAGCTGCTCCTCGGTGGCGCGGGCCTCCTGCGGCTCCTTCTCGTACGCTGCGAGTTCACGGATCAGGGTGCGGATGAGAGGGACGTCGGCCGGTGCGGCGGTACGAATCATGAGCGCGGCAAGCCACGGGCGACGGCCGCGGGTCAACCGGAAGGCCCCGGCCGCGCTGCTCGCCCTCGGCCTCGCCGCGGGCTGCACCCCGGGCGGCTCCGGCTCCGGCCTGCACACCGCCACGGACACCGGCGGCGCGGGCCGGACCGTGGCGCTGAAGTTCTACGACCCCCAGGGCCACGGCACGCTCCTGACCCCCGGCCGGGCCCGCGCCGTCACGCACGGCAGCGGCGGCTCCGACAGCGACGCCCTCGTCGACCCGCGCACCCTGCGCGTCCTCGACGACTTCCCGCTGTACGAGGACGGGCGGCGGCTCCGCTTCGACCTGCCCGGCCGCGGCGGACCCGCGGCACTCGCCCTCAACTGGCCCACCGACCAGGGCTTCTCCACCGTCGTCCTCGACAACGGCGGCAAGGGCTTCACCCACGGCACCACCGTCGTCTTCAACCACGCCGCCGCCAAGGACGCCGAGCGCCGCCTGGACGAGGCCCTCGCCCTGCGCCCCGCCTACCGCCGCTCGGCCCGCTTCACCGCCGCCCGCCGCACGGCCGCGCGCGAGCTGGCCCGCGCCGACGCCGCGGACTCCGACGCGGGCCGGGGCAAGCACGGCCAGCGCGCCCTGAGCGCCATCGACACGGCGTACGGGCTGCTCCTGGAGGAGTACGGGCCGCGCGCCCGGCGCACGCACGCGCCGTGGACGGGCGTCACCGTCGCCGACGGCGCGGACCCGAAGCGGTGGGCACCGCTCGCCGGGCGCCTGACCCGCCCGCACGGCTGGGCCCGGATCGTCTTCGACGCGGACGACGACCCCCGCGCGCCCGTCCCCCGGCGCTACCGCGAGGCCGTGGCAGCCGCCCACGCCGCCGGTCTGAAGGTCCTCGGCCAGCCGGTCGACTCCGCGTACGCGAACGGCTCCGAGCACCCCGAACTCGGCACCCGCGCGGGCTATCTGGCCCGGATCAAGCGGTACGTCGACGCGTTCCCGGAGATCGAGGCCTGGGAGGTCGGCAACGAGGTCAACGGCTGCTGGACGGACTCCCGCACCACCGCCGACGGCGACTGCACGGACAAGCTCCTGCCGCCGCGCGACCGCATGCGGCACAAGATCGCGGACGCGGCGGCGTACGTACGGAAGAAGCGGCCCGGAGCCGATGTCGTCCTCACCCTGTACTGGCAGCTCGGCACGGACGCGGCCCGCTGGTCGGCGTTCACCTGGCCGCGCGCGAACCTGCCGCGCGCGGTCCGCGAGGACATCGACGTCGTGCTCCTGTCCAGCTGGATCGAGGACGCCCCGCTCGGCCTCGCCTTCGACCAGGTCATGACGCGGCTCGCGGCCGACTTCCCCGGCCGGCGCGTCGGCCTGGGCGAACTGGGCTACTGGAACGCGGACACGTCCCGGTTCTACTGGGCCTTCGACGAGGACGACCCGGCCGCGGCCCGGCGGCGGGTCGCCCGCCGCTACTACGCGGCCGCCCTCGGCTATCCGTCGAGCGTCGGCGGCACCTTCTGGTGGTACTTCGCCCAGGAGATGCCGGGCGACGCGGGCCTGCGCGCCGCCGTCGGCGGCGCGGTGCGCGACGCCCGCTGACGGCCCGCCCGGGACCGGCCCGCCCAGAAACTAGAGCGGGCTCGCGAGCAGCCGCCGCGCCAGTTCCAGGTCCTCCTCCGGCGCCGGACGCCCGTCCTCCACCTCCCACAGCGCGTTCTGGAGCACCCGCCCGAGCGTCCACGCGAGCGCCCGCTCCCGGTCCAGGCCCAGGACCTCCGTCATCGCGTCGAAGCGCCAGCGCGCGTCGTCCGGGTCGAAGCGGTCGTTCAGGGCGGGCCACAGATCGAAGCCGGGGTCGCCCGCGAGGGGCTTGGGGTCGATGGCGAGCCACGGCTCGCGCCCGGCCGCGAGGACGTTGCCGAAGTGCAGGTCCCAGTGGAGCATGCGGTCCCCGGGCTCGCCCACGACCTCGCGCACGGCGTCCGCGCACCGCGCCACGAGCGCCCGGTCGGCCGGGTCGGCGATCTCCTTGAGCGCGGCCGGGGTGTCGTCGAGCATCTGCCCGGCGATGGCGCCGAGCGTGCGCATGCCCGCGGGCGCGGGCCCGGCGGTGAGCCGCGCGAGCAGCTCCGCGACGACGAGGACGGCCCCCCGGGTCTCGTCCTTGCCCGCCTCGGCGAACCGGGTCAGCTCCCGGCCGTCACCGGCCCGTTCGAGCAGCATCGTGCCGGTGGCGGCGTCGTGGTCGAGCAGCCGCACCGCGCCGTCGCCGTCCCACACGCGCAGCGCGACCGGCTCGCCCTCGGTCTCCTCGTCCAGGACCTGGAACTTCACCACGGCCGGTGAGCCGTCGGCGCGCTCCACGGGCAGCACGAGCGCCGCCATGCCGTGCATGGAGGCGCCCACGGGCGTCAGCTCCCAGCGCTCCAGGGTCCGCGCGGCGAGCTCCGGCAGCCCCGCGACGAAGGCGCGGCCCGCCTCCCCCGCGTACTTGTGCTGGGATTCGACCAGGGCGTCCGGTACGTGGATCTCGATCACAGGCGCGACCCTACGCAGGGTGCCGCGAGGGCCGCGCCCGATTAAATCCGGCCACCCGGCTCGTTCAGGAGACCCCGGCGTCCTTGAGGGCCTTCGCGAAGTCGGCCTTGTCGTACAGGGAGTCGGCGGGCGCCTTCTTGCCGTCGATCTCGACCGTGGGCGTCCCGGAGACGCCGTCGGCGGTGAAGGCCTTCATGGCGGTGGCCACCCACGCCTTGTGCGCGTTGGCGGTGACCGCCTTGTCGAACGCGGCGTCCTTGATGCCCGCGGCCGCGCCCACCTTCAGCAGGAACGCGGGCGTGAAGCCGTCGTCGCTCTCCTCGGGCTGGTTGGTGAAGAGCGCGGAGTGGAACTGCGGGAACTTCCCCGTGTCCACGGCGGCCCGCAGCGCGTTGGCGGCGTTCTTGGAGCCGTCGCCGCCGAAGTTGTTGTCGAGGAACGAGGCGATCGTGTACTCGACCTTCACGTCGCCCGCGGCCAGCGGCGCGACGAGCGCCTGCGCGCCGTTCTCCTCGAACTTCTTGCAGAAGGGGCAGCGCGGGTCCTCGTACACCTTCACCGTGTGCTTCGCGGACGGCTCGCCGACCGTGATCACGCCGCCCTTGACAGCGGTGGGGACCTTCGCGAGGTCGTTCACCGAGGCGGGCGGGACCTTCGCCGCCGGACCGGTGTCCTGCGACGGCGACGGCGACTTCGCGGCCGGGTCGGACGGCTCGGCGGAGGCCGACGGGGACTTCTTGCCCCCGCCCATCCAGTCGCCGTCGCCGTCGTCGTCGGAGTCGCACCCGGTGACCACGGCACCGAGCAGCGCCACGGCGGCCACCGAAGCGGCCATGCGCCCGGCCTTGCGTACGGCCATGAAAAGCCCTCCAGAACTCCTGAAATCGCCACGTACCACTGAGGGCACCCGAAGTACCGGAAATCTATCCGACCTCTGCCCAGAGCTCCGCGCGCGCAGTAACGTCCCGCCCCATGAGCAGCCCCTTGAGCAGCACGGACACCGTGAACGGCGGCATCTCCTTCTGGTACGCGGACGACGGCCTGCCCGCGCCCCGCGAGCCCCTCGGCGGCGACGCGAGCGCCGACGTCTGCGTGGTGGGCGGCGGCTACACCGGCCTGTGGACCGCGTACTACCTGAAGAAGGCGGCCCCGTCCCTGCGCGTCACGGTCCTGGAGCAGAGGTTCTGCGGCTACGGCGCCTCGGGGCGCAACGGCGGCTGGCTCTACAACGGCATCGCGGGCCGCGACCGGTACGCGGCGCTGCACGGCCACGAGGCCGCCGTCCGCCTCCAGCGGGCCATGAACGACACGGTCGGCGAGGTCGTCCGGGTCGCCGCCGAGGAGCGGATCGACGCCGACATCCACCGCGGCGGCGTCCTCGAAGTCGCGTGCACACCGGCCCAGCTGGCCCGCCTCAAGGCCTTCCACGCGGCGGAGCTCGCGTACGGCGAGAGCGACCGGGTGCTGCGCGGCGCCCGCGAGACGGCCGAGCGGGTGCGCGTCGCCGGGGCGGTCGGCTCGTCCTGGACGCCGCACGGCGCGCGGCTGCACCCGGTGAAGCTGGTCAAGGGCCTCGCGGCGGCCGTCGAGGCGCTCGGCGTGCGCATCCACGAGTCGACGCCCGTCACGGAGATCCGCCCCCGGCACGCCGTCACCCCCTACGGCACGGTCCGCGCCCCGTACGTGCTGCGCTGCACGGAGGGCTTCACCGCCTCCCTCAAGGGCCAGCGCCGCACCTGGCTGCCGATGAACTCCTCGATGATCGTGACCGAGCCGCTGCCCGACGAGGTGTGGGACACCCTCGGCTGGGCGGGCCGCGAGACCCTCGGCGACATGGCGCACGCGTACATGTACGCCCAGCGCACCGCCGACGGGCGCATCGCCATCGGCGGCCGGGGCGTGCCCTACCGCTACGGCTCCCAGACCGACACCGCGGCCAACCCTGGCCGCACCCAGGCCGCCACCGTCGAGGCCCTGCGCGAGCTCCTGGTCCGCTTCTTCCCGCAGCTCACCGGCGTCGGCGTCGACCACGCCTGGTCGGGCGTCCTCGGGGTGCCGCGCGACTGGTGCGCCACGGTCACCCTGGACCGGGCGACGGGCCTCGGCTGGGCGGGCGGCTACGTCGGCTCCGGCGTCGCCACCGCCAACCTCGCCGGGCGCACGCTGCGGGACCTGGTGCGGCGGGACGCGGGCCAGGCGGGCGCGACGGACCTGACCGGGCTCGCCTGGGTGGACCACCGGGTGCGCAAGTGGGAGCCGGAGCCGCTGCGCTGGCTGGGGGTGCACGGCCTGTACGCGGCGTACCGCGCGGCCGACCGCAGGGAGCTGGCCCGGCCGGCGGCGCGCACCACGCGCCTGGCCCGGCTCGCGGACCGCCTCACCGGCCGCGGCTGAGCCGGGACGGCCCCGCGGCGGCCCCAGCGGAAACGGTTCGCGAGGACGGTGTGTGGAGCCCCCTGTCGGATTCGAACCGACGACCTTCGCTTTACAAGAGCGGCGCTCTGACCAGCTGAGCTAAGGAGGCCTGCACGGGCCCCTGTGCGGCCGTGCCCGTGCAGTGTAACCAACGGGACCCCCACCGCAGTCGAAAATCTCGTCGAAGGTCATCCCCTCCGGACTACTGACAGAGCGGTGACCAGCGGGGTAGCGTCACGGGCAGTCCAGACGACTGGACTAGACCCATCCTTTACTCGGATCGTCCGGCACGTTCCTGCCGGTGAAGGGGGCCCTCACCATGGCCACTGTGACGTTCGACAAGGCGACCCGGATCTACCCGGGTTCCACCAAGCCCGCCGTCGACGGGCTCGAGATCGAGATCGAGGACGGCGAGTTCCTCGTCCTGGTCGGCCCGTCCGGCTGCGGCAAGTCCACCTCCCTGCGCATGCTCGCGGGCCTGGAGGACGTGAACGGCGGCGCGATCCGCATCGGCGACCGCGACGTCACGCACCTGCCGCCCAAGGACCGGGACATCGCCATGGTGTTCCAGAACTACGCGCTGTACCCGCACATGACGGTCGCCGCGAACATGGGCTTCGCCCTGAAGATCGCGGGCGTCGACAAGGCCACGATCCGGCAGAAGGTCGAAGAGGCCGCGAAGATCCTCGACCTCACCGAGTACCTGGACCGCAAGCCGAAGGCCCTCTCCGGCGGTCAGCGCCAGCGCGTCGCGATGGGCCGCGCCATCGTCCGCGAGCCCCAGGTCTTCCTCATGGACGAGCCGCTGTCGAACCTCGACGCCAAGCTCCGCGTCTCCACGCGTACGCAGATCGCCTCGCTCCAGCGCCGCCTCGGCATCACCACCGTGTACGTCACCCACGACCAGGTCGAGGCCATGACGATGGGCGACCGCGTCGCCGTCCTCAAGGACGGTCTGCTCCAGCAGGTCGACTCGCCGCGCAACATGTACGACCGCCCGGCGAACCTCTTCGTCGCGGGCTTCATCGGCTCGCCCGCCATGAACCTCGTCGAGGTCCCGATCACCGACGGCGGCGTGAAGTTCGGCAACTCGGTGGTGCCGGTCAACCGCGAGGCCCTCGCCGCGGCCGCCGACAAGGGCGACCGCACCGTCACCGTCGGCGTCCGCCCCGAGCACTTCGACGTGGTCGAGCAGAACGGCGGCGCCGCGAAGACCCTCACCAAGGAGTCCGAGGACGCCCCGGCCGGTCTCGCCGTGTCCGTGAACGTCGTCGAGGAGCTCGGCGCCGACGGCTACGTGTACGGCACCGCCGAGGTCGGCGGCGAGCAGAAGGACCTCGTGGTCCGCGTCAACGGCCGCCAGGTCCCCGAGAAGGGCGCCCTGCTCCACGTCGTGCCGCGCCCGGGCGAGACCCACGTCTTCTCCACCTCCACCGGCGAGCGCCTCACCGACTGACGTCCCCCGGGGCGCGGCAAGCGCCGGGCTTCCCCGACGTCAACCGGCCCGAAGGGCCCCGTGCTCAGGCACGGGGCCCTTCGCGCGCTCCGGGACATCTCAGCGCGTTGTCGACAAATACCCCGGCACATCGGTCATTTCGCCCGGTGTTCGTCAACATCCACTTCGCCAAACCACATTCCCCCTCACCCAACCGGGTGACTAAATGTCGCCAAATCATCACCTAGCGCTACCCTCACTCGCGTGACGCACTCCGCCAACTACACCCAGAAGTCGCGCCGAGGCCACCGCGGCCCCGGCCGCCGCATCGGGCGCACACTCGCCCTCGTCCTGCCCGTCGTCCTGGTGCTGTCCGGCACGCTCGCGGTCACCCGGGTCAACTGGTCCGGCAGCTCATCGGATTCGGTCCTCACCGCGTCCGCGGGCGACCTCTCCGCGCCGGCCAGGTCCCGCGGCCCCCACGAGATCGTGCGCGACCGCCTCCTCCTCGAACTCCAGGAGAAGAACCCGGGCGTCGCCCTCACCCACCTCCAGCAGGAGGTCGACCGGCACCCGTCGCTCGCCAAGCACTGCGTGTCCATCGCCCGCGCCCTCGGCCGCGCCGCCGTCCGCGCCTACGGCCCGAGCCGCGCCCAGTCGTACGCCCGCCCGGTCTGCGACACGTCCTTCGCCGCGGGCGTCGCCGCCCACCACAACAACTGAGGAGCACCGGGCCGACCCCGGCCCCACCCCTAGCGCCCCCTGTCAGCGCCGGCCACGTCGGAACCCTGCGCGCCCCAACGCGTAGGGTTCCGCCATGACCACCGGTGACATCCACACAGCAATGCCCACGCAGGCCGTGGTCCTGGCCGGCGGCCAGGGTTCCCGGCTGCGCCCGTACACCGATGATCGCCCCAAGCCCATGGTCGAGATCCCCGGCACGGGCACCCCGATCATCGGCCACCAGCTGGCCTGGCTCGCGGCCGAGGGCGTGACGGACGCGGTCATCTCCTGCGGCCACCTCGCCGAGGTCCTCCAGGACTGGCTGGCGAGCGCCGACCTGCCGCTCAAGGTCACCACCGTCGTCGAGACGGAGCCCCTGGGCCGCGGCGGCGGCCTGAAGTACGCGGCCGCCCACCTGCCCAAGACCGACCAGCCGTGGTACGCCACGAACGGCGACATCTGGACCCGCTTCTCGCTGCGCGACATGGCGGCCTTCCACGCCGAGCGCGACGCCACCGCCACGCTCGCCCTCGCCCGCCCCCGCATCCCCTGGGGCGCCGTCGAGACCGACGCGTTCGGCCACATCACGGACTTCATCGAGGCCCCGCCGTCCCCGTACCTCATCAACGCGGGCGTGTACGTCTTCTCCGCGGCCTTCACCGCCCTGCTCCCGGACCTCGGCGACCACGAGCGCACCACGTTCCCGCGCCTGGCCCGCGAGAAGCGCCTGGCGGGCTTCCCGCTGCCGCAGGGCGCCTACTGGCGCGCCATCGACACCGCGAAGGACCTCACCGAGGCCGCCAAGGAACTGGCCGCGCAGTAGCGCCCGAAGGGGCGCGGGGAACTGCGCGACCAGCCACGACGAACCCGCAGGCGACCGACCACCTCAGCCGAGCACGCCGCCGAGCAGGCCAGGGCGGCCGCCGCTGCCGCCGGTGCCGCCGTCCGAACCGCCGGTGGTGCCACCGGTCGTGCCGCCGCTGGGCCCGGCGCCGCCGGTCGTGCCGCCGCTGGACGTCGGGCCGCTGGTGGCGGCGGGCGGACGCTCCTGGGTCGGCGCGGGCTGCTGCTGCGCCGGAGCCTGCTCGCCGGTGCCCTGCGTCGCGCTCGGCCTGCTGCCCGTGCCGCTGACGCTGCCCGTCTCGCGGGCCGCGTCCGGCGTGCCGGTGGCGCCCTCCTGCGAGGGGCTCGCCGTGGTGCCCTGCGTCGGCGTCCCGGCGGCGGCCGAGGGGCTGCGCGGATCGCTGCGGCGCTCGCGCTTGCCGTCCGGGTCGCCCGGCAGCGGGGAGCCCGGCAGCTCGTTGCGCGGCGACTCGCCGGGCCCCGGCACGGTCACGCGGTCCGCGTCCCGCACCGCCCCGCCGAGCAGCGAGCCGACGAGCAGCGTCAGACCGACCACGACGGTGCCGACGAGCCCGCCCCTGCGCAGCACCCGGCGGCGCAGCTCCCACAGCGCGGCGCGCGGCCCGAGCGTGCGCCAGGCCTCCCCGGCGAGCCGGGCGTCGACGGAGTACACCGGGGCGCCCGCGATGATCAGCGGCGACCAGGCGGCGAGATAGATGATGTCGGGCGCGTCGTACGCCGGGACGGTCTTCCAGCTCACCGTCACGAGCAGCGCGATGGACAGGAGCATCCCCACCCCGGCGGCGACCCGCTGCCAGAGCCCGAGCACGGTCAGGACGCCGACGATCACCTGGAGGAAGGCGATGACCAGGCCCGCGCCCACGGGGTGCTGGAGCGCCCAGTCCCGCAGCGGCTCGGCGAGCGCCCACGGGTGCAGCGAGTTCAGCCACTTGACCATGGAGCCGCGCTCGCCGCCGTCGAAGTAGACGGGGTCGCAGAGCTTGCCCATGCCCGCGTAGATGGAGATGAAGCCGAGGAAGACGCGCAGCGGGAGCAGCACCACGCCGAGGTTGAGGCGGCGCCCCGGGTAGTACGCGTGGCGCACGCCGTTGGGCGGCTTCCCGGCGCGGCGCTCGGCCGCGTCCTCGGCGAAGTCGGCGGCCTCGTCCCCGTAGCCGTCGTCGTACGGATCGTCGGCGTGCGCCTCGTCGTCGGCGCTGCCCGGCATGCGCATCTGCGGCAGGAGCCGGGTGGGGCCGTGGTCGCCGCCGCGCGTGCCCACGGCGGGGGTCTGCACGGTGTCGCCGTACGGATCGTCGACGTCGACGCGCGGGATGACCTGGGTGGCACCGCCGTCGTCGTAGCCGACGCGGGTGGCCTGCGGATCGCCGCCGGCCGTCACGTCCGCCGCACGGCGCACCCCGCTGCCGCGCACGGCCTGCAGCAGCCCGCCCGCGCCGGGGTCACCCGGCTCGGACTTACCGCTCCAGACGACCGGCGCGCGCCGGCGCGCCCCGCCGCCCGCCGCGCCCACCGCGGGCATGCGCATGGTCTCCTCGGCGGCGCTCACATGGCGGGCGACGCGCGGCGATCGGGTCCGGCCCGCCGGGGGCAGCTGGACGCGGAAGCTCGCGTGATTGACGATGACCTGCGCGGGGTCGCAGGGCACCTTCACCATGCTCAGCGCGGGGGTGTCGTCGAACCCTGACGAGCGTCCCCCCGTGGGTGTGCGGGGTGTTCTGGTGTCCACACTCATCTAACCGAGTGACGCGAGGTTTGGACACTGCCTTGACCGCCCGGATCTGTCCGGACCCCGTCAAACCCCACCATTCCCCGCCACCGGCGGGCCCGCGGCCCGGCCGGTGTGCGGGGGTCGGCGCACCGGGCTCAGGCCCGGCGGCGGGCCGCCTCGTAGAGCACCACGCCCGCGGCCACGCCCGCGTTCAGGGACTCGGCCCCGCCCGGCATGGGGATCCGCACGCGGAAGTCGCAGGTCTCGCCGACCAGGCGCGAGAGGCCCTTGCCCTCGCTGCCGACGACGATGACGACCGGGCCCTCCAGGGCGTCCAGCTCGCCGATCTCGTGCTCCCCGTCGGCGGCCAGGCCGACGACGGCGATGCCCGCCTTCTTGTACGCCTCCAGCGCCCGCGTGAGGTTGGTGGCCCGCGCCACCGGCGTGCGCGCTGCCGTACCGGCGGACGTCTTCCACGCGCCCGCCGTCATGCCGGCCGCCCGGCGCTCGGGCACGACCACGCCGTGGCCGCCGAAGGCGGACACGGACCGCACCACGGCGCCCAGGTTCCGCGGGTCCGTCACGCCGTCGAGCGCGACGATCAGCGGGTCCTCGCCCTGGTCGTACGCCGCCGCGGCGAGGTCCTCCGGGTGCGCGTACTCGTACGGCGGCACCTGGAGCACGAGGCCCTGGTGGTTGAGGCCGTTGGTCATGCGGTCCAGCTCGGGCCGCGGGGCCTCCATCAGGTGGATGCCGCCGCGCTCGCCGGCGAGCTGGATGGCCTCGCGGACGCGCTCGTCGTTGTCGATGAACTGCTGGACGTAGAGCGTCGTGGCGGGCACGCCCTCGCGCAGCGCCTCGGCGACCGGGTTGCGGCCGACGACCATCTCGGCCGCGGACTTGCCGCCGGTGCGGCGCTGCGGGCGGCCCTGCGCGCGCCGCGCCTGGGCCTGCGCGATGCGCTGCTTGGCGTGCCCCTTGCGCATCTCGGCGGGCGGCGTCGGCCCCTTGCCTTCGAGGGCCCGGCGCCGCTTGCCGCCGCTGCCGACCTGCGCGCCCTTCTTGCCGGACATGCGGCGGTTGTTAGCGGCCATGACCTACCTGTTCCTCGGGTTACGTACGTATGTCTCTGCAATGCAGTGTGCCGCCCGGCGCGCCGGGCGGCACATTCGCGGGGTCCCGCTAGCGGGAGCCGAGCGTCCAGCGCGGCCCCGACGGGCTGTCCTCGATGGCGAGGCCCGCCTGGGCGAGCTGGTCGCGGATGGCGTCGGCGGTGGCCCAGTCCTTGCGGCCGCGCGCGGCCTCGCGCTGGTCGAGCACGAGCCGGACCAGGGCGTCGACCACGCCGTTCAGCTCCTCGCCCGAGCCCTCGCCGCCGGCCGCCGCCCAGTGCGGGTCGAGCGGGTCGAGGCCGAGGACGCCCAGCATGGCCCGCACCTCGGCGAGCCGCGCGACGGCGGCCTCCTTGTCGTCCGCGGCGAGCGCGGAGTTGCCCTGGCGGACCGTGGTGTGGACGATCGCGAGCGCCTGCGGGACGCCCAGGTCGTCGTCCATCGCGTCGGCGAACGCGGGCGGCACCTCGGCCGCGGGCTCCACGACGCCCCCGGCCAGCTCCACGACGCGCTGCGTGAAGCCCTCGATGCGGGCGAACGCCGCCTCGGCCTCGCGCAGGGCCTCCTCGCTGTACTCGATCATCGAGCGGTAGTGCGGGGTGCCCAGGTAGTAGCGCAGGACGATGGGGCGCCAGCGCTTGACCATCTCGGAGACGAGCACCGAGTTGCCGAGCGACTTGGACATCTTCTCGCCGCTCATGGTGACCCAGGCGTTGTGCACCCAGTACGTCGCGAAGTCGTCGCCGAAGGCCTTGGCCTGGGCGATCTCGTTCTCGTGGTGGGGGAAGATCAGGTCGATGCCGCCGCCGTGGATGTCGAAGGCGCTGCCCAGGTACTTGTGGGCCATGGCCGAGCACTCCAGGTGCCAGCCGGGGCGGCCGGGGCCGAAGGGCGTGTCCCAGGCGGGCTCGCCCGGCTTGACGGCCTTCCACATGGCGAAGTCGCGCGGGTCGCGCTTGCCGGTGATGCCCTCCTCGCTGGGCTGCTGCATCTTGTCCAGGTCCTGGCGCGACAGCTCCAGGTACCGCGGCCAGGAGCGCACGTCGAAGTAGACGCTGCCGTCGGCCTCGTAGGCGTGGCCGCGCTCGATGAGGCCGCGCATCATCTCGACCATCTCGGTGACGTGGCCGGTGGCGCGCGGCTCGTAGGTGGGCGGGAGGCAGCCGAGGGCGTCGTAGCCGTCGTTGAAGGCGCGCTCGTTCTCGTAGCCGATGGACCACCAGGGGCGGTCCTGGTCCGCCGACTTCCGGATGATCTTGTCGTCGATGTCCGTGACGTTGCGGATGAACGTCACGTCGTAGCCGCGGTACGCGAACCAGCGGCGCATGATGTCGAAGTTGAGACCCGACCTGATGTGCCCGATGTGCGGGGCCGCCTGCACCGTGGCACCACAGAGGTAGATCGAGACACAGCCCGGGGTCAGGGGCTGGAAGTCACGGATCTGCCGGGCGCTGGTGTCGTACAGGCGAATCGTCACCACTCCAGGGTAGTGGGCGCCGGGCAGTGCCCCGCTCCCCTGGGGGACACGGGGCACGCAACCGTGATGTTCCGGCCCGTCAGATGCGGCCGACGACCTTGCGGGGCGTCACGCGGACGACGACGCGCTGTGCGTCGTCCTTGGACGCCGGGTTGAAGTCGGCGTAGTCCTTGCCCGTGTACTTCCGCGACAGCTCGTCGATCAGCTCCTGGCCGCCCTCGGTGGTCAGCTCGGCGGTGCCGCGGATCTCCGCGTAGGTGTACGGGGCGTCGAAGGGCTGGAAGAGCACCGTCACGCGCGGGTCGCGGCGCAGGTTCTTCTCCTTCTGCCGCCCGACGGTGGTGGAGATGAGGACGTCGTCCCCGTCGCGCTTCACCCAGACCGGTGAGAGCTGGGGGCTGCCGTCGGGCTGGATGGTGGCGACGGTGACGAACACGGGCGTGTCGAGCAGGGACTTGAGGTCGTCGGACAGTGCGGCGGACATGGCTTCGCTCCTCGGCCTGGTTGATCGCTGGACGAGTCGTACCCCTATCGGATCCTGCGGTTCCGCACCACGGGGCGGGGCGGGTTTCGGACCTGTCTCAGCCCGTACGGACCACCAGCGCCGTCGCGATGCCGACGAGCCCGTCGCCGCGGCCGGGGAAGCCGAGGCCGTCCGTGGTGGCGCCGGAGACGGAGACCGGGGCGCCCACCGCGTCCGAGAGGACCTTCTGGGCCTCCTCGCGGCGCTTGCCGATCTTCGGCCGGTCTCCGATCACCTGAACGGAGACGTTGCCGATGGTGAAACCGGCCTCGCGGACGATCCGCGCGGCCTCGGTGAGCAGTGTGAGCCCCGAGGCCCCGGCCCACTCGGGCCTGCCGGTGCCGAAGTGGGCGCCGAGGTCGCCGAGCCCGGCGGCGGAGAACAGCGCGTTGCACGCCGCGTGCGCGACGACGTCCGCGTCGGAGTGCCCGGCGAGTCCGGGCCCCTCGCCCTCCCACTTGAGCCCGGCGCACCACAGCTCGCGGCCGTCCTCGAAGGCGTGGATGTCGGTGCCGACGCCGACCTGCGGCAGCGGGTACGGCAGCGGTTCAGAAGCCATCGTTGGCCCTCCTGCGGGCGAGTACGGCCTCGGCGAGCACGAGGTCGAGGGGACGGGTGACCTTGAACGCCTCCTCGTGGCCGGGGACGAGCACGACCGGCTCACCGAGCCGCTCGACGAGCCCGGCGTCGTCCGTGGCGCCCTCGCCGACGACGTCGGCCTCGTGGGCGCGGACCAGGGTGGCGCGATCGAAGCCCTGGGGCGTCTGCACGGCGCGCAGCCGCGCGCGCTCGGGCGTGGCGACGACCGGCTCGGGCGCCCCCGGCGCACCGGGCTCGACCTCCTTGACGGTGTCGGCGAGCGGCAGCGCGGGCACCACGGCGGGCGCCCCGTCGCGGACGGTCTCGATGACGGTGTCGACGGTGTCGACGGGCACGAGCGGGCGGGCCGCGTCGTGCACGAGGACGACGCCGACGTCCGGCGGGAGGGCGTCGAGGCCGAGCTTCACCGACTCCTGGCGAGTGGCGCCGCCGGGCACGACGACGACGTCGGTGCGCTCGGGCAGCGCGTGGTCGGCGAGCAGCGTCTTGACCTCGGTGGCGCCGTCCGGCGGGGCGACGACCACGACGAGCGTGACGGCGCGCGAGGCGGCCAGGGCGCGCACGGCGTGGACGAGCATCGGCGTGCCGTTGAGGGCGCGCAGGGCCTTGGGAGCACCGGGGCCGAGGCGTACGCCGCGGCCCGCGGCGGGGATCACGGCCGCGGTGCGAGAGGTTACGTCAGACATCGGTTCCGTTCAGGTTTGTGCGCTCGGCCGACATGGGTATGGCCACACCGTGCCGGGCGCGACGCCTTGACCGGACCCTTCCGTGACATCTGGTCGAGCCAGCTGCCCGAGCCCGGCACGCCAAAGTACCGGGGGATCTTTCCGTGCCCGCCAACCGCCGGTGAAGTCCGGGGGACGACAGGGCGTGGCCTGGCCCCGGATCCCGGGCGTGAGGTGCGTACGAGCGCTTTGCCCTGCGTACGAGCGCTTTTGGGTATGAACATGCCGCAGTGCCCGGCGACACCCTGTGGGGTCGGCGGGCACTGCGGCAGTTCCTTCATCCCGGAGTCATTCCGGACGCGTGCCCAGGTGGGGCACGGTGTCCGCACGCGCCGGAGCGACGGCTTCGGTCGTCAGGACGCGAGGACCTCGTCGAGCAGGGCCTCGGCCTTGTCCTCGTTCGTGTTCTCCGCGAGCGCGAGCTCGCTCACCAGGATCTGACGGGCCTTGGCGAGCATGCGCTTCTCTCCGGCGGACAGTCCGCGCTCCCGCTCCCGGCGCCACAGGTCACGGACGACTTCCGCGACCTTGATGACATCGCCGGAGGCGAGCTTCTCGAGATTTGCCTTGTAGCGACGCGACCAGTTCGTGGGCTCCTCGGCGTACGGCGCGCGCAGTACTTCGAAGACCCGGTCCAGGCCGTCCTGGCCGACCACATCACGCACACCGACGAACTCCGCGTTGTCCGCTGGCACACGTACCGTCAAGTCGCCCTGGGCGACCTTCAGCACCAAGTAGGTCTTGTCCACGCCTTTGATCTGACGAGTTTCGATGGCCTCGATCAGCGCGGCCCCGTGATGGGGATAGACCACGGTGTCGCCAACCTTGAACGTCATGTGACAGGTACCCCTTCCGTGGCTATCCAGGGTAACACGGATACGGCGTCTTCTGAATGGCGTTTTCGCAGGTCAGGGCATATCTCGGGGCTTGACAACAGCAACAGGAACGTGCTGCGGACCGGCTGCGGAAGGGGGTATTCGCAGGTCGGAGCCGCTCTCCGGCGACGGTGAAACGCCCACGTTACACACCCCGCGAGAGCGCCCCAAGGGGACGAACGTCCCGGTTTGCCGGGTTCCCTCAGGTGAACTTCCGCTACTCCGTTCGGTGACCGGGGACACGTGTACGCCCGCCGGTGAGCGGCGAAGTACGGGCCGCGCGGGGGCGAATCCAGAATTGATCAAGAAGCGCGGGCGCCCCCGCGCCGGAAGCGCGCTCCGATGCGCTTGCCGATACGGCGGCGATACGACGGCGATCCGGACGCTGATCAATTTCCGGCCCGCCCCGCATTCCTTACCGGAAATCCCCGAGACGCCACTGACGCGGTTATACGAATGCCGAAACGTGAGGCCAATGGGAAGCGCGGGGCGGTGGAGGCGCCGGAGGCTGGTGGCACGTAGGGGCGGGTCGGGTGCCGCGGTGCGGGAACGGCTCGGTAACCTAAGCGCGCTGACACACCCTTAGGGCAACCGCCCGCCCGTATCGCCCACGTTCAAGGAGTTGCCGCCGCCGTGAGCCGCAGCCTTCGACGCGGCGCCATCGCCGCCACCGCCCTCGCGATCTCGCTCGCCTCGCTCACCGCTTGCGGTGCCGGGAACAACGCCCAGACGATCGAGATCAAGCCGGACAACGCGGCGACCGCCGTCGGCGACATCAAGATCCAGAACGCCATGATCATCACGCAGCCGGACCGCGAGTCGACCGGTCCCGCGGTGATCTCCGCGACCGTCTTCAACAACGGCCGTACCGCCCAGACCCTGGAGTCGATCACGGTCGACGGCACGGGCAAGAAGGCCGCCCTGAGCCCCGCCAAGGGCGACCGCCCCGGCAAGAAGGGCAAGGGCGGCGGCCTGGTCATCCCGGCCCACGGCTCCGTCGTCATCGGCGGCAAGGACAACGCGTCCGCCGTCCTGCCGAGCAGCCGCGAGGCCGTCAAGGACGGCAACGCGCAGCCCGTGACCTTCGGCTTCGACAAGACCGGCGACGTCAAGCTGAAGACGTTCGTCGTGCCGGCCGAGAGCTACTTCGAGAAGTGGGGGCCGAGCGAGCTCCCGAAGGCGCCGGACGCCAAGCCGTCCGGCTCCCCGTCCGGGAAGCCCTCCGGCAAGCCTTCCGGGAAGCCCTCGGGCAAGCCGTCCGAGGGTGCCTCCGGGACTCCGTCGGGCAACCCTTCCGGTGAGGCGGAGGCCCCGGCCAATGGGGCGGACGCGGACGCGGGGGCCTCGCACGAGGCCGCGGGGCACTGAGGCCGCGCACGTAGTACGGGAGAGGGCAGGAACCCTTCGGGGTTCCTGCCCTCTCCCGTACGTGCTGTTGTTCTGACCCGCGGGCCGTGTGTGGCTGGGCGCGCCCACGCGGCGGAGCCGCACATTGACACAGCCCCGCGCCCCTTCGGGAGGCTCCCGCTCGGGGCGCTTCCCTGTGGGGTGGTTTACGGCTCGAACTTGTAGCCCAGGCCTCGTACCGTCACCAGGTAGCGGGGGGCGCCGGGGTCCGGCTCGATCTTGGCGCGCAGGCGCTTGACGTGGACGTCGAGGGTCTTGGTGTCGCCCACGTAGTCGGCGCCCCAGACGCGGTCGATGAGCTGCATGCGGGTCAGGACGCGGCCCGCGTTGCGCAGCAGCATCTCCAGGAGGTCGAACTCCTTGAGGGGCAGGTCGACCTTGGAGCCGGAGACCGTGACGACGTGCCGGTCGACGTCCATGCGGACCGGGCCCGCCTCCAGGGCCTGCGGGGTGACCTCCTCCGGCTCGCCCCTGCGGCGCAGGACGGCGCGGATGCGGGCGACCAGCTCGCGCGACGAGAACGGCTTGGTGACGTAGTCATCGGCTCCTATTTCGAGTCCGACGACCTTGTCGATCTCGCTGTCCTTGGCGGTGACCATGATCACCGGGACGTTGGAGCGGCTGCGCAGCTGGCGGCAGACCTCCGTGCCGGGCAGGCCCGGCAGCATCAGGTCGAGCAGGACGAGGTCGGCGCCATTGCGCTCGAATTCGTCGAGTCCGTCCGGGCCGGTGGCCGCGATCGCGACCTCGAAGCCCTCCTTGCGGAGCATGTACGACAGGGCGTCGCTGAAGGATTCCTCGTCCTCGACGACGAGCACTCGGGTCACGGAAGGACCTCCGGGGCGGCAGGAATGGGTTCGTATGCGGTTGTGTCGTCGGGCCCGGCGCCCTGGTGCGCCCTCTCGTCGCCGAAACCGTGGCCGGCTCCGCGCTCGCGGGTCGCACCCGCCTCGGGCAGGCGCAGGGTGAAGGTGGAGCCCTGTCCCTCCGAGCTCCACACGGTGACCTCCCCGGCGTGCGAGGCCGCCACGTGCTTGACGATGGCGAGGCCGAGTCCCGTACCGCCGGTGGCGCGGGAGCGGGCCGGGTCGACGCGGTAGAAGCGCTCGAAGATGCGCTCCTTGTCCTTGTCCGAGATGCCGATGCCCTGGTCCGTGACCGCGACCTCGATGAGGTCCCCGCCGGGGGCGTTGACCCGCCGGGCGGCTATCCCCACGCGGGTGCGGGCGGGCGAGTAGTTCACGGCGTTCTCCACGAGGTTGCCGAGGGCCGCGGCCAGCTGGCCGCGGTTGCCCCAGACGTGCAGGTCGGCGGTGCCGCCCGCGGCCATCGTGATCTGCTTCGTGCCCGCCTGGTGGCGGCAGCGGTCGATGGCCTCGGCGACGAGCTCGTCCACGCGGACCGGCTCGGCGTCCTCCAGGGGGTCGTCGTTCTGCACCCGGGAGAGGTCGATCAGCTCCTGCACGAGGTTGGTCAGGCGGGTCGCCTCGTTCTGCATCCGGCCCGCGAAGCGCTCGACGGCCTCGGGGTCGTCGGCGGCGTCCATGACGGCCTCGGAGAGCAGGCTGAGGGCGCCGACCGGGGTCTTCAGCTCGTGGCTCACGTTCGCCACGAAGTCGCGGCGCACGGCCTCGATGCGGCGGGCCTCGGTGAGGTCCTCGACGAGCAGCAGCACGAGCCGGGAGCCCAGCGGGGCCACGCGCGCGGAGACCGCGAGGGCGTCGCCCCTGCCGGTGCCGCGGCGCGGCAGGTCCAGCTCGACCTGCCGTATCTCGCCGTCGCGCCGGGTGTCCCTGGCCATCTGGAGCATCGGCTCGACGGCCAGCTTCCCGCCGCGTACGAGACCGAGCGCGTACGCGGCCGAGCTGGCCTTGACCACGCTGTCCGCCTCGTCGAGCACGACGGCGGAGGAGCGCAGCACGGAGAGCACGGTGTCGACGCCCGGTGGCAGTACGGGGTCGGTGTGCAAAGAAGTCCTGGTGGGGCGTTTCTGGTCGCGTTCGCTCCAGCGGAACGCCAGCATGGCGATGACACCGGTGCACACTCCGG
Organism: Streptomyces sp. YIM 121038; assembly: GCF_006088715.1. NCBI lineage: Bacteria > Bacillati > Actinomycetota > Actinomycetes > Kitasatosporales > Streptomycetaceae > Streptomyces > Streptomyces sp. YIM 121038. Next base: position 4,560,625 of record NZ_CP030771.1, read on the forward strand.
CGATCGCTGCCGCTGCGGCGACCGCCGCGTTCACGTCCATGCCTCAAGGTTATGCGTGGTCGGAGCACCAGCCACAGCCATCCGAGTGGCCCCTCGAACAGTCGTCGCTCAGAGTTCACCGAGGGGACAGTGGTGGTTCATTTTGGGTGGCCGGGTCGGCGGAGCGGTTGGTTCCGCCGCACAGGGGCCGTATCCCACCGTTCACCTGGAGGACAGGGGCGATTCACTTGTGATGCCGGTAACGGACGCGTCCGCACCACACCGTGGGAGCGTAGGGGAGAACCCCTGATGACGTAGGGGCCCGCCCCTGTGACGTACGAGAGAGGGACAGCCAGATGCGTGACGCGTACCACGAGGAACTTGACTCGATCGGCGAGGGACTGGTCGAGATGGCCCGGCTCGTCGGGTCGGCGATCGGGCGCGCCACCACGGCCATGCTCGACGCGGACCTGAAGCTCGCCGAGACCGTGATCGCCGCCGACCAGAAGGTCGACGACCTCCAGCACGACCTGGAGGCCCGCGCGATAGCACTGCTGGCACGCCAGCAGCCGGTGGCCACCGACCTGCGCATCGTCGTGACCTCCCTGCGGATGAGCGCCGACCTGGAGCGGTCCGGCGACCTCGCCCAGCACGTGGCGAAGCTCGCGCGGCTGCGGTTCCCGGAGTCGCCGGTGCCGCGCGACCTGCACGCGACCATCCTGGAGATGGGCCAGCTCGCGCAGCGTCTGATGGCCAAGGCGGCGGAGGTCATCATCACCAAGGACGTCGACCTGGCGCTCCAGCTGGAGCAGGACGACGACGAGATGGACCTGCTGCACCGCACGCTCTTCCAGCACCTGATGGACGACCGCTGGAAGCACGGCATCGAGACCGCGGTCGACGTGACGCTGCTCGGCCGCTACTACGAGCGGTTCGCGGACCACGCGGTGTCGGTGGCGAACCGGGTGGTGTACCTGGTGACGGGCGAACACGCGGATGAGCTGCAGCCGGGCAGCACGGCTGTGGAGGGGGGCTGACCCCCTCCTTTCGGGGCCGGCCCGTGGCGGGGCCTGGCCTCTGGGGGTCTGGTCCCTCGGGCGGCTTGCGCCTTGGAGGGCCTGATCTCTGGGGGCTGGCCTCTGGGGCCTGATCCCGCAGGGGGCCTGATCCCGCGGGGGGCCTGATCCCGCGGGGGGGCTGGTCCCTGAAGGCCTGACTTCCGGGGCTTGACCTTGGAGGCGGCTCCCCCGTCGCTGGGGGGGGGCTGTCCGGTGTGACGGGTGGCCGCGCTGCGCGCCGCCGGGGCGGGCCCACTCGCCCGCCCCCACCAGGCCTGGACGGAAGGCGGGCCAAAGGCCTCCGCCCCGGGAGCCGCCGGAGCGCCACCTGGGGCCCACCGCCCGGGCGCGGCCCTGTCAGCATCAGCTGGGGGCGGCACGCGTCTGAGGCCCTGGTGCAACCTGCACCGAAGCGACCAGCGGCAGACCTCCGCACCACCAGCCGAAACCGCCGAGGCGGTCCCACCACCCGCGCACACCCGCGAAGCGCACCACCCGCAGCGCTCCGCGTCGGGGCCGGGCAGGCGGAAGCCGGGGCGATGCGGGTGGGTGGGTGGGAGAGGCAGCGGCGAAGCCGGGCAGGCCGGTGCACGGGGACCCGGGGGTCAGGGGGCAGGCCTCAAGGGAAGTGGGGCAGAGGGAGGATGGGGGGCCGGGCCCTGGGCCCGGCCCCACCGCTAAGCCCAGCGGAGCGTCAGCCGCAGCCGCCGCCACACTGGCAAGCCCCACCCGACTGGCAGCCGCAACTGCAGCCCGGCCCGCACTGGCAACCGCTCGTACAGGTGTCGCGCTCAGGGGATTCAGCCATGGTCTCCTCCTCGAAGGCGTGAGACGTACTGCCTGCTCTCCATTCCATGCATCGGGCAACGGGGCGCGTCAACGGCGCACATGCGCGCGCTCAGCCTCACGAGCGCCGCCCGCTGCCTCCCGCGCCACCCCCTCCACCCTTGCCATGGGCATGGCCTAATCCGCACTGCGCAGGGGGCTTCACGGCCTGCCCGGCCGCCCCAAGGCCGCGGCGAGCACGGGGCCACCGTCAACGCCCTCGTGGACGTACGGGACACGAACCGCATGCAGCCCCGTCGGCAATCCCCGGTGGGTCCGACATCCAAAGGCTCCGCACACGCACGGCTCCCCCCTCCATTCTGCGTACGGATTCACGTACGCGGCCGCGTCCACAGGGACACATGAGGCCCACGGGACAGCGGATGACGTGCCGTCACACCCGGTCCCGGAGGCTTGAATTCATCGGGCACTCCGGGGTGCGGCAGGTCGTTGAGAGCTCACTCAGCCAAGCCGCGTCCACTCCAGAGGCATCATGGGCATGCTGCGTGACACAGGCCGCTTCGTCGTCCGGATCGGCACGGGAACAGCTCACGGCTTCATCTGGCTCGTCACCCACTTCTATGACTACGCGCTCACCCCCACCGGGCACTTCTTCGCCTTCCTCGGCACCGGAACAGCCCGGTGCTTCCTGTGGCTCGCCACCCGCTCCTACGACCACGTACTCACCCCCACCGGGCACCTCTTCGCCTTCCTCGGCACCGGAACAGCCCGGTGCTTCCTGTGGCTCGTCACCCACTTCTATGACTACGTGCTCACCCCCACGGGGCACTTCTTCGCCTTCCTCGGCACGGAAACAGCCCACGGCACCGCATGGCTCGCCATCCGCTCCTACGACTACGCCCTCACGCCCTTCGGGCACGGCTGTGTCTGGCTGCTCGTGTTCGTGTGGGAGCGCCTGATTCTCTGGCTGGTCCACTTCGTGCTCAGTGAGGAACTGGCCAAAGTCGCCGTGTCGGCGATCCTTCTGGAGATCGCCGTACTGCCCTTGCTCCGGAGGTGGCGCGGCGAGAAGTGAACTGCCCGGCTGGCAGAGCCCGTTGACGTCTGTTCATGGATCTGAGCCGCACCGGGGGCTTCCCGCGTGGTGCGGTGCCGTGCCATGCTCCCGCTCGACGCAGACGTGAACCTCGTTCAGTTATGTAAACAACAGCGAGGAAATGGGGGCACCATGCCCAACCTCAGCAGACGCGGCGTCCTGGGTGGAGCCATCGCCGTCGCGGCCACCGCCGCGACCGGGACCGGAACCGGGCCCGCCGCAGCCGTGGCCGCCCACCCGGCCGCGCTCTGGCGGGAGTTCGCCCGGAACCCGTACGACCACCCGCAGATCCCCTACGTGGGCCGGGCCGGATACCGAGGCGGCGAAAGCCGCTTCCGCCGGCCGCGCGCCGTCTTCCCCGTCCGCCGCTACGGCGCCGGGCCCGGCGCCCGGGCGGACGCCGCGCCCGCGATCAACCGTGCCCTCGCCGCCGCCGGAGAGGCCGGCGGGGGCACGGTCCAGCTCGAACCGGGTACGTACGGGATCGACGGCCTCATCCGGATCGCCCACGACAACGTCGTCCTGCGCGGCGCGGGCAGCGGCCGCACCACGCTCGTCGCCACCCGCCACCTCACCGAGCTGATCGGCCCCTACGGCAGCCGCTACGGCGGGGACAAGTCCAGCTGGTCCTGGGCCGGAGGGCTCATCTGGCTGTGCCCGCGGGAGCGTTGGGACTCCCTCGTCGCCGCGATCCGGGCCGGTCAGTGGCCCTTCGAGGGGTGGACGGGGAACAGGCGGGACCAGTGGCGCGGCCTCACCGCCGTCTCCCCCGCCCGCCGCGGCGACCGAGCGGTGCGCGTCGCGGACCCCGCGCGCGTGCGCCCCGGCGACCTCGTCCTCCTCCGCCTCGCCGACGACCGCGACCACACCCTCCTGGAGCACATGGCGGGCGGCGGCCCGGGCCCCGAGGCGTACTCCTGGGACGACAAGACGAAGCTGACCTCGTACGTCCCCTACGAGTGGCCCGTACGGGTCACCGGGGTGCGCGGGCGCGAGGTCACCCTCGAACGGCCGCTCCCGCTCGACGTGCGGCCCGAGTGGAACCCGCTGCTCACCACCCACGTCACCGCCCTCACCGGCTCCGGCGTCGAAGGGCTCACCCTGGAGGCCGTGCAGACTCCGCAGTCGCCGCACCTCCTCGACAAGGGGTTCAACGGCGTCACCTTCCAGTGCGCGTACGACTGCTGGGCCGACGACGTGCGCGTGCGGCACGTGGACAACGGCTTCGGCCTCGTCGCCGCGTCCGCCTGCACCCTGCGCCGCACGTCCGTCGGCGGGCGCGGCGCGCACCACCCGTACTTCTGCCGCGAGGGCTCGCACGACAACCTGATCGAGGACTTCCGCATCGAGCGGCGGACCGTGCCCGCGCCCCCGGGGACGCAGCTGCACGGCATCAACGTGGAGGGCCTGTCCTCGTACAACGTCTGGTCGCGCGGCCACCTGGAGACGGGCACCTTCGACACGCACCGGGGCATGCCGTTCGCGAACGTCCGCACGGAGATCGTCGTCAACAACGACGGACGGCACGGCGGCGACGCCAGCGCCGGGCCCCTCTACGGCGCCCGGTTCACCCACTGGAACGTCACCGTCAGCAACCAGCGCGCCGGACTGGTCAAAATTGACGGCATCGCGCCGTACAGCGCCACGGTCGGCATCTCCCTCGTGCGGGAGTTCGACCAGATCGACGTACCGGACTTCTCCGGAGAGCTCGGCTCCCGCATCGAGGCCTACGGTTCACCCGATGCGGTACGTCCCCGGAATCTGTACGAGGCCCAGCGCGCCCTGCACCTCCGCTGAAGGGCCCGGCCCGAAGCCGAAGAGGGCCTCAACTGAAGGGGACCAGGCGGACGACGGTCACCGTCAGGACCGAACCCGACACGTAGTAGAGGACGATCGCGCCGCCGACGGTCGCCTCCCTGCGGTCCCGCTCCTGGTCCACGGCCGCCGAACCGTGCCCGTACGGGTCCCGGCCGAGGGTGCGCTCCATCGCCGCCCGGAACTGGTCGGCGTCCCCCATCTTGGCGAGGGTGTCGTCGGCGGGCGGCGCGTAAGTGATCCGGTAGCTCCGGCTCCGGTGACGGCTCACGCGATGCTCCGCCTCTCGGCCTCATCGGCCGCGAGGCGGTCGAGGAGCGCCTCGGCCTCGGGGTCGGGCACGGCCTGCAGCATCCAGTGGCGCATCACCGAGTGGATCTCGTCGACCCCCGCCCCGTTGATGGCGCGGTCGAAGTCCGCGCGCCGGTCCTCGGGGAGGGCGGCGCGGATGTCCGGGATGGTGTTGGGCACCTCGACCTCCTCGCCGCCGATGAAGGTCTTCAGTGGTTCGGCCATGGTCGGGTCACTCTCCCTGGGGTCCCTGGACGGTCCCGGCGCTGCTGTCACCGTAGCGGCCGGGCCGGGGGCGTTCAGCCGCTGGCGTCGGCCTTCTCCGCCGCCTTCTCCGTACCGGTACCGGGCCGCGGCCCGCTCTCGTACGTCACCGGGTCCGGGAGGTTGCGCATGAGGCCCCAGTACCCGAGGGCCGCGACCGTACCCATGACCGCGCAGAAGCCCCACAGCCAGTCCGCGCCGTAGCGGTCGATGACGGAGCCGGAGATCAGCGGGGCCGCGAGCGCCGCGACGGCCCACGACATGGTGTACATGCCCTGGTAGCGGCCGCGCGCGTTCGCCGGCGAGAGGCGGACGACCAGGCCCGTCTGGGTGGGGGCGTTGACGATCTCGGCGAGCGTCCACAGGCACACCGTGAGGGTGATGAGGCCGACCGACCCGGCGAACGCCGTGAGGGCGAAGCCGTACCCCGCCACGAGCGAGGAGATCACCAACAGACGCTGCGGATCCCGGTGTTCGATGAACCGCGTCACCGGGATCTGGAGGAGCACGATCATGACGCCGTTGAAGGCGATCGCGATGCCGTAGTCACTCGGCTTGAAGCCCGCCTCGCCCATCGCCACCGGCAGTCCCACGTACGCCTGCTGGAAGATCAGCGCGACCAGGAAGGAGAGTCCGACGACGCCCATGAAGCGGCCGTCCCGCAGCACCGTGCCGAGGCCGGGCTCCGGCCCGTCGCCCGCCTCCCCCTCGCCGGGCGCGGGCCGCGACTCCGGCAGCTTCACGAAGATGACGGCCGCGCACGCGAGCGTCATCGCGGCCTCCAGGAGGAAGCCCGCGAGGTAGCTGTACGAGGCGATGAAGCCCGCGGCGGCCGAGGAGATGGCGAAGCCGAGGTTGATGGCCCAGAAGTTCAGCGAGAAGGCGCGGACGCGGTCCTCGGGCCGGACGATGTCGGCCATCATCGCCTGCACGGCGGGCCGCGAGGCGTTGCTCGCCATGCCCACGAGGAAGGCCACCGCCGCGATGGCCACCGGGTGGGTCATGAACCCGAGCAGCGCCACGGAGAGACCCGTGGACGTCTGCGCGATGAGCAGCGTGGGCCGCCGCCCCAGGCGGTCGGTCAGCACGCCCGCGCCGAGGGAGGAGACCACTCCGCCGAGCCCGTGCAGGGCCGCGACGAGGCCCGCGTACGTGGCCGAGTAGCCCTGCTCCAGGGTCAGGTAGATCGCCAGGAACGTGGACACGAAGGCCCCGAGGCGGTTCACCAGGGTGCTGGTCCACAGCCACCAGAACGCCGGGGGCAGCCCCGACACGGATTCCTTGACGGCGCGTCTTGCGGCGGTGAGCGGCATGCGAGGACCCCCGGGGCGGTGCGGGCCCGGCCGCCGTGGCGATCGGGCAGGTAGGTGCATGTAAGTGTCAGGAACGGTGGTCACAACTTACGCAACCGTGGTCCCCGCGCACTAGTCATTTGACAGGTAGCGTCAATCGCTCCGGGACGCGGCCCCCTCCGGAGTTCCATTACGCTCGTGGGCATGGCCGACGCACCGTACAAGCTGATCCTCCTCCGCCACGGCGAGAGCGAATGGAACGCGAAGAACCTGTTCACCGGCTGGGTGGACGTCAACCTCAACGAGAAGGGCGAGAAGGAGGCGGTCCGCGGCGGTGAGCTGCTGAAGGACGCCGGCCTGCTGCCCGACGTGGTCCACACGTCGCTCCAGAAGCGCGCCATCCGCACGGCCCAGCTCGCACTGGAGTCCGCGGACCGCCACTGGATCCCGGTCCACCGCTCCTGGCGGCTGAACGAGCGCCACTACGGCGCCCTCCAGGGCAAGGACAAGGCCCAGACCCTCGCCGAGTTCGGCGAGGAGCAGTTCATGCTCTGGCGCCGCTCCTACGACACCCCGCCGCCCGCCCTGGAGGACGGCACCGAGTTCTCCCAGTCGGGCGACCCGCGCTACGCCTCCATCCCGCCGGAGCTGCGCCCCCGCACGGAGTGCCTGAAGGACGTCGTCGTCCGCATGCTCCCGTACTGGTACGACGGCATCGTCCCCGACCTCCTGGCCGGCCGCACCGTCCTGGTGGCCGCGCACGGCAACTCCCTGCGCGCCCTGGTCAAGCACCTCGACGGCATCTCCGACGCCGACATCGCGGGCCTGAACATCCCCACGGGCATCCCGCTCGCCTACGACCTGGACGCCGCCTTCAAGCCCCTGAACCCGGGCGGCACGTACCTCGACCCCGAGGCCGCGAAGGCCGCGATCGAGGCCGTGAAGAACCAGGGCAAGAAGAAGTAAGCCGCCCGCCTTGTGCCCCCTGCCTGCGGCTTTCCGTGGGTGGGGGGCTTTGGCTCAGCCGGGTCAGCCGGGATGGGTGGGTGTCACCCTCCCGTGACGGCTGGGACGATCACTGCTGCGATCGCGGAGAGCAGGCCCCCCACCGCGAGGGCCGCGTTGAACTTCTCCTTCGCCGTGGGGAAGACAGCGCGGCCGAAGTCCCCCGCCTTGCTGCGCAGCACCACCATCTTCAGCTTCTGCCACCGGTGCTGGCGGTTCCGGCACCCCATCAGAACGCCGTAGGCGTTGTTGCGGCAGTAGGTCTTCCCGTCTCGGTTGACCGCTCCGCACCAGACCGGCACCTGGAAGGCGGCGTAGGCCGAGACCGCCACCGACAGAGCGACAACGGTCGGCAGCGACCACTGCTGGCTCCACGCGACGATGAGAGCCGCAGCCGCTATGTATCCCCAGTACAGACCCACCGCTTTTCCCATGGCTACGTAGGGTAGGTGCATATGCACGGAAGCGGCAGGGGCGTTCCGGACACGACGGTGGGACGCCGGCTCGGGAGGCCGCGGGAGGGCTAGTCCCGGGGGCGGGTGAGGTGGGTGAAGGCCTCCAGGTTGCGGGTCGATTCGCCTCGGGAGACGCGCCAGGCGTACTCCTTGCGGATCGCCGTCGCGAAGCCCAGCTCCAGGAGGGTGTTGAAGGAGCCGTCCGCCGCTTCCAGGACGGAGCCGAGGAGGCGGTCCAGCTCGTCCGGGGCGACAGCGGCCAGCGGGAGCTTGCCGGTGACGTAGACGTCGCCCAGGGAGTCGATCGCGTAGCTCACGCCGTAGAGGCGGAGGTTGCGCTCCAGGAGCCAGCGGTGGACGGCCTCGTGGTTCTCGTCGGGGTGGCGGACGACGAAGGCGTTCAGGGAGAGGGAGTGCTTGCCCACGCGCAGGGAGAGCGTCGTGGAGAGCTTGCGGGTGCCGGGGAGCGTGACCACGTACGAGCCCGGTTCGGGGGACTCCCAGTCGAGTTCGGCGTCGGCCAGGAACCGCTCGATCACCGTGTCAGGGGTCTCACCAGCAACAACGTCACCCATGGTGCGAGGGTACGCGACGGCGGTGGTCGTGCATCGCCGCGGTGTACACATCAGCGGTGGCGGATGCCGCCGTGCCCCAGCCGAAGGACTCCGCGTGCCGGGCGGCCGCCGCGCCCATGCGGTCGACCAGGTGGGGGTTGTCGGCGAAGTCGCCCAGCACGCGCGCGTAGTGGGCCGGTTCGTGGTCGGGGACCAGGAAGCCGGTGACGCCGTCGCGCACGGCGACCGGCAGGCCGCCCACCGCCGCGGCGAGGACCGGTGTGCCCGCCGCCTGCGCCTCGATGGCGACGAGCCCGAACGACTCGCTGTAGGAGGGCATGACGAGCAGCGAGGCCGCGCGGAACCAGTCCGCGAGCTGGTCCTGGCCGACGGGGGGCTGGAAGCGCACCACGTCCGCGATGCCCAGGCGGGCCGCCAGCTTCTGCAGCCCCTCGGGTTTGGCGAGGCCGCTGCCGCTCGGGCCGCCGACGACCGGGACGACGACGCGGCGGCGCAGCTCGGGGCGTTCGTCGAGGAGGACGGCCACCGCGCGAAGCAGTACGTCCGGGGCCTTCAGGGGCTGGATGCGGCCCGCGAAGAGCGGCACGAGGGCGTCCTGCGGCAGGCCCAGGCGGTGGCGGGCGGCGGCGCGGCCGTCGGCGGGGCGGAAGCGGTCGAGGTTGACGCCGGGGTGGACGACGGCGACCTTCCCGGGGTCGGCGTCGTAGTGCCGTACGAGTTCGTCGGCCTCTTCGGAGGTGTTGGCGATGAGCCGGTCGGCGGCGCGCACGATCTGAGTCTCGCCGATGACGCGGGCGGCGGGCTCGGGGGTGTCCCCGGCGGCGAGCGCCGCGTTCTTGACCTTGGCCATGGTGTGCATGGCGTGCACGAGGGGGGTGCCCCAGCGCTCGGCGGCGAGCCAGCCCACGTGGCCGCTGAGCCAGTAGTGCGAGTGCACGAGGTCGTAGTGGCCGGGGCGGTGGCCCGCCCAGGCGAGCATGACGCCGTGCGTGAAGGCGCACAGCTGGGCGGGGAGCTCCTCCTTGGCCAGGCCCTCGTAGGGGCCCGCGTCCACGTGGCGCACGAGGACGCCGGGGGCGAGCTCGACGACGGGCGGCAGCGCTCCCGTGGTGGCGCGGGTGAAGATCTCGACCTCGATGTTGATCTCGGCGAGACGCTTGGCGAGCTCCACGATGTAGACGTTCATGCCGCCCGCGTCGCCGGTGCCGGGCTGGTGCAGCGGCGACGTGTGCACGCTGAGCATGGCGATGCGGCGGGGGCGGCGGGGCGTGCCGGGAAGGCGCAGTCGGGCGGGCGCCGACGGGGCCGCTGGGAAGCGACGCCCGAGCCTGGTCACGTAGTGGCTCACGTGGCGGTCCTCCTTGGCCTTGGCAGCGGCGTCCTGGACCTCGTACGGCGGGCACGGCGAAACGGAGGGCGTACGAGGTCCTCTGAGGACGGCAACACCGGAACTTCCGCCTCCATTTCCTCTTTGCCAAAGCATTACCTTGGGGGTTTCCACCGTAGCCCTTGCATACGCTTGCCCCATGTCCCCCCGCGCACCCCGTTCCCCCAGCTCCGCGGCTCGCCCCGTCGGAACCGTGACGCGCGGGACGACCAACCCCAACCGCCTGCGCCGCATGGACCGCTGGATCGCCGCCGCCCACGGCGCCGCGCTCCGCCGCGCCGCCGACCCGCTCGCCGTCGACCTCGGCTACGGCGCCGCCCCCTGGACCGCCGTCGAGCTGCTCCTGCGGCTGCGCACCGCCGCCCCGCACGCGCGCGTGGTCGGCATCGAGATCGACCCCGCACGGGTCGCGGCGGCACGCCCGTACGAACGGGAGGGGCTCTCCTTCCGACACGGCGGCTTCGAGGTGCCGCTGCCCGCGCGCCCGGCCCTCATCCGCGCCGCGAACGTGCTGCGCCAGTACGACGAGGGCGAGGTCGCCGCCGTCTGGGAGCGGCTGTGCGCGCGGCTCGCCCCCGGCGGGCTGCTCGTCGAGGGGACCTGCGACGAGATCGGGCGGCGGCACGTCTGGGTCGCGCTCGGCCCCGAAGGCCCGCGCACGGTGACCTTCGCGGCCCGGCTCGCCTCCCTGGAGCGCCCCTCCGACCTGGCCGAGCGGCTGCCCAAGGCGCTGATCCACCGGAACGTGCCGGGCGAGCCGGTGCACGCCTTCCTGCGCGACTTCGACCGGGCGTGGGCGGCGGCCGCCCCGTACGCCTCGTACGGGGTGCGGCAGCGGTGGATCCGGTCGGTGCGCGACCTGCGGGCGGACTGGCCGGTCGTGGACCGCGCCGCGCGGTGGCGGCAGGGCGAAGTGACGGTGCGCTGGGAGGCGCTCGCGCCCCGCGGGACGTGAGGCGCGTCCGGGGCGTACGACTCGCGCGGCGTGCGGCGCCCAGGGCGCATGGCCCGCGCTCCGGAGCGACCGCGCGCCCGGGCGGCGCGCGGCCCGCGCCCCGGGGTGGCCCAACGCATCGGGTGGCGCCGCCCGTTCACCGCGAGTGAACGTTCGACACAAGGGAACGATCACCGCGTGCCGATCGTCACACGAGGCAGGAGGGGAACGGGAGTTGCCGCACACCCCTGTCGCAATGGGCGCGGACATGGCACCATCCCGAGGACCCTGCGGGGTTACTGACGGTAAATCAGCTTTGACCGGTCGGTCGGCCGCTGGATCGACCGGCGCCTTGACCGATGCGTTGACCGATGGATCTGCTGTGGGGGTGGAGCGTGTCCGGCACGCGGTATTCGACGGCGACAGCCGTGGCTCTGGTCTGCGCGGCGGTGGTGCTCGGCGCCCCCGGCGCGGCGTTCGCGAGCCCCGCCGACCCCACCCCGCCCGGCCCGCCGACACCCGCCGGGGACACGCCCCTTGAGCAGGTCCGCAAGAAGATCGACCGGCTCTACCGCGAAGCGGGCACGGCCACGGACGCGTACAACGCGGCGGAGGAGAAGGCCGACCGGCAGTCCAAGGAGATCGTCCGGCTCGCCCGCGACATCGACAAGGGCCAGAAGAAGCTGGACAGACTCAAGGCCCAGGCGGGCGCCGCCGCCCGCGCGCAGTACCGCGGCGGCGGCATCCCCGACCAGGCCCGGCTGCTCCTGAGCGACAGCCCCGAGCGGTTCCTGGACGGCGCGGGCCGCCTGCGCCAGGGCCAGCACGGCACGAAGTCGCTGCTCACGGAGATGGGCCGGACCCAGGCCGATCTGAAGACGTACGCCAAGGACGCCTCCGCCCAGTGGCGCAAGCTGGAGGCGGGCCGCAAGGCCAAGGCCGCGGCGAAGCGGAAGATCAAGGAGAGGATCGCCGCCGCCGAGAAGCTGGAGTCGCGCCTGGCGAAGAAGGAGCGCGAGCGGCTGCGCGAGCTGGAGGAGGCGGCCGCGCTCAAGCAGCAGTCGGCGTGGGTCGACACCGGGATACTGAAGGACCTCAAGGGCGACGCGACCGCGCGCGGCAGGAAGGCCGTCGCCTTCGCCACGGCCCAGATCGGCAAGCCGTACGTCTGGGGTGCCGAGGGCCCGAAGTCGTACGACTGCTCGGGGCTCACGTCCCAGGCCTGGGCGGCCGCGGGCCGCGGCATCCCGCGCACCTCGCAGGAGCAGTGGAAGCGCCTGCCCCACGTCGACGTGAAGAACATGCGCCCCGGCGACCTGATCATCTACCACAAGGACGCCAGCCACGTCGGGATGTACGTGGGCGACGGAGCCATCGTGCACGCGCCCCGGCCGGGGCGGACCGTGACGATCGCGGGAGCGGGCTCGATGGAGATCCTCGGGGTCGTCCGCCCGGACAGCTGACCGGGCCGGAGGCCCGCCCCGCAGCCGCCCTGCCGGAGGCACCCCGGCAGCAGGCCCGGCCGGGACGCCCGGCCGACAGCCCTCGCCAGGGGCGCCCCGGCCACAGGCGCCCGGCCGGAGGGAGCCCTCCGGCAGCGGAGTCTGAGCCATTCAGCGGTGCCCGGCCGGGCCATTCGGCGGCAACCGGGAGGGGTCCCGCCGCACACCGCGTACGGTGTGCCGCGCACGCCTGTGACCCAGCGCACGAGGTACCGCCCCGCTCAACCCCGCGGGCGTGATGTTCGTCATCCCAGTCGAACCGGGTTCGTGCCCCATTGCGGTCCAGGGCGCGGCATATGCCGTGTGCCGGGTGCCGCGCCGCATTCCCCCGTGCCCTCGGCTACCGCTATGGTCCCCGTCTGGTGTGGGGCGTGCGACCGTCGCCCCACCGTGCCCTCGGGGGGAGGGAAGGAACTCAACGCATGCCCGTACCCATACCGCGGCAGAGAGCGATCCCGGCCGGGGCAGGCGCTCAGGCACCGGCGGTGCCGACGCCCGACGCGTCCCCGGACGGCTCCGGCCGCGCCGGCGGCACGGGCGGCTCCGGCACCTCCGCGGGCCCCGGGCTCACCCTGCTGCTCGTCGAGGACGACCCGGGCGGCTCACTGAGCCTGCCCGAGCTGGTGGACTCCACGGGCAGGCCCATCCGCATCCGCACCGCCCGCAACCTCACCGAGGTCGCGCGGCTGCTCACGGACGACGTGCACTGCATCCTGCTCGACCTCGCCCTGCCCGGCGGCCCCGCGCCGAACGGCGGCACGGGCGGCACCCCGGCGTCCGGCACCCAGGGCCCCGGCGGGCCGGGCGCCGCGCACGACACCGCGCACGGGGCGGGCCGGGCGCCCGCCGACGCCGACGAGCTGACCACGCTGCGGCACGTGCTCCGCCTCGCTCCCGGGCACGCCGTCCTCGCCCTGACCACGTCGGGCGACGCCGAGCGCGGCGCGCGGGCGGTGCGGGTCGGCGCCCAGGACTATCTGTTCCGCGACGAGCTGGACGGCCGGCTCCTGAGCCGCGCGATCCAGTACGCGGTGGAGCGCAAGCGCGCGGACGCCGCGCAGCGGCAGCTCACCGAGTCCCGGCTGCGCGCCCAGGAGAACGCCCGCCTGGAGCGGGGCCTGCTGCCGACGCCGCTGCTCGAAGGGTCACCGCTGCGGTTCGCTTCGCGCTACCGTCCGGGCCGGTCCCGCGCCCTGCTCGGCGGCGACTTCTACGACACGGTGCGCACCCCCGACGGCTCGGTGCACGTGATGATCGGCGACGTCTGCGGCCACGGCCCGGACGAGGCGGCGCTCGGCGTGGAGCTGCGCATAGCCTGGCGGGCGCTGACGTTCGCGGGCCTGGTCGGCGACGAGCTGCTGTCCACGTTGCAGAAGGTCCTGGAGCACGAGCGGGCGAACGAGGAGATCTTCGCGACGCTGTGCACGGTCGACATCGCGCCGGACGGCCGCCGGGCGGGCCTGTGCCTGGCCGGTCACCCGGCGCCGCTGGTCGCCCGCCCCGGCCTGCCGGCCGAGCTGCTGCCGTACGACAACGGCGGCCCGGCGCTCGGGCTGCTGCCGCGTGCCCGCTGGCCGCGCCAGCAGGTGCAGCTCGGCGGGACCTGGAGCCTGATGCTCTACACGGACGGCCTGATCGAGGGCCGGGTCGGCCGGGGCAACCAGCGGCTCGGCCAGGACGGGATGGTGGAGATGGTGCGCCGCAAGCTCGCGGCGGGCCTGCGCGGCGACGCGCTCCTGGAGGCGGCCGTGACCGAGGTGCGGGAGCTCAACGGCGGCGAGCTGACGGACGACGTGGCGGTACTGCTCCTGGACCGCGAACCGGCCCACGAGCGCTAGGCGCCACGGTCCGCGGGACGCGAGCGCTGAGCACCACGGTCCGCGGGACCATCGCTGGGCGCCACCGCGGGGCGGGGCGTCACCGTCCGCCGTTGTACGGGCCGTACGGACCGTCGCTGCTGGAGCCGCGGCGGCCGCCGCCCCCGCCCATGACCTGACGGAGCGCGGGGCGTACGTCGACCATGTACACGATCGTGGCGACGAGGCCGATGATCGGCAGGAACGACAGGACGTTGAAGATCAGGTTCACCACGAAGGCGAGCCCGAGGATGATCAGCCAGAACGGCTTGGTCTTCTTGTCGGCCGCCCGATAGGCGTCCTCCCGCCGGACGGCGGCGTCGATGAGCGCGAATCCGCTGAACACGATCAGGGCCAGCGACAGCAGCCACATGAAGTTCGCGAACCCTTGCATCAGCACAACGTCCACCACCAGTCTCGGCGAATTCGACACGACTCCCGTGCCGTCCGTACGACGTCACGGTACCGCTACCCGCACAACGGACCGGGCACTCCGGGAGTGCCCGGCCGTGTGGGCGGGCGCCGGGCCGAGCGGTCCTACTCGGCGGGCGGCGCGGTCTTCTTCGCGGCCGTCTTCTTGGTGGCCGTCTTCTTCGCTGCGGGCTTGCGGGCCGCGGTGCCCTCGCCCTTCTCCGCGGCGGAGGCGTCCGTGCCGGAGTCCTCCGTGGCGGAGGCGGCGACGCCCTCGCCCGTCTTCGCCTCGGCCCCCTCCGAACCCTCCGAACCCTCCGACGCCGCAGGCGCGTCGGGCTCGACGGTGTCGGCGAGCTCCACGAGCTCGTCGGCGGCCTCGCCGCGCAGGTTCCGCACGGTCTGCTCGCCGTGCTCGGCGACCTTCTCGTACGTCTCGCGCGCCTGGACCGCGTACTCGACGGCGACGCCGACGCCGCGCAGGGCGAAGTCCTGGGCGTTCTCACCGATGCGCTTCAGGTCCGTGTCCAGGACGCCGAAGAGCTCGCCGACCTTGGTCTGGATGGCCTCGCGGGCCTCCTTGGCGCGGGCGGCCGCCCGGTCCTGGACGTCCTTGGGGTTGGTGTTGCGCACCGCCTCCAGGCGGGCGGGGGCCTCGGCGGCGAGCTGCTCGATGGCGCCAGGCACCTTCTTCGCCTGCTGGAGCGCGAGTTCGGCGCCGCCGACGACGAAGTAGAGGGGGGTCGGGTTGGTGACGGCCTTGCGCACCTCGTCGGTGATGGGCATGACGATGGTCCTCCCGGATCGGCTTCAGCTGGGGGGCTGTTCACCCGCGGGCCGACGGCCCTCGGGGTTGGCATCGCTACCGCCGGCCGTGCGGGGTCCGTCAGCGGTGGGGGCCGGTGCGCCGTCCCGGGCGCCGTCCTGGGCGCTCCCGGGATCCGCACCGTTCGAGTACGAGGACGCG
Organism: Streptomyces sp. YIM 121038; assembly: GCF_006088715.1. Taxonomy (NCBI): domain Bacteria; kingdom Bacillati; phylum Actinomycetota; class Actinomycetes; order Kitasatosporales; family Streptomycetaceae; genus Streptomyces; species Streptomyces sp. YIM 121038. Next base: position 4,576,298 of record NZ_CP030771.1, read on the forward strand.
TACGCGTCCGTGGCCGAGGGCTCCGACGTCTCCGAGGGCGCGGTCACGAAGCCGTTCTCCTTGCGGAACGACTCGTAGATCTGCAGGAGCACCTGCTTCTGCCGCTCGTTGATGGACGGGTCGGCGAGGATGACGGCGCGCGTCTCCAGCTCGTCCCGCTCCTTCTCGTCGAGGATCCCGGCCCGGACGTAGAGCGTCTCGGCGGAGATCCGCAGCGCCTTCGCGACCTGCTGGAGCACCTCGGCACTCGGCTTGCGCAGCCCGCGCTCGATCTGGCTCAGATACGGATTGGACACCCCGGCGGCATCGGCGAGCTGACGCAACGACAGCTGCGCGTTGCGCCGCTGCTCGCGCAGGTACTCACCGAGATTGCCGACGTTGAGCGATGCCATGTTCCCGATGGTGCCCCGCCTTGCTAACTATTGCAAGCGCCTGCTTGCAAAAGTGCGCCACGCCACGTGGAGCGCGGGCGCGGAGCCGGGCACGTTAATGGCTGGCCGCGCGGGCCGGGCGCGGCCTAGGGTGCCGATCATGGCCTGTCGCATCTCTGAACTGATCGTTCCCGCCCTGGAGCCGCGGCGTCTCGCGGCGTTCTGGTGCGAGGTGCTGGACTTCGTCGAGCTCGACACCGACGACGGCGCGGTGGAGATCGGACCGCGCGAAGGGTTCGGCGGACTCCAGCCGACCCTGGTCTTCGTGCCCACCGACGAGCCCAAGACGGATCAGCTGCGGCTGCACTTCGACGTCAACGCCACCGACCGCGACCAGGACGCCGAGCTCGAACGCCTCCTGAAGCTCGGGGCGCGTCCGGCCGACATCGGCCAGAGCGGCGGAGAGCAGTGGCACGTCCTGCTCGACCCAGAGGGCAACGAGTTCTGCCTCCTGCGGGCCCGGCTGAGCTGAGCGCCCCCGCGCCCGTCACGCGGCCGTGCGCCGGGGCGCGTACGCCCACCTCGGTACGGAGAACTGGGCCACCGGCCCCACCGCGACGGCGTACAGGACCGTGCCGACGCCCACCGTGCCGCCGAGGAGCCAGCCGGCGGCGAGGACGGCGAGTTCGATGCCGGTGCGGACGGTGCGCAGGGAGCGGCCGGTCGCGGCGGTCAGGCCGGTCATCAGGCCGTCGCGGGGGCCGGGGCCGAAGCGGGCGCCCACGTAGACGGCGATCGAGAAGCCGTTCAGGAGGATGCCCGCCGTCAGCAGGGCGATCCGCGCCGGGAGCCCCGCGGGCTCCGGGACGAGCCAGAGGCCCGCGTCCGCCACGGCGCCCACCAGGGCGATGTTGGCGAAGGTGCCGAAGGCCGGCCGCTGCCGCAGCGGGATCCACAGGGCGAGGACGGCCGCGCCCACCAGCGTGGTCAGCGCCCCGAAGCTGAGCGGGGTGTGGCGCTCCAGGCCCTGGTTGAGGACGGCCCACGGGTTGACGCCCAGGGCGGCCCGGACCGTGAGGGCGATGCTGAAGCCGTACAGGGCGAGCCCGGTGAGGAGTTGGGGGATCCGGCGCAGGGGGCGCTCGGCGAACGGCAGATAGGTGAGGGGTGGTGTCCGTCGGGCCGGGCTCCGCTGCCGCCCGTCTTCGCGCGCCGCCCCCGGCCCCGCGCCCCGCCCCTTCCGTTGCTGCCCCGCCCCCGGCCCCGCGCCCCGTCCCTTCCGTTGATGCCCCGCCTTGAGTCCCACGCCCCGCTCCTCCCTTTCGTCTGCCGCCCGGTGGGTGGTTCCGCCGCCGCGGCCGGGTTTCCCACCCGCCCAGGGCCCCGAGCGCGGCGCCCCACAGGCCCTTGCCAATGGCCAGAGTCTGTACAGTCATTGGCCCTGAAAGCATGGCCAATCTCCAGGGAGTGGTATGGCCGAGCGGAACCTGGGCGGGCAGCAGCTCGCCGCGCTGCTGCCCGGCGCGGCGGACGCCCGGCCCGCCTACCGGCACCTCGCCCAGGCCATCGGCGACCTGGTGCTCGACGGGCGGGTCGCGCTGCGGGTGCGGCTGCCCGCGGAACGGGAGCTGGCCCTGGCGCTCGGCGTCAGCAGGCCCACCGTCACCGCCGCCTACGACCTGCTGCGCGAGAGCGGCTACGCGCACAGCCGCCGGGGCTCCGGCACCTGGACCGCGCTGCCCGAGGGCCGCACGCCCAGCGGGGTCACCCGCGTCCTCGCACCGCCGGACGCCGCCATCGACCTGGCCAGGGCCGCGCCGGGACTGCCCGAGCACGCCGTGGCCGACGCGCTCGCCGCGGCCGCGGCCCGGATCGCCGCGCACACGCGGACCCCGGGCTACCACCCGTACGGGCTGCCGGAGTTGCGCGCCGCCGTCGCCGAGCGGTTCACCCGGCGCGGCCTGGCCACCGTGCCGGAGCAGATCCTGGTGACCTCCGGCGCCCAGCACGCGCTCACGCTGGTCCTCGGGCTCCTGTCGAGCCCGGGCGACCGGGTCCTCGTCGAGAGCCCCTCGTACCCGAACGCCCTGGAGGCGCTGCGCCGCGCCCGGCTGCGGCCGGTGTCCGTCCCCATGGCCGACGACGGCTGGGACGCGGAGCTCGTCGAGTCGACGCTGCGCCAGGCCGTGCCCCAACTCGCCTACCTCATCCCCGACTTCCACAACCCGACCGGGCTGCTCATGCCCGACGGCACCCGGGCCCGGGTGCTGCGCGCCGCGCACCGCTGCGGCACCTGGCTCGTCGTCGACGAGACCCTCGCGGACCTCGCCCTGGACGTCCCGGCCCCGCACCCCACCGCCACGCACGCCGCACCCGGGGCGGCCGCGCAGGTCATCACCGTCGGCTCGATGAGCAAGAGCCACTGGGGCGGCCTGCGCGTCGGCTGGCTGCGCGCGCCCGCGCGGCTCGTGACCGAGCTGGCCGCCCAGCGCGTCGCGGGCGACCTGGGCGGCCCGGTCGTGGACCAGTTCCTCGCCCTGCACTTCCTGGAGCGGGCGGACACCTCGGTGCCGGAACGGATCGCGCGCCTGCGCGAGCAGCGGGACGCGCTCACCGGGGCGCTCGCCGCGCGCCTGCCCGGCTGGACCTGGCGGCAGCCGCCCGGCGGGCTCTCGCTCTGGGCGGACCTGGGCGCGCCCGTCGCCGCCGCGCTCGCCGAACGGGCCCTGGACTACGGCGTGCGCATCGAGGGCGGTGCCTGCTTCGCCGCCGACCCGGGCGTGTTCGAGCAGCGGCTGCGCATCCCGTTCACCACCGGCCCGGACACGCTGCGCGAGGCCGTGCGCCGACTGGCCGCCGCGCTCGCCGACGACCGGCCGCTGCCGTCGGCCGCGCACCGGCCGCGCTGGGTCGTCTGAGGCGGGACCCCGACGCCCACGCCGGGCCCCCGACGTCCACCCCGGGGCCACGGCGTCCGCCTCGGTCCCACAGCGTCCACGCCGGGCCCACGTCGCCCGCGTATCATCCGGACACCTATTCGATCTTCCGGTGGCCGGGGGGCCGCCGTGAACCAATGGGGGGAACCATGCGCCACCGAGCGCTCACCGCGGCGGGCCTGTGCGCCGCCGTCGTCCTGGGAGCCGTCGGCCTGGCGCCGACCGCGAGCGCGGCCGGGCCGCGGCAGGCGCCCGGCGCCGCCCGGCCCGCCGTCGACGGACCGGACTTCAACGGGGACGGCTACCCGGACCTGGCCGTCGGCGCGCACACCGCGACCGTCGACGGGGTGCGGCGGGCGGGCGCCGTCACCGTCGCCTACGGCTCCGCGCACGGGCTGACGTACGAGACCGCGCACGTCATCGGCCAGGGCACGCCGGGCGTCCCGGGCGATCCCGTGCCGGACGCGCGCTGGCGCGAGGCCAGCTCCTACGGCGACCTCGACGGCGACGGGTACGACGACCTGGTCGTGCACTGGCTCCAGCGGAACACCGTGCTGTGGGGCGGCAAGGACGGCATCACCGGCGCGGGCACCGCCCTGCCGCCCGGCGACTACCGGGCCGATTCGCCCAAGCTGCTCGGCGGCGGCGCGGGCGTGGGCGACGTCAACGGCGACGGCGTCGACGACTTCGTCAGCCGCGGCCACGACGGCCTCTCGTACGGCGTGTCCGTGCTGCTCGGCCCGCTGAACCGGGACACGGGCAAGCCCGCGGGCGTCTGGCACCGCGACTCCGCGAAGGCCGACAAGCTCGTCATCGGCACCGTCTACGTGGGCGACCTGACCGGCGACGGCATCGACGACGTCGTGGCCGGCGGCGGAGTCGTCCTCGGCAGCGGCAAGCCGGGCGGCGTCGTCCTCAAGGGCTCCAAGGACGGCCTGGTCAAGGGCAGCGCGTTCAAGGCCCCGTACCGGCACGGCACCGTCCTGCCGTCCGCCTTCGGGGATCTGAACAAGGACGGCTACCAGGACCTGGTCACCGGCCACCCGGACCAGAACGAGGTGTACGTGACGTACGGCGGCCCCGACGGTACGGGGATGAAGTCCCGCTCGTACTCCCAGGCGAGCGCGGGGGTGCCGGGCGTGGACGAGGCGGGCGACCGGTTCGGCTCCGCGGTGGCGATCGGCGACACCGACGCGGACGGGTACGCGGACCTCGTCGTCGGGGCCTCGTACGAGACGGGCTCCGACCCGGTGGCGACGGCGGGGGCGGGCGCGGTGACCGTGCTGCGCGGCGGCCCGTCCGGCATCACCACCGAGGGCGCGCGGACGCTCACGCAGAACTCCAAGGGCGTGCCCGGCACGTCGGAGGCCGACGACCACTTCGGCGCGGCGGTGGCCGTGACCGGAGCGGGCGGCCGCCCCGAGGTCTTCGTGGGCGGCAACGGCGAGGACGGCTTCAAGGGCCGCGTCTGGCGGCTGCCGACGGGGCCCGGCGGCGTCACCGGCACCGGCGCCACCGGCTTCGGGCTCGACGCCCTGGGCGGTCCGGCGGGCGGGGGCAACTTCGGGTACCGGATGGTCGGTTGATCCGGCACCCGGGGGCTCAGCGGTTGGCGACCCGGTTGAAGGAGGCCTTGGCCCACACGTAGCCGAGCACGGTCAGGGCGGTCAGCCAGGCCAGGGAGATCCAGCCGTCGTTGCCGATCCCGGTGCCCAGGAGCAGACCGCGGACCGTCTCGGTGATCGGTGTGAAGGGCTGGTACTCCGCGAACCAGCGGATCCCGGCGGGCATCGAGTCCGGCGGGACCACCGCCGAGCCCAGGAAGGGCAGGAACGCCAGCGGCAGCGGCGCGTTGGAGGCCGTCTCCACGCTCTCGGAGCCGAGGCCGATCGCCGCCGAGAGCCAGGCGAGCGCGAACGCCAGGAACAGCAGCAGGCCGAGGACCGCCGCCCACTCCAGGACGTGGGCGTTGGAGCGGAAGCCGACCGCGAGGGCGACGCACACGATGAGCAGGAGGCTGACCGCGGTCTGCACCACGTTGCCGAGGACGTGTCCGACGAGGACCGAGGCCCGGGAGATCGACATCGTCCGGAAGCGGTTGATGATGCCCTCGGTCATGTCGGTGCACACCGAGACGGCCGTGGCGATCGAGCTGGTGGCGATGGCCATCAGCAGGATGCCGGGGGTGATGTAGTTGGTGTACGCGTCCCGGCCGCCCCCGCCGCCGACTCCGGGTACGTCGATGCCGTCGCCCAGCGGGGCGCCGAAGACGTAGACGAACATCAGCAGCATCAGGACCGGCAGGACCACGACCGACAGGGTCAGCGAGGGATACCGCCGGGCGTGCTTGAGGTTGCGGCGCAGCATCGTCATCGAGTCGCGCAGCGCGTAGGTGGTGGTGCTCATCGCTGAGCCTCCTTCACGGCGGTGCCCGCGGCGACGGTCCTGCGGTCCTGGCCGGTCAGGGACAGGAAGACGTCGTCCAGGTCGGGGGTGTGCACGGTGAGCGCCTCCGCCTGGATGCCGGAGCCCTCCAGGACGTCGAGGACGGCGCGCAGGACGGGGATGCTGCCGTCGCTGGGGACCTGGAGCGTGAGCTCGTCGTCGTCGCGCGTGACGGTGGACAGGGCGAGGCGGTCGGTGGCGGCGTTCAGATGGTGGATGTCGTTGAAGCGCAGGCGGATGTGGCCGCCGGGGATGCGGCGCTTGAGCTCTTCGGCGGTGCCCTCGGCGACGATCTTCCCGCCGTCGAGCACCGCGATGCGGTCGGCCAGTTGGTCGGCCTCTTCCAGGTACTGCGTCGTCAGGAAGATGGTGGTGCCGCCCGCGACCAGGTCGCGGATCAGGTCCCACATGGTGCGGCGGCTGCGCGGGTCGAGGCCGGTCGTGGGCTCGTCGAGGAAGATCACGCTCGGGCGGCCGACCAGGGTCATCGCCAGGTCCAGTTTGCGGCGCATGCCGCCGGAGAAGGTCGAGGCGGGCTTGCGCGCCACGTCGGCGATCTCGAAGCGCTCCAGGAGTTCGGCGGTACGGCGGCTGCCCTCGGCCCGGTCGAGGTGCAGCAGGTCCGCGATGAGGAGCATGTTCTCCTCGGCGGTCAGCAGGCCGTCCACCGCGGCGAACTGCCCCGTCACGCCGATGGACCTGCGGACCGCGTCCGCGTGGCGGACCAGGTCGTGGCCCGCGATCTGGGCCGTGCCCCCGTCGTGGGCGATCAGGGTGGAGAGGATCTGCACGGTGGTCGTCTTGCCCGCACCGTTCGGACCGAGCAGCGCGAAGGTCGTGCCGGGCGCGACGCTCAGGTCGATCCCGTCGAGCACGACCTTCTCGCCGTACGCCTTGCGCAGCCCTTGTGCGGCGATCGCTTTCGGCGGAGCGGTCAAACCGGTGGTGGCAGTCATCGTGCCGCCTCCTTGCTTCGTTCTTGCTTCGTTTCTTCCGTGGCTGGTGCGAGCCGGTGCCTCGGGCACCCCGGGGCCGGGGCGCGTCAGGCGGAGGCGGAGCGGACCACGATGTCGCCGTAGCCGGTGCGGGCGGAGATCTCGACGGTCTCGGCGCCCGGGGCGGGGCCCGCGGCGGAGCCGAGCGCGTTGCGCACCGCGCCGAACTGGGAGTTGGCCTCCAGCCAGGCGACGCTGGAGTCGCGGATGCCGACCTCCAGGTCGCCGATGGCGGCCTCCATGGTGACGCGGCCGCGGGCGACGTCGGCGAGCTTGATGCTGCCGTTGTCGGCCTTCGCGTCGACGGCGGCGTGCGCGACGCCCACGTAGATGTTGCCGTTGGCGGTGGTGGCGCGCAGGTCGCCGGTGATCTCGCCGATGCTGGTGTCGTTCTTGTGGTTCCTGACGGTGGCGGTGCCGGTGATGTCGCCGAGGTCGACCTGGCCCGCCGCCTCGACCTCGACGTCGCCGGTGGCCCGCGAGAGGCGGACCGCGCCGAAGCCGGTCTTGAGGAAGGCGGCGCCGGTCTCCGCGACGGAGATGTCACCGGCGGACGACTCGAAGCGGCAGTCCCCGAGGCGGCCCTCGGTCCAGAAGGAGCCGGCGGCGGTCACGCCCCGGACGTCCGAGCCGGACGGCAGCTCCACGGTGACCTCCACCGAGCCGCTCTTGCCGAACACGGACCGCTGCTTGGGGCCCTTGACGACCAGGCGGCCGTCGACGCACGAGACCTCGACCTGCTGGGCGGCCTTCACGTCGGCGCTCTCGCTGTCGTCGGTGGGCGCCACCGTGACGACGGTGTCGAGGCGCTTGGTGGCGGTGAAGCGGGCGGTGCCCATGTCGAACTCGACGAGGGCGGAGAGCGGTTCGGGGGTGTCGAAGGTAGGCATGGCCGTCCTGTTCCGATCGTGGGGTCCGGCGCCGCCGGGAGGCGGGCGGAGGTCTTGAGGTGTCCCTGCGGTGCGTCACTCCTGCGGGCCGTCGGGGCGAGGCCCCGGAGCCCTGAACTTCATGACGCCAGCATGGCATCATGATGGCGCCAATGCAAGCCTTCTTGGCGCAATGGTGGTGCCACGGGGCGTGAAGCGGGGCGCACGGCGCGTTGCCCCACCCTGCCGCATGCCATCTGAGCTGGGGTTATTCGTACGGGGGCATGTCGGAGCGGTGTGCGCCACGGGCGCCAGCCAGGCGGGGAACACTGCCCTTAGGGGCATCGCGGGAGGGACGATAGGGGCGCTTGGTGCCGCCCGTGCGCCACGGAGGCGCCGGTCACGGCACCTCGGGTGCCGCTCGGGGGTACGGCGGGTGCCGCTCAGGGGCGCGGCGGGTGCCGCTCGGGGGTACGGCCAGGCGCAGCTCGGCGGTGCGGCAGGCGGCCAGGGGCCGCGGGCCGTCAGTCGGCCCGGGCCGCCGGGGCCCGCAGCCCCGCCAGCGTCGTCGCCACCGTGCGCCGCAGCGCCTCCGTACCGGCACCGGCGCGCGAGCGCAGGTTCACGCCGTACGCGAGCAGGACCAGCGTCTCGGCGGTGGCATCGAGGTCGACGCCCGGCGCCAGACCGCCCTCGGCGCGGGCCGCTGCCAGGGCGGCCGCCATCGCGTCCCGCAGCCGCCGGTGGTGCTCGTCCAGGACGGCGCGGACGTCGGGGTCCTCGGCCTCGCCGCCCGCGTAGGCGTTGACGAGCATGCAGCCCCAGCCCGCGTACTCGCCGCGGCAGCGCTGCTCGATCAGGCCGTCGAAGGCCTCCTGGATCGCGGGCAGGCCGCGCCCGTCGCCCGCGAGGCGCTCGCACGCCGGGCGCGCGCGCTCGCGCACGTAGCGGCGCAGCGCGGCCAGGTAGAGCTGGCGCTTGCCGCCGAAGGTGGCGTACAGGCTGGAGCGGTTGAGCCCCGTCTCGGCGGTGACGGTCTGGATGGAGACGGTGGCGGCGCCGAGCCGCCAGAAGAGGCGCTCGACGCGCTCCAGGGCCGCGTCGGGGTCGAAGTGCTTGACGTCGGGCACCGCGCCCCTCCCCTGTCGATTCCTGAACTGGCCGTTCCAAGTTAGCCCTTGACGCCCGTACGGGGCCACCACCATCCTGAAACGGTCGTTCCAAGATAAGCGCGGCGGCCCCCCGCCCCCGCGCCGGGACGGCGAGCACGCGGCATCGACGACCACGCGGCACCCAAGAGAAGGACGGCCCCGCATGAGCCTGCGCGACGAACTCCGCTTCCTCCACGACAACCGCCACCTCAAGCTGTCCGCCGACACCATGGCGACCATGGACCGCAACGCCGAGGCGCTCGCCGGGTCCGGCATCACGGACCGGGCGGTCGGCGTCGGGGCACGGGCCCCGCTCTTCACCCTCAAGTCGGCGACGGGCACGGAGGTTTCGCTGGCCGCCCTGCTCGCCGAGGGGCCGGTCGTGCTCACCTTCTACCGGGGCGCCTGGTGCCCGTTCTGCAACCTGGCGCTGCGCGCGCTCCAGGAGCACCACGCCGCGGTCACCGCCCGCGGGGCCCGGCTCGTCGCCGTCTCGCCGCAGGTCCCCGACGAGTCGCTGACCCTGACGGAGAAGCAGGGCCTCGCCTTCGACGTGCTCAGCGACCTCGGCTCGGACGTCGCGAAGAGCTACGGCATCGCCTTCGACCTGGGCGAGGAGCTGGGCGCGCTCTACGACGGCCTCGGCTTCGAGCTCCAGCGCGTCAACGGCGGGCACGGCCGCACCCTGCCCCTGCCCGCGACGTACGTCATCGACTCCGCGGGCGTCGTCCGCTGGGCGTTCGTGGCGACCGACTACGCGCTGCGGGCCGAGCCCGCCGACGTGCTCGCGGCACTCGACGCCCTCGGCTCCGACGCCCCCGGCTCCGACACCCCCGGCCCCGACGCCTGAGCCGCCGCGCGCAGCGCCCGCCGGGCGGCCGTCACCGCCGGACGGCCGCCACCTCCGCGGCGTACGACGGTGAAGATCCGGCGCGCGCCCAGGCCGGGCGGCAGGTCCATCAGCGCGACCGTCGGCGTGGCGGGCACCGCCGAGAAGGGCCCCGCGCCCCACACCAGGTCCGGCAGGAACGCGGCGGCATGGCCCCGCTCGGCGAGGCGCAGATGGACCAGCAGGTCGGCGGACTCGTACCGCACGTCGGGCTCGAACCCGGCCTCGCGGCACACCGTCGTCGCCCACCGCCGCGCGGCCGTGCCCTCGGGCTCCATGACCCAGGGGTGGCCGGACAGGGACCGCGGGTCCAGGTCACCGGACGCCCCCGGCACCGCGAGCCGCAGCGGGTCCCGGCACAGCTCCCGCCGCTCCAGCACGTCGGAGCGCGGGCCCGCGCCGCCCGGGTACTCCTCCGCGACGACCAGGTCGAAGTCCCGGGCGAGGAGCGCCGGAAGGGCCGCCTCCGGCTCCAGCTGCGTGACGTGCACGCGCAGCCGGGGGTGGGCCGCGCGCAGCGAGGTGAGGGCGGCGGGGACGAGCGCCAGGGCCGCGGTCTGGAAGGCGGCGACGCGCAGCGTGCCGGTGAGTTCGGCGAGCGAGGCGGCGATGTCCGCCTCGGCGCGCTCCATGCGCTCCAGGAGCGCCTCGGTGTGGGCGACGAGGATCTCGGCCTGCGCGGTGAGCCGCACCCGCCGCCCGACGGGTTCGAGGAGCGGGACGCCCGCCTCCGCCTCCAGCTGGGCGAGTTGCTGCGAGACGGTGGAGGGGCTGTACGAGAGCGCGGCGGCGACGGCGGCGAGCGTGCCGCGGTGCTTCAGCTCGCGCAGCAGCCGCAGCCGGCGGAGGTCGTACACGCGGCCCCCTTCGACCGGTCCCTGGCGAACGTTCGGCCTTCCTGATGAATATAGGTCGGAAAGATCCGCTGGACCGAAAGATCGGCCGGACCGCAAGGTGGGGCACATGACCGAGACCTCCGCTTCCGCCCGTACGACGCCGTGGTTCGCGCACCCCGCCGCCCGCGCCTGGGCCTGCGCACCCGCCCCGGCCGGCGTCCGGGACTTCCACGCGTCGCTGCCCGGGTACGCGCCCACGCCCCTGACGGAACTCCCCTCCCTGGCAGCCGAGCTGGGCGTCGGGCGGGTCTTCGTCAAGGACGAGTCGGCGCGGCTCGGGCTGCCCGCGTTCAAGGTGCTCGGCACGTCGTGGGCCGTGCACCGGCTGCTCGCGGGCCGTCCGGCCGGGGAGCGCGTGGAGTTCGTGACGGCGACCGACGGCAACCACGGCCGCGCGGTGGCCCGCGAGGCACGGCGGCTCGGCCACGGCGCCCACGTCTTCGTGTCGCAGGGGGTGCACCCCGGGGCGGCCGCCGCGATCGAGCGGGAGGGGGCGCGGGTCACACGGGTCGCCGGGGACTACGACCGGGCGGTCCGCGAGGCCGCGGCGGCGGCGCGCACCACCGCGCACGCGGTGCTCGTCCAGGACACCGCCTGGCCCGGCTACGAGGAGGTGCCCGCGCTGATCGTCGAGGGGTACGCCACGCTGTTCGCGGAGGTCGACGAGCAGCTCGCGGCGGCCGGGGCCGGGGCGCCCGGCCTGGTCGTGGTGCCCGTCGGCGTGGGCTCCCTGGCGCAGGCCGCCGTCACGCACTACCGCGGCCGCCCCGCCCCCGGAACCGGTCCCGGAACCGCCCCCGCGCTGCTCGCCGTCGAGCCGACCGCGGCGGCACCCGCCCTCGCGAGCCTCACGCACGGCGAGCCCGTCACCGTGCCCACCCGCACGACGGCCATGGCGGGCCTGAACTGCGGCACCCTCTCCAGCCTCGCCTGGCCGTACCTGCGCGACGGCCTCGACGCGGCCACCGCCGTACCGGACACGGCGGCCGCGACGGCCCTGCGCGACCTGTCCGCGCTCGGCGTCCCCTCCGGCCCGTGCGGCGCCGCCCCCCTCGCGGCCGCCCGGGCAGCCCTGACGGACGCCGACCGCAGGGCGGCCCTGGCGGCGACACCGACGACGACGGTGGTGCTCCTCAGCACGGAGGGCCGGGAGGCCAACCCGCACGGCTGAATTCCAGCAGGCGGCCCGCCAGCCTCTCCACTCGTGCGTGCCACGCCGCACGTGCTGCCGTCGGGTCCCCGGATCCGCGGTGCGTCAGGAGGAGCCGGGCTCCGTATCCCGTGCCCGGGGCGAGGCGGATGCGCACCTCGCCGCCCCCGGCCACCTCGTACGCCACCAGCTCCGGCACCCGTACCTCCGTGACCACCCCGGCCAGGACGCCGTCGGCGACGAGCCCCTCCGGTGCCTCGGAGCCCTTGAGGACCTCGTCGCCCTCGGTGAACGCGGCCCAGACGGCGTCGGCGGGCCGTACCAGCTGGCGTTCGAAGCGGACGGTGCCGTCGGCGGTGATCTCGCCGCCGCCGAGGTCGAACTGTTCCAGGTACGCCTCGTGCAGCTCGCCCGTGTCGCGGGGCCTGGCCGGTTCGGCGACGCCGTCCAGGAGTTCGCCGAGCGCGCTGACGCACAGGTGCCACCCGGCGCCGAAGCTCGGGGCGCCGAACCGGTCGTCGAAGGTGTGCACGAGCGTGAGCAGCGAGCCTCCGGTCTCCGGGTCCGGCGCGACCTCCCAGCGCAGCTGGTCGTCGCCCCAGGTGCACGCGTACAGGCGGGGCGCCTCGACGTCGGTCGGCTCGCGCCCGCCCGCCTCGGACGGGAACCAGTGCTTCAGGAGCTCGGGCCGGGTGAGGGCGGCCCAGACCCGCTCGGGCGGGTGGCCGATGCGCCGCTCCATGCGCAGCGCGTGCCGCCCGCCGGGGGCCGTGGTCAAGGTGTCGGCACGGGGGTTCATGACGGTACGTCCTCCATCGCGGGGCCGAAGGCGGGCAGGGCGACTCCTTGTCCCGTAGTGAATAGAACCATCTATCCAGTGCCGGAACAGGAAGGGACACCCCGGCCTCCTAGGCCGCCCGCCACGGCAACTCCCTGCTGTGCACCACCTCAAGGCTCGACACCGCCCGGGTCAGGACCACGTACAGCCGGTGCCGTCCGCGCTCCTCCGCCTCCGCGATCGCGGCCGGTTCGACCGCCACCACGTGGTCGTACTCCAGGCCCTTGGCCACCGACGCGGGCACGACCGTGACGCGGGCGCCCAGCTCGTCCGGGCCCGCCGTGCCGATGCCCGCCCCGGCGAGCGCGGCGCGCAGCGCGTCCGTGGCGGCGTCGGCCGCGATGACGCCGATGGAGCCCTCGCGGACGAGCGCGCCGCGGACCGCCGCGACGGCACCGGTCAGCACGTCCGGGACCCGCCGGACCGCGAGGTCGCCGTCGCGGCGCAGGGAACGCGCGGGCGGCACGTCGACGTCGAGCCCGGCGAGCAGGTCGTTGGCGAGCGTGACGATGGCCCGCGGGACGCGGAAGCCGGTGGTGAGCGGCGTGACCGGGGTGTCCGGCTTGCCGAGGTGGGCGAGGAGTTCGGGCCAGGCGCGGGCGGCCCACGGCGTGGTGCCCTGCGCGAGGTCGCCGAGGACGGTGACGGAGCCGAAGCCGACGCGGCGCGCGATGGCGCGGCACTCCATCGGCGAGAGGTCCTGCGCCTCGTCGACGACGATGTGGCCGTAGCCCTCGGGCCGTTCCACGAGGCCCGCGAGTTCGTCGAGGAGGACGAGGTCGGCGGCCGACCACCGCGCGGACCTGTACGAGCGCGGGGGCCCGGCCCAGGCGATCGCCCGCTGCTCCGCGTCCGTGAGGAGGCCGTCGGCGGCCCGTGCCAAGGCGTCCGCGTCCCCGAGGAGTTCGTACAGGACCTCCTCGGGGCGGGCCTTCGGCCAGGCCGCGTCGACGAAGGCGGAGACGGGCCGCGCCCGGGAGACCTTCTGCACCCAGGTGTTGTTCATCGGGCCCGCGCGGCGCTCGGCCTGGTCCTGGATGTGGCGGACGGCGCGGCTGCGGACGCGCTCGCGGCCGGTGTCGTAGGGCGGCTCCTCCGCGCGGACGTCCGCGACGATCCGCTCCAGGTCGGCGGCGGGGATCCGCCAGCGGTACGAGCCGTCCGGCAGCGCGAGGTCGGCGGCGACGGGGCGCACGCGCGCGTAGAGGGCGCGGCGCAGGACCTCCGCCATCCGGGCGTCGTGCTTGACGGCCGCGGCCCGCTCGTCGTCGTACGCCGTGACGGGCTGCCGGGCGATCTCGTCCTGGACGGTGGACTGGCGCACCCCGGTCTCGCCGAGGGAGGGCAGGACCTCGGCGATGTAGCGCAGGAAGGTGCGGTTGGGGCCGAGGATCAGCAGGCCGGAGCGGCGGACGCGCTGCGGGTGGGTGTAGAGGAGGTAGGCCGCGCGGTGCAGGCCGACGGCGGTCTTGCCGGTGCCGGGGGCGCCCTGGACGCACACGGAGGCGGTGAGCGCGGCCCGGACGAGGTCGTCCTGCTCGGGCTGGATGGTGGCGGCGATGTCGCGCATGGGGCCGACCCGGGGCCGCTCGATCTCCCCGGCGACGATGCGGCTCGGCGCGGCCGCCTCGCCGGACGTCAGGTGCTCGTCCTCCAGGCCGGTGAGGTCGGCGGAGTCGCCCTTGCTGCCGGGTGCCCAGCCGAAGCGGCGGCGGACGGCCACGCCCTGCGGGTCGCGGGCGCCCGCCTGGTAGAAGGCGCGCGACACGGGCGCCCGCCAGTCGACGACCAGCGGCGGCGCGGCCGGGTCCTCGGTGACGCGCAGCCGTCCGATGTGGTAGCGCTGGCCGCGGTGGCCGCCCGCGTCCGCCGTCTCGGTGTCGAAGTCGAGCCGCCCGAAGTACAGGGGTCCCTGCGGGAGTTCGCGCATCTCCTTGGCCTTGCTGCGCAGCTGGTAGCCGAGCACTTCGGCGTCGGCGCCGGAGGCGGAGGCGTTCTCGCCGCTGATCACCTGTTCCTGGGCCCCGTCCACCATCGCGGCGAGGGCGGCGCGGCAGGTGTCGTGGTAGCGGCGCTCCCGTGCGAGCTCTTCGTCGAGTGGTGTCATGCCGACGAGCGTAGCAAGAAAACGTTACTGAGTTACATTTTTTACTGAGGCTCACTTGGCGCTACGCTGGAGCCATGACCGGTACGACGGACACGCCCCCGCACACCGCCCCGGCCCCCGTCGGCCTGCGGCAGCTCAAGAAGCGGCGCACGCAGCAGACGATCTCCGACACGGCGGTCGCGCTCTTCCTGGAGCGCGGCTTCGACAAGGTGTCGGTCGCGGAGGTGGCGGCCGCCGCGGAGGTCTCCAAACCCACGCTGTTCCGGTACTTCCCGGCCAAGGAGGACCTGGTCCTGCACCGGTTCGCCGACCACGAGGACGAGGCGGCCCGCGTGGTCACGGCCCGCGGCGACCGCTCCCCGCTGACGGCCCTGCGCGACCACTTCCACGCGGGGCTCGACCGCCACGACCCGGTCACCGGCCTCTGCGACCACCCCGACGTGCTCGCCTTCCACCGGCTGCTCTACGGCACCCCGTCCCTGATGGGCCGCCTGTACGCCTACCAGGACCGGGCCGAACGCGCCCTCGCCCGCGCCCTCGCCGCCCCCGCCGCCGAAGCCTCCCTCGACGCCCGCCTGGCCGCGGCGCAGATCCTGGCCGTGCAGCGGGTGCTCGCGCTGGAGAACTGGCGGGGGATCGCGGCGGGGGAGCGCGCGGCCGTCCTCCTGCCGCGGGCGCGCACGGCCGCGGGGCAGGCCTTCGCCCACCTCGCCACGGGACTGCCGCACTACGCCTGAGCGCCGGGGCGGACAGGCCCTAGGGCAGCGGACCCGCCACGCGCCACAGGGCGTCGAAGAGCAGCCCCCGGTGCCGGATCCGCTCGCGGGCGGCGGTGCCCTCGTCGGCGTGCCAGCAGGTGAGGCAGCCGCTCCCGTCGAAGAGCTGCTCCCGCCCGATCAGGCAGAAGCCGGGGAACGGCGTGAGGTGCAGGGCGCGGAACTCCTCGTCGAGGCGGGCCCGTTCGCCCCGCGCGAGCGACCGCCGCAGCGCCGCGACGTCCTGGGCGTGCCCGCGCACCCGCCGCAGCAGCTCCCGCCGCACGGCCGCCCCGTCCCCGGCCGCGCCCGGCACGGCAACCGGCCGGGTGAAGTCCGGCACGATGACCCGCAGCGTGACGTGCGCCCGCGCCGCCGGGCCGGGCCCGCCCAGACAGCCCGTCAGCGCCCGCACCACGTCCTCGCCGGTGAACGCGACGGCGTCGATACGGGGATCCCGGTCGAGGGCCGCAGCGATGCGGTGCTCCAGCACGGACGCGGCCGCCGTCGACGCGCACTGCCGCGCCGGTGGCCGCAGTGATTCCTTCACGTCACGTCCCTCGCCGCACAGCGCGTCTCCCACCACACCCAGGAGGGTCGCCGCCCGGACCGGCGGCCAGCGACATGATGCCCGCCCCGGGGGACGCCCAGGAAGACGCCGCGCCCCCCGGATCTACCGCGGCCCGCGCTCCTCCTCGGCCCAGGACCAGCGCGCGAGGGCGTCCATCGTGTCGGCGTACGACGGCACGGACTTGAGGTCCAGGGCGTGCCGGGCGGCGCCGAGCGCGGAGTGCGCCCGCCCGGCCGCACGCTCCAGGGCACCCTCCGCCCGCTCCTCCGCCTCCAGCATCAGGGCCGCCCGGATGACGTCGGTGAAGACGGACTGGGCCCGCTTGAAGTCGAGCAGCCGCGGCAGGTCCCGCCACCACCCGGACCGGCTCCCGGCCCTGGCCGCCGACACCGCCTCGCACCAGCGCCGCACGACCTGCCGCTCCTGGTGCGGGGCGTACCGCATGAGGTGCAGATGCGTGGCCAGGTCGTACAGGGGGTCGCCGACCATCGCGAGCTCCCAGTCGATCGTCCAGAGCTGGCCGCAGCGGTCCAGGACGAAGTTCTCCCCGTGCAGATCGCCGTGGAGCAGACAGAAAGGGCGGCGCGTCAGCCCCGACACCCGCTCGCGCAGCACGGCGAAGGAGTCCCTGCCGATCCCGAACTCCTTGAAGAGCGGGCCGAACCGGTCCTCGTTCTTCAGGTAGACGTACTCCTCGGCGAAGAAGACGAGACGCTCGACGAAGCCGTTGGTGTCCCCGTCCCGCGGCCGGTCCGCGGCGGCGCAGCGCCGCCCGGCCGCCACGTCGTCGGGCCCCACGCCCGCCAGCTCGCCGAACAGGGCGACGATCTGGTCGATCACCCCGGCCGGGATGTCGGCACCGCGGCCCGTGCCGGGGCCGGGCTCGTACTCCGCGCCGGACTCGGCCTCCGAGCGCGCGCAGGAGCCCAGCGTGCGCCCCTCGATAAAGCGCTGGAGCCGGAACCCGTCCTTCTGGATCACCTCCGGAACGCGCGTGACGCGCCCGGCGAGCGCGACGAGCAGTTCCTCCTCCGACCAGAAGCAGCGGCGGTCGAACCACAGCAGGCCCGGACGCGGCTCCCGGCACTTCCAGCGCCAGGTCACCCCGGACTCGTCCGGCAGCGGGAAGACGTACGTCTCGTGGTGATAGCCCCTGAGCGGCCCTTCGAGCGCGGCCATGCCGCCGCTCGCCAGGGCGGCGCGGGCCCGGGCCGCGGAGGTCGACGCAGAGGGCATGGCACGTTTCTCCCAGCCTGGGAAACCGGTTCTTCCCGACGGGAAAACCGGTCCGTTGGAGACGAATGAGAGGAGCGGAGCAAAAGTACCCCCTGAGCCTCGGCCTCCGACGCCTCAACTCCACAGAGTTGAAACGTTTTAGCGCTGAGCCGGGGTGAACGGCCGCGCGTCAGGTCGACGGGACGGGAATACCGGGGCGAAAAGGGCGAACAAACCTGCGGAGGGCCGTGTGTGCGGGACACCAACTGCCGCACCCGTACCGCACAGTTGGTCACCCCGCGGCCCCGATCGACCGCACCACCGAGAGCACCGGCTCCAGCGAGGTGACGATGCGGTCGGCGCCGACCCCGCGCAGGAGGCCCTCCTTGCGGGCGTCGCGCGCGTACCCGAGGAAGTGCACCCCCGCGGCCCTGGCGGCGAGGAAGTCCGACGGGGTGTCGCCGATCATGAGCGTGCCCGCCGGGTCGGCGCCCATCGCGCTCAGGGCCCGCCGCACGCAGTGCGGGTCCGGTTTGAGCAGCCGCAGGTCCTGGGTGCGGCCGTATATGTGCGGCGCGAAGCAGTCGAGCAGACCGCGCCCGTCGAGGTAACGGATGGCGGCCCGGGGCGAGTTGTTCGTGGTGATGGCGAGCCGGACGCCGACGGCCGACCAGGTGCGGATCAGCGCGTCGGCGTACGGCGTCGGCCAGGCCGAGCCGACCGCCGTCAGCTCCTCGTGCGTGAGCCGCTCCTCCAGCTCGACGACGAGGTCGCTGCCGGGCCTGCGGCGGTCGACGGCACGCAGCACGACCTGCGGATCGGGGTCGTCGCGCACCCCGTTGGTGAGCAGGCCGTGCAGCCCCCGCCCCTCCAGCCAGCGGACCTGCTCACGGGCCACCCCGACCGCCGAGTGCCGGGCGAACAGGCGGCAGATGGGGCCGTCGAAGTCGAAGAGCACGAAACGGGCGAGCTCGATCAGCTTCCGCAGGCCCTCGGTCGGATCAGTCGCTTCAGAAGTCACCTAAGAGAGTGTTAGGTCCGACGTGATCGTTTCCCAGAGTGCGTCGAACCACTTCTGAGATTCCCCCACGAAGCCGGAGTCGCGCGGGTTGGCGCCGTCGGTGAAGGAGAACAGCGGCGTCTTGAGGCCGCCCGCGTCCCACATCTCCACCGTCTCGCCGCCGTCCACGTCCAGCTCCACCCGCTCGCGCTCCAGCGTGTAGTACGCGAGGAGCGCCTCGTGCCCGTTGAGTACGTAGAGCTTCACCGGCGAGGTGAACGGCAGGGCCCGGAAGGCGACGCGGACGTCGATGCCGTGCGGCTCGTTGCGCAGCGTGAGGAGGTTGTGGCGCAGGACCTGCCCCTGCGCGTTGCGCTGCGCGAGCCAGCGCTGGTGCAGCCGCTCCCGGCTCTCGCGCTCCGCCTGCACCGGCACCGGGAAGGCCAGCTCGATGTCGCTGCTCGGCAGCAGGATGCGCACGTCGATGGAGCTCGGGCGCAGCAGGCCCGCGTGGATCTGCCGGATCGGCTCGGTGAGGGCGTTCATCAGGGTCTCCGCCGTGAACGAGACCGCGTCCACGCGCACGTGCGGCTGTTTGAACGCCTCCACCAGGCGCGGGGCCAGCCCGACCATGGACGGCTGCGGCTCCGGCGTCGCGGAGACGGCCGGCTCGGCCGGGGCCGCGACCCGGGGCGGGCTGCCCTTGGTGACGTGATTGATCAGACCGTCGCGGTGCAGGCCGTGCAGGGCCTGGCGTACGGTGCCGCGTTCCACGCCGAACTCCTCGGCGAGCCGGGCCTGGGTGGGCAGGCGGTCGCCGGGTTTGAGGGTGCCGGTGCGGATGCGGTCACGCAGGGCGTCGGCGATGTCCTGGGGCGAGGGCTTGCTCCTGCCGGTCAAAGCACCGTTCTCCTTGGTCACGACCAGACGATACAACTACCCACCATCTTTGGGGAGTTGGGCGCAAAGTTGTTTATGAATGCCTACCAAGTGGGGACAACTTCAATGAGTTGGTTGCCAACTCTTTCGAGATGGCAGAAGGGGGAACCACCATGCCCGCCATAGCTCTCCTCGCAGCCGTGTTCGCCGTCGTCGTCGAGCAGCTCGTGCAGTGGAAGTACGGAACCCTCGGCATCGTCGGGCTGCTCCTGCTGACCGTGGGCGTCAAGGCGCGGAACACCACGTGCAGCTCCCTGGGCGCGCTCGTCCTCGCCCTGCTGGTGACCGGGCCCGCCCTGTAGGCGGGGCTAGGGACCTGGGTTCAGCCTCAGGTCCCTGCTGATCGTGTTCCACAGGGCGTCGAACCACAGGTGGGACTGTTCCACGAAGGTGGTGTCCCGCAGCCCGTCCCCCTGCTGGAAGGGGAAGAGCATCGACTGCGTGCCCTGCGCGTCCCACATCTCCAGATACTCCTGGCCGATCTCCTCACCGCGCTTGGTGAGGGTGTAGTACGCGAACAGCGCCTCGGAGCCGTTGAGCAGATAGAGCTTCACCGGCGGGGTGAACGGCAGGGCCCGGAACTCCACTTGTACGTCGATGCCGTGCGTGCCGCGCAGGGTGAGCAGGTTGTGGCGCAGGACCTGCCCCTGCGCGTTGCGCTGGTCGAGCCAGCGGCGGTGCACGGGGCCGTCCGAGTCCCCGCCCCCCACCGGCGCCGGGAAGGCGAGGTCGATGTCGCGGCTCGGCAGCAGCACGCGGACGCGGATCTTGGCCGGTTTCAGCCGTCCGGCGTGGATCTGCCGGAGCGGTTCGCCGATCGCCATCGTCAGCGAGATGGACGTCAGACACAGCGCGTCGATCTCCACGTGCGGCGCCTGGAACGCGGCGGCTATGCGCGGCGCGAGCCCGACCATCGTGGGCTGCGGGCGCACCGCGTCGCGGCTCGGCGCGGCCGGGGTCGCGACCGTGGCGGGGCTGCCCTTGGACACATTGGCCAGCAGCTGTTCGCCCTGCAGGATGCGGAGGGCCTGGCGCACCGCGCCGCGCTCCACGCCGAACTCGGACGCGAGCTCCGCCTGGGTGGGCATCCGCTGGCCCGGCCGCAGCAGGCCCGACCTGATCCGGGACCGCAGCTCGTCCGCCACGTCCCGGTGCGAGCGGTGCGGCGGCATGCCCGGCCTTTTCCGATCGTTGACGGAGGCTTGGTCCGTGCTCACAACCAAACCGTACAACTTCCCGCCATCTTTGGGGAGTTGTACGGTAGGTGGTTATAGGACGCGCCAGGGCGGAGATAAGTCCAGTGGAGTTGGTAGCCAACTCGGGCGAACATGGTCGGAACCGTGGAAGGGTTGGCTGCCAGCTCCGCTCCCAGGTCGGGCTGACCGGGCTCTCATCCGGAGGGGAGCCGGGAGTTCGGTCAGCCGTTGAGCGGGGCGGGGGTGCCCCAGGCCGTGGGGGCGGCGGCACATGGGGCCCGCCGCCCCCACGGCAACCCGGCCCCCACGGGGCCTGACGCCCCTTCGCCCCTGCCCACCCGCCGCTCCCCGGCCTTGCCGGGGCCCCGCCGCTGCCGCGGCGGTCTCTCCCCCACCCGCCCACCCGGCGCTCCCCGGCCTTGCGGGGCAGAACCCCGACGCGTGGCGCTGCGGCTCCGTTTCCTCCCACCCGCCCACCCGTCACACCGCGGCTTCGTCAGCCCGGCCCCGACGCGTGGCGCTGCGGCCCGGCGGTCGCCGCCACCGCTACCGCGGCGGTTTCCTCCCACCCGCCCACCCATTGCTCCAGCGCTTCGCCGGGCGGGCCCCTACCCGGGGGCGGTACAGCCAGGTGGGGGCGGGTGGGTGGGACCACCCCGGCGCGGGACGCCACGCGGGCATGGGCGCCCCCGCCCCCCGCTGTGGGCAATCGTCCCGCAGGGCGAGTGGGGCATCCCCTGCTCGAGCGAAGCCGAGAGCTTGGGGACGGGTGGGCACAGCGCCAAGGTGCCGCGCGACGGTTGAACCAGGCCCCCGCCCCGGGCAAGGCACCGCGCAGCCGTCACACCAGGCCCCAGCCCGGGCAAGGCACCGCCCAGGCAGGCACCGTCACACCAGGCCCCGCCCCGGCCAAGGCACCGCCCACGCACGCCCCGGCACGGGCAGGCCAGGGCCAGGCACCGGCAGGGCGAGACACCGGCAGGGCCAGGGCCAGGCAAGGCTGCGGCCCCTAGAAGGCCGCCCTGATCTCGCCCACCGGCACCCCGCCGCCGTGCAGAGGGGCCTCCGCAAGGCGGGCCAGGACGGGGGCCTCGACGCCCGCCAGGGCGAGGGCACGGGCGAGGACCGGCCCCAGCACCCTCGTACCGCCGTCGTCGATCTTGAAGGCCAGCGCCCGCCCGTCCGCGAGGGCCACGGCCTGCACCGCCTCGGCGCCCATCTTGGACAGCGTCCCGGGCACCTCCCGCATGAGCCACGTGTCCGGCCGCCGCGTCCCGGCCACGTACTCCGGGTGCGCCCGCATCGCGTCGGCCACGCGCCGCTCGGCCGTACCGGGCGCGGCCAGGACGAAGTGCCGGTAGGCGCGGGCGAGCCCCGTCAGGGAGATCGCCATCAGCGGCGCCCCGCACCCGTCCGTGCCGACGGCCGCGACCCGCTCCCCCGCCGCCTCCTCGATCACGTCGTGCGTGAGGCGCTGGAGCGGATGCGCGGGGTCCAGATAGGTCTCCCTGTCCCAGCCGTTCAGGTCGCACACCGCGAGCATCGCCGTGTGCTTGCCGGAACAGTTCATGGTGACCCGGTCCCGCACGGCCCCCGCCGCCAGGTACGTCTCGGCCTCGACGGGGTCGAGCGGCAGGTCGGGCGGGCACTGGAGCGCGGCGGCGGTCAGCCCGTGCTCGGCGAGCATCTTCCGCACCAGATCCCGGTGGAACGTTTCGCCGGAGTGGCTGGCGGCCGCGAGCGCGAGCCGCTCCCCCGCCAGGTCGAGCCCGGCCCGCAGCACCGCCGCGGCCTGCATCGGCTTGTTCGTGGAGCGCGGGAACACGGGCGCCGCGACGTCCCCGAGCGCCAGCTCGACCTCGCCGTCCGCCCCGAGCAGCACGAGGCTGCCCCGATGGCGGCCCTCGACGAAGCCGGAACGTACGACTTCGGCGAGGACCGGCGGTATGACGGGGGTGGCGGCGGACGTCGGGGTCATCTTCGGCTCCGTGGTGCGGGTGGTGCGACGGACCAGCCGCGCCCGGCGGGGCCCGGGGCCGCGGACACGGCCGGGATCAGGGGGATCGCCGGTCGCTCCGGGCCGCCGGAGCCGAAGGGGTCAGGCGAGCAGGTCGTCTACTTGTGCTTCGCCTTCACGGTACCTGCGGGCGATCTCCGCACTGCAATCGTCGGTGGTCCGCTGCATCTCCTGGCGCCGCCGCGACACCTGCTGCTCGTACCGCACGAGCCGGCCCATGGCCGTGTGCAGCTCGTCGTCCGTGCGGGCGGCGAGGTCGGAGAGCGCGACCTCGGCGAGCATGTCGGCGGCGAGCCGCCGGTACTCCTCGCTGTGCGGCGTCCCGAGCGTCACGTGCCGGGCCGAGGCGCGGCGGCGGGCCGGGCCGTCCGTGAGGATCTCCGGGAGCCGGTCCACGACGAGGCCCGCCGTCCCGTCGCCGCCCGGAACTCCGGGGACACCGTCCTGGGTCGCTCCCGCGCGCGTCCGCGCACGGCGCGCGGTCTCGGCGCGCAGGATGTCGATGCGCCCCTGGAGCAGCCGTCGTACGTAGCTCAGATCGGCCTCGTCCTGCTGTGCGGCCCGGCGCAGCTCGCGCAGCTCCGGCAGGCGCAGCGCGGCCAGGTCGTGGGCGGGCGCCTCGGGCAGGACGGGGCTGTCGGTGCGCTGCACGGGCGGGCGCGGCACGGGTGCCCCGCCGAAGCCCCCGCCCGTGGCGCTGGCCTGCCTCGCCCTGGGTGCGCTGGGCGTACTGGGTGTGCTCATGTGGCTCTACCGTCCCCTCAGCCGGCGCGGTACACCGCGTGTGAGCATGGTGCCACCCCGCGTGGCCACTCTGTGACCGAGTGCCCCCAATCGGCCCCGGATGGGGGGTTCCGGACCGGCGCACGGACGGCGCGCACGGGCAGGGCATGATGGCCGCATGCGTGCGGTGGTGCAGAGGGTGGACGGCGCGAGCGTCGTCGTGGACGGCGAGACGGTCGGCGAGATCACGGGCGAGGGCCTGTGCGTGCTCGTCGGGGTCACGCATGACGACACCGAGGAGAAGGCCGCGCAGCTGGCCCGCAAACTGTGGTCGCTGCGCATGCTCCACGGCGAGAAGTCCTGCTCGGACGTCGACGCGCCGCTCCTGGTGATCAGCCAGTTCACCCTGTACGGCGACGCCCGCAAGGGCCGCAGGCCCACGTGGAACGCGGCCGCGCCCGGGGACGTGGCGGAGCCCCTGGTCGACGAGGTCGTCGCCCGGCTGCGGGCCCTGGGCGCGACCGTCGCCACGGGCCGCTTCGGCGCCTCCATGCGCGTGGGTCTGACGAACGACGGGCCGTTCACGGTGCTGCTGGAGATGTGAGCCGCCGCTCCCCCGCGGTGCGCCCCGGCCCCGGGCCGGAGGGCTACGGCTCGACCACGGTCTCCTGGGCCGCGGCGGTGGTGCCCGCCATCAGCTCCGCGTCCACGGGCACGTTCCGCTTCACCAGGGCCAGGGCGATCGGGCCCAGCTCGTGGTGGCGTACGGACGTGGTGATGAACCCGAGCTTGCGGCCGTCGGGGCCGTCCGCGGCGAGGTGGAGGGGCGTGCCGTGCGTCGGCAGGTGCACCTCGCTGCCGTCCAGGTGCAGGAAGACCAGGCGGCGCGGCGGCTTGCCCAGGTTCTGCACGCGGGCGACGGTCTCCTGCCCCCGGTAGCAGCCCTTCTGGAGGTGCACGGCGGTGCCGATCCAGCCCAGCTCGTGCGGGATGGTGCGGTGGTCGGTCTCGAAGGCGAGCCGGGGCAGGTGGTGCTCGACCCGCAGCGCCTCGTGGGCGAGGAGCCCGGCGGCGGGGCCGTGGGTCTCGGCGAAGGCGGGCAGGTCGGCGCGCGGCAGGAAGACGTCGCGGCCGTGGGCGGTCTCGCGTACGGCGACGCCGTCGGGCAGGGCGGCGATCGACCCGGCGGGCAGGTGCACGACGGCGAAGTCCTCGGTGCGGTCGGCGACTTCGACGCGGTAGAAGAACTTCATGCTCTCCAGGTACGCGATGAGCGCGTCCTGGGTGCCGGGCTCGACGTGCGCCCACATCGTCTCGCCGTCGTCGACGAGGTAGAGGGCGTGCTCGATGTGCCCGTTGGCGGAGAGGATCAGCGCCTCGGTGGCCCGGCCCGCCGGGAGGTCGCTGACGTGCTGGGTGAGGAGCAGGTGCAGCCAGCTCAGCCGGTCGGTGCCGGTCACGGTGACCACGCCGCGGTGCGAGAGGTCGACGAATCCGGTGCCGTCGGCGAGGGCGCGCTGCTCACGGAACAGGTCGCCGTAGTGGGCGGCGACGCCTTCGTCCACGCCCTCGGCGGGGACGGCGCCGGGCAGGGACAGCAGGGGGCTCTTCATGTTCACAAAGACTACGACTCGCGGAGCCCCGTGTTTATTTCTCCCCCGGGCCCTTGCCACCGGTCTTCGCCGTGGCCGCGCCCGTGGCCGCGACGGGGTCCTCGGGGTCCTCGGCGGGGCCGGCCGTCGCGCACGTACCGCACCGGCCGAAGATCGCGAAGTGCTTCAGGTCCGTTTCGAAGCCGAACGTCGCGCGCAGCTTCTCGGTGAAGTCCGCGGCGACGTCGAGGTCGGCCTCGATGACCGTCGTGCAGTCCCGGCACACCAGGTGGATGTGGTCGTGGCGGTCCGCGAGGTGGTAGGTGGGCGCGCCGTGCCCGAGGTGGGCGTGGGAGACGAGCCCCAGCTCCTCCAGGAGCTCCAGGGTGCGGTAGACGGTGGAGATGTTGATCCCCGACGCCGTCCTGCGGACCTCGCAGAGGATGTCGTCGGGGGTCGCGTGCTCAAGGGCGTCGACGGCCTCCAGGACGAGCTGGCGCTGCGGCGTCAGGCGGTATCCGCGCTGCCGCAGGTCGCTCTTCCAGTCCGTCGCCGTGCCGTCCGGGTCGGTGGTCACCACACCCCTGAGTGTAGGGACTACTTGAAGAAGGCGATGCCGTCGTCGGGCAGGTCGCCCAGGTT
This sequence comes from Streptomyces sp. YIM 121038, assembly GCF_006088715.1. Lineage (NCBI taxonomy): Bacteria > Bacillati > Actinomycetota > Actinomycetes > Kitasatosporales > Streptomycetaceae > Streptomyces > Streptomyces sp. YIM 121038. The sequence continues at coordinate 4,601,595 of NZ_CP030771.1, forward strand.
GCGGGCCATCTCGGCGACCTCTTCGGGGGAGACGACCTTCTTGAGCTGGGCCGACATATAGGGGCGCAGCGGCACCTCGGGGGTCTGCTTCTCGCCGACCCACATCAGGTCGCTCTTCACATAGCCGTACAGGCGCTTGCCGCCGCTGTACGGGCCGGAGGCCGCGGTGCGGGCGACGGCGTCGGTGGCCAGGTCGATCTGCGGCTTCTGGTCGGCGAGCTCGCCGTACCAGACCTCGACGACGCCGTCCTGGCGGACCATGACGACCTCGACCTTGCGGGGGCCTTTGCCGCCTTCGGCGGAGACGCGCCAGAAGCCGGACTCGGACTCCAGGGGCTCGGTCTTCTTGCCCTCGGCGTCGAGCACCCACGTGTGCGAGTGGTACTCGAGGAAGTCCCGCCCGTCGTGCGTGAAGGTGACCTCCTGGCCGAAGTTCGCCTTGGCGGAGCCGGGGAAGTCGGTGACGCCCGCGCCTTCCCAGGTGCCGAGGAGCCAGACGAGGGGGACGAGGTCGGGGTGCAGGTCGGACGGAATCTGGATCATGGGTTGCTCAGGAGTCTCTCGTGGGGGTCCCGGACGGGGGTCAGCGCTGGCCCTGGTACAGCTTCTTCACTGCCAGACCGGTGAAGGCGAGAACGCCGACGCAGACCAGGACAAGGAGTGCGGAGAAGAAGGCCTCAAGCACGGGGTGCTCCTCGGTGAGCTGTGGTGAGCGGTAACAGAGCCAGGCTCCACTGTAGTGGGGACGCGCGGCCGCTTCTCGGCGAGGTCCGCCGTACGCTGGACGTATGTACGCGCGTCGGCGTCATGTGTACTTCGCCATGATGGGCACGTGCCTCGCCCTGTTCGTCCTGGCCTGGGGCGTCGTGCGGCTCTGGTCGGTCCCGGTCGCGGTCGGGATGTGCGTGGTGGCGATGGTGATCCCCCCGCTCGCGGCCATGGTCGCGAACCGCCGGGGCCCCGACGACCGCTGGTGGGACGACCCGTCCGGGGACCCCAAGTCGGACGAGTGGTGGGACGAGCTCGACGGCAGACGTAGACCCTGACGGGCGCACACGACGCGGACGGGCCGGAAGCCGCCGCAAGCGGCACATTCCAGCCCGTCGAGGGGGTACCCCCTGCTCCTTAAGAGCTTGGGGGAGTTTGAGGACGAGGCGCGAAGCGCCGATGAACCCCCGCACGGCTGAGGGCCGCACCCCCTGGCGTCCAACCCCTGGGTGCGGCCCCCGGCCGGGAACGGGCTCAGACGGCGATGGCCACCTCGGCGAGCCCGCCCTTCTGGGCGACGACCGTGCGGTCGGCACTGCCGCCGGGCACCAGGGCCCGTACCGTCCACGTGCCCTCGGCGGCGTAGAAGCGGAACTGACCGGTCGCCGAGGTCGGCACCTCGGCGGTGAACTCGCCGGTCGAGTCCAGCAGCCGGACGTAGCCGGTCACCGGCTCGCCGTCGCGGGTCACCTGGCCCTGGATGGTGGTCTCACCGGACTTCGCCGTCGAGGCGTCGGGGCCGCCGGCCTTGGCTCCACACATGACGTACTCCTAGGAATGAAGGGGGAAGGGGCGGCGGACTACTTGTTGGCGCCGAGCTCGATCGGCACGCCGACGAGGGAGCCGTACTCGGTCCAGGAGCCGTCGTAGTTCTTGACGTTCTCGACGCCGAGCAGCTCGTGCAGCACGAACCAGGTCAGGGCCGAGCGCTCACCGATGCGGCAGTAGGCGATGGTGTCCGTGGCCAGGTCGACCTGCTCGTCGGCGTAGAGGGCGCGCAGCTCGTCGTCCGACTTGAAGGTGCCGTCGTCGTTGGCGTTCTTCGACCACGGGATGTTGCGGGCGCTGGGCACGTGGCCGGGGCGCTGCGACTGCTCCTGGGGCAGGTGGGCCGGGGCGAGCAGCTTGCCGGAGAACTCGTCGGGCGAGCGCACGTCGACCAGGTTCTGCGAGCCGATCGCGGCGACGACGTCGTCGCGGAAGGCGCGGATCGAGGAGTCCTGGGGCTTGGCCTTGTACGACGTCTCGGCGCGCTGCGGCACCTGGGAGCCGTCGACCAGGTCGCGGGAGTCCAGCTCCCACTTCTTGCGGCCGCCGTCGAGGAGGCGCACGTCCTGGTGGCCGTAGAGCTTGAAGTACCAGAAGGCGTAGGACGCGAACCAGTTGTTGTTGCCGCCGTAGAGCACGACGGTGGAGTCGTTCGCGATGCCCTTGGCGGAGAGGAGCTTCTCGAAGCCCTCCTGGTCGATGAAGTCGCGGCGGACCGGGTCCTGGAGGTCCTTGGTCCAGTCGATCCGGATCGCGTTCTTGATGTGGTTCTTGTCGTACGCCGAGGTGTCCTCGTCCACCTCGACGAGGACGACCTTCGGGTCGTCGATGTGGGCCTCGACCCAGTCGGCGTCTACCAGGACGTCGCTGCGGCTCATGCGTTTCTCCTCCGGAGCAGGTGCGGCGAAGCTGAACGGTGAGGTGCGGGTACGCGAATGCGGGGAGGCACGGGCGCACCGCACGGGATGGCCCTGACGGCGGTCAACGGGCCGGGGGAATACGGGAGTCGGGCATCCCGCTCAGAGAGCGCGACAGAGCATGGCGGCGACGCGGCACAGGTCCACTGCCCGCCGCTTCGTGAGATCCGCCTGTCGGTGCATGGGTCCGATCGTAGGGACGCCGACACGGCCGTGTCACCGCAATGTCGGATGGTGAGACGATTTCGTCCAGCATGTGACCGGAGTGCTGCTTTCCGGCCGTCGGCGGGGGCGCGCCGCCCCGTTCCCGCGGGAGGGGTGCGGGTCCGCCATCTGAAGGGCGGACACCTTCGTCTCGTACTACGGACAGCGCCCGTGGCGAAACCGGCGCGCCGGAGGAATCCGGAGGACGCGGTTCAGGACACCAGGTTCACGTTCTCGCCCTTGACCGCCACGTCCACCCCGTCCGGTGCGGCCTGCACCGTGTCGAGCTGGATGCCGCCCGGCAGGTCCGAGACCTTCTCCTGGAAGTCGGTGACGTCGCGGACCAGGCCCTCGGGCAGCGGCACGCTGACGCCGAGCACGTTCAGCTTGTCCGGGATCTTGTCGGCGTGCACGCGGATGGTGTCGCCCTCGACGCTGACCGTGCTGAGCACGTCCACGGGCTCGGGCAGCTTCGTGCCGCCCTTGCTGACCTCGACCGAGACCTTGATCTTGCCGTCGCCGCCGTCGGAGAGGCCCACGACCTCGCCCTTCGCGCCGAGCGGCAGCTCGACCGGCTCGGCCTTCGCGGCCTTGAGGAGCTCGTCGTAGGAGATCCGGGCGACCCCCGCGGCCCGGTCGGCGGTGGCGGAGCTGTAGTCGCTGGAGAAGTCGACGCCGTGCATGGTGGCGCTGAGGTCGGCGACGCGGATGGTGTCGCCGTCGGACTTGGCGTCGTAGTCCTTCATCGTGATCTCGACGTCGTCGAGCTTGCCGCCGATGACCTGGGTCAGGAACGGGAAGCCCTTGATCGACACGTCCGGCGTGCTGCTGAGCCCCTCCTGCGCCTTGATCTTGTCGGCCGCCTCGCTCTCCGCGTACGAGACCGCGAAGCGGTCGGCCGCGACGAAGAGGCCGCCGAGGACCACGACGACGATCAGGAGTATGCGTATCGCGCGCTTGCTCATGCCTGGATTCCCGTTCCCCCGCCTCAGAGTCAGTTGCCGCGAGCCTAAAGGACAGGTCCCCGGCCCGAGTGGCGGGGCGGGGACCTGTCGAACAGCTGTGACGATCGCCTCGTATCCGTTCGAGACGGCCGGGCGAGGGCCGCGGATCAGCCGATGGCACGCCCCAGGAGGTACACCGCGGGCGCCGCGGCGGCCAGCGGCAGCGCGACCCCCGCGGTGAAGTGGACGAACCGCGACGGGTAGTCGTAGCTGGCCACCCGGTGCCCCACGAGCGCGCAGACACCGGCGGCGAGGCCGAGCAGCGCGCCCTTCGAACCGAAGTCCGTGGGCCCGCCCACCGCGATGCCCGCACCGGCCGCCGCGAGCAGCGCCACGACCACGGACGCCGGGGTGGGCAGCGGCAGCGCGCGGGCGAGCACGGCCGCAGCGACCGCGATGCCGCCGACGGTCGCCGCCTCGTGCACGGCGGCCAGGTGCCCGGCCGCGATGATCGTGAGCGCGCTGGAGGCGACGGTCGCCATCAGGCCGTACATCCGCTCGTCGGCACCGGCGTGGCTGCGCAGCTGGAGCACGAGGACGAGCAGCACCCAGACGCCGAGGGTGCCGAGGATCGCGGCCGGGGCGTTGCCCTCGCCGGTGGCGAGCAGCGCGGCGTCGGCGACGAGCCCGCCGAGGAACGCCAGCGCGATGCCCTGCCGGGCGGGCCACATGCCGTTCAGCCGGAACCATCCGGCGGCGGTCACGGCCTGGAGGAGCACCAGCGGTACGAGCAGCGCGTACTGCCCCATCGCCGCGCCCCCGGCAAGGAGCAGCCCGAGCACCGCCGTGAGCGCGGCGGGCTGCATCCCCGGCTCGATGATCGGCGACCGCCCCTCGGCCCGCGCCCGCTGGGCATCGGTGACCCGAGCGTTCCCGGTAACGGTGGCGGGCCCGTAGGAGGGCCCGGCCTCGGGCCCGGCCTCGGGCTCCGCCGCTTCCTCTGTGAGCGGTTGGTACCCGCCCACCCCTTCTGTGGGCGGCTGGTCCGCCCAGGGGGCGAGTGGGGTCTCCCCTGCTCGAGCGGAGCCGAGAGCTTGGGGATGGGCGGGCACAGCGTGGGCGCCCTGATCCGGGTACGAGGGCTGGGCGTAGGCGGCCTCGGGAGCCGGGGCCCACTGGTCGGCGGACTGCTGCGGCAGGTACGCGGTCTCGGTCACGTCGGCGACAGGCATCGGCACGGGCTGGACCTGCGTCTCCCAGGTCTGCCCCTGCCACTGCTGGGTGTAGTCCTGGTGGTGGTCCTGCTGCCCCGCGTAAGGGTCCTGGTACCCCCACTGCTGCTGGTACTGGCCATCGCCGTGCGGCGACTGCGGCTGCGGCTGCGCCACCTGCTGCTGGTACGGGTCATAGGGGTCGTACCCCTGCTGCCCCGGCTGCGCCTGGTACGGGTCGTACCCCTGGTGCGGCTGGTCGCTCAACGTCATCCTCCTGCGAACGGCGGGAGCACCTCGACCGTGCCGCCCTCGGCCAGACGTACCGTCTCATGGGCGCGCGTGCCCACGGGGTCGCCGTCGATGAGGAACGAGCAGCGGAGCAGGACGCGCTCCAGTTCCCCGGGGTGTCGCGCGCGGGCCGCGCTCAGCGCGTCGGCCAGCGTGGCCTCCGCGTACGGCTCCTCGGCAAGGCCCGCGGCCGCCTTCGCCGCGGCCCAGTACCGGATCGTTCCAGCTGCCATGGTGCCCCTCCTGCCACTCGTCACTCGGCGGTTGCCGACGTCCATGATGCCGTGGCCCAGTCGGCCACCCGCCCCAGGAGCGCGTCGTCCGCCGCGTGCTCCGCGTGGCCCATGCCCGCTTCCAGCCACAGCTCGGCCGCGCCGGCAGCGGCGGCGGCCAGCATCCGCGGATGGTCGACGGGGAAGTACGGGTCCCGGTCGCCGTGGACGATCAGGAGCGGGGTCGGCGCGAGCAGCGGCACGGCCTCCGTCGGCGACAGGGGCACCGGGTCCCATTCGCGCGGATGGATGCGGGTGCGCAGGCCGACGCGGCTCACGGCCCGGCCCGCGGGCCGGGTGACCAGCCAGTGCAGCCGCCGCATGGGCGCCGTGCCCCGGTAGAACCAACGGGCCGGAGCACTGACCGCCACGACGGCGTCAACCCGCGCTTCCGTGCGCCCCCCGTGCAACGCCGCGTGGCGCAGGACCACGGAGCCGCCCATGGAGAAACCGACGGTCACCACGCGCGTGTGCCCGAGCGAGCGCGCCCAGGCGACGGCCGCCGCCACGTCGAGCACCTCGCGGTCGCCGACCGTGGACCGTCCCGCGGAGGCCCCGTGCCCCCGGAAGGAGAACGTGACCACGGCCGCACGCTGCGCGAACACCCGCGCCGCCCGCCGCACGTGCGGCCGCTCCCGGTCCCCCGTGAAGCCATGCGCGACCACGATCGCGGGCCCGCCGACCGGGCCGGGACCCGGGTCGTACGCGGCATCGAGACGTACCCCGTCCGCCGTACGGAGCGTGGTACGCAGCGTTGCGCTCCGCTGAACGCGAGTGATCGGGGGCACAGAAGATCGCGCCGTCTGACCTGCCGGACCGGAACTCATGTGGGCTATTCTGCTGCGCAGAGGATCCGGGCAACGCAGCCCCCGGGTCCTTTCGTGCTTTCCGGGCCGGTCGCACGGGCCGCGCGGAACGCCGTCGGTAAACGTAGCCTCAAGACCGGCGAGCACGGACGCCTCCCCGGGCGCGGGAGGTGTAGCAACGTACGAAGCAGTGCCCCCACGTCCTCGCACGGGACCCGAGGAGGAACCGACGTAATGGGCGAGCGAAACGTGCACGGCGACCGGCAGGTCCGGCCGGCCCCCCAGGCAGGAGAGGGGTCCCCCCTGTTCGAGCGCAGCCGAGAACTCGGGGGCGGGTCGCGATGAGTTCTCTGCTGCTCCTGACCAACGCCCTCCAGCCGTCGACGGAGGTGCTCCCCGCCCTCGGTCTGCTCCTGCACAACGTGCGGGTGGCCCCCGCCGAGGGCCCGGCCCTCGTGGACACCCCCGGCGCCGACGTCATCCTCGTCGACGGGCGCCGCGACCTGCCACAGGTCCGCAGTCTGTGTCAGCTCCTGCGCTCCACCGGACCCGGCTGTCCGCTGCTCCTCGTCGTGACGGAGGGCGGCCTCGCCGCCGTCACCGCGGACTGGGGCATCGACGACGTCCTCCTGGACACCGCGGGCCCGGCCGAGGTCGAGGCGCGCCTGCGCCTGGCCATGGGCCGCAAGGAGATCACCGCCGACGACTCCCCCATGGAGATCCGCAACGGCGACCTGTCCGTGGACGAGGCGACGTACAGCGCGAAGCTGAAGGGCCGGGTCCTCGACCTGACCTTCAAGGAGTTCGAGCTGATCAAGTACCTCGCGCAGCACCCCGGCCGGGTCTTCACCCGCGCCCAGCTGCTCCAGGAGGTCTGGGGCTACGACTACTTCGGCGGCACCCGCACGGTCGACGTGCACGTACGCCGGCTGCGGGCGAAGCTCGGCGTCGAGCACGAGTCGCTCATCGGCACCGTGCGCAACGTGGGCTACCGATTCGTCGTCCCGGAGAAGCCGGAGCGGGCGGAGAAGGCCGAGAAGACCGAGAGCAAGCGGACGCCCCCTTCGTCCGCTTCGTCACGGCAGCCGTCCGCGGCCGTGTCCCGGACGCCCGAGGAAGCGGCCGCACGCCCTGCTCAGGGCTGACTCCATCCGCGTAGACTGCGCGCGTGGCCAAGGTGACGCGGGACGATGTGGCGCGACTGGCGGGTACTTCGACCGCGGTCGTGAGCTACGTCATCAACAACGGACCCCGGCCGGTCGCCCCGGCCACGCGCGAGCGTGTCCTCGCCGCGATCAAGGAGCTGGGCTACCGCCCGGACCGGGTCGCCCAGGCCATGGCGTCCCGCCGCACGGACCTCATAGGCATGATCGTGCCGGACGCGCGCCAGCCGTTCTTCGCGGAGATGACGCACGCGGTGGAGCAGGCGGCGTCCGAGCGCGGAAAGATGGTCCTGGTCGGCAACTCCGACTACGTGGAAGAGCGCGAGACCCACTATCTGCGGGCCTTCCTCGGCATGCGGGTCTCCGGTCTGATCCTGGTCAGCCACGGTCTGACGGACCAGGCGGCGGCCGAGATCGACGCGTGGGACGCGCGCGTGGTCCTGCTGCACGAGCGGCCCGAGGCCATCGACGACGTGGCCGTGGTCACGGATGACGTGGGCGGTGCCCAGCTCGCCACCCGGCACCTCCTGGAGCACGGACACGAGTACGTGGCCTGCGTGGGCGGCACGGCGGCGACGCCCACGGTCGGCGACCCGGTCTCCGACCACGTCGAGGGCTGGCGACGGGCGATGCGCGAGGCGGGCCGGCCGACCGAGGGCCGCCTCTTCGAAGCGCCGTACAACCGCTACGACGCGTACCAGCTGGCGCTTGGCTTCCTGGGCGGTCCCGACCGCCCCACCGCGATCTTCTGCTCCACCGACGACCAGGCCATCGGCGTCCTGCGGGCCGCGCGCGAGCTGCGGATCGACGTACCCGGAGAGCTGGCCGTCGCCGGATTCGACGACGTGAAGGAGGCGGCGCTCACCGATCCGCCCCTCACGACGGTCGCCTCCGACCGTCCCGCGATGGCCCGCGCGGCCGTCGATCTGGTCCTCGACGACGGGCTGCGGGTCGCGGGATCGCGGCGGGAGCGGCTGAAGGTCTTCCCGTCGCGCCTGGTGGTGCGCCGCTCCTGCGGCTGCGACGGCTGACCGGAGCCCGGCCGCGGCCACGGGTGGGTGGCCGGTCAGGGGAGCGGGCGCCGGGATCGCGGGTCAGACCAGCCAGAGCTGGCGGACCGACTTGCCGTCACGGGACTTGAGCAGGACCTCATTGCCGCCTGCCGACTCCCGCTCCACGAGATCAAGGAGCGCCACGGCTCGGCGGATGGTCTCGGTGATCGAGATGCCCTTCTGCTCCTTGTACCAGCGGAGCTTGGCCGCTGTCTCCGCGTTGATGTTCACGCTGAGGCGGGTGATTTGAGTGTCTGCCCCCGTGGTGGGCGTCTCGGTCGTGTTTTCAGCAGGCATGCCAGTTCCCCTCAGAACCTCAGTAGGCAGATGTCACGGAGCTCCGGACACGCGGACGCCGGGCAGCTCCGTCCAGGGCCTTCCCTGAATGCTCCCCGAGCGATCGCAAGCATCCGGCGCAACCCCGGTGCCGCAGATGTGGGCGCTCCCTCTCACGGGTCTGCGCCGGCGCATCCCCCTGCGCCAGAAACCCAGGTCAGCGCGCGCCGACACCGGCGGATCCGCCGGTGCACGAGCCGGGTCTCATGAGGTCGGTAACCGACCGGTCAAACGACCCATGGCTTGCTCCTCCCAGCCGTGCTCGTCGGAACGTGTGCAATCCATGGTGCCCTCCCGCACACCTCGTGTCAAGCAAATCCGTACCCGATGCGCGTTGAGTACACTCCTAGCGTGTATCAAATCCACATCAGATGTGCTTCGAATGTTGAAAAAGATCACATGCAGTGTGGTAACCTCGCTCAGGTGAAGCTTGGGGGTCCTGAGCTGTGGCACGGCCCCCTCGCCCACAGGGCGATCACCGGAGGGGGCACCACGGGATGAATGAGCCGACACCTGCGCACGGGGCGCGCAGGCAGGCCCGGCAAGCGACCGTGCAGTTCTGCTGCGCGACGAAGGTGGGCCACCTTACGCCCTACCGCGAATGGCACAACGAGCAGCAGCTCACCGAGGTGCCCGAACTCCCCATGCCCTTCGGGGAGTTCATCGAGGCCGACGACGAAGACCCCGGCCTCGCGGGCGAAGTGCTCCTACGCGAGGATGAACCGCCCCTGCCGGACGGCGAGATCTGCCGCATCGGCCCTCCCCTCCCGGTGGAACCCTGCTGTGCCGGGGAGCAGGGGTGCCCCGTACACGAGTAACGAGACGGCGGGCGGTGCCGGCGGTGGACCCCGCCGCCGGCGCCGCTGCCGACCTGGAGGACGAGCAACCGTTGACGGACGCACCGACGTGGCGGCCGGGACCGCCGCTCCCCCGCACCCCGGAGTCACCGCCGGAGCCGCCTTCCCGCGCCCCCGAGTTACCGCCGGAGCCGCTCCCCCGCACACCGGAGGCGGGAGGGTGCCGTGACGACCGGACCCGGTGACGACCTGACCGAGACCGAGCCGCCCTCCCCGGACGGGCTCGACCTCGGCTTCCTGCGCGACCACGTCCAGCCCGGCGGCACCGGCACCGCCCCCGCCCCCGAAGCCGCGCCGCCCGCCCTCGTCGAGGACCTGCCGCCCTCCCCGGCCGGCCTCGACACCGAGCACTGGCTCAAGATCAGCAAACAGCGGCACATGAACGAGACCCGGCGCGTGCTCGCCCTGGGGCTCTTCTGGCTCGTCTGCGTCCTGGCGGTGGTCCCCAGCCTCGCCCTGGTCTTCGGCCACTGGACGCACTTCAAGGCCGACAACTACCGCGAGATGAGCCTCGTCTTCACCCCCGTGGTGGCCCTGGCCAGCGCGGCCTTCGGCTTCTTCTTCGCGAGCGACGAGCGCAACCGCGACCTGTGACGCCCGGCCCGCGCCCCCATCGGGCGCGCGGCCTTTATGTCGGGCAAACGGGGTTCTGCCGGGCTTCTCAGGACGTGCTCAGAGGGCTCTCATCTACGGCCGTGATGCTCAGGTGCATGACCGAGAGCTTCCGCCACAGCGGCGAGTACCACCAGGAGCAGGCCTCCCCTGGGCACCACGGCGGTACGCAGGGCGCGTACCCGCCCCCGCCCGCCTACGAGCCGGAGCCCGCCGGGCCGCCCGCGGCCGCGCACCGGCGCCGCGCCAAGGGGCCCGCCGCCCTGCTCGCCGCGGTCGCCCTCGCCGCCGCGGCCGTCGGCGGCGGCACCGCCTACGCCGTCCAGACCCTCACCGGCGACAACGGCGGCACCGGCGCGAAGAACATCAACGGCACCAGCGTCTCCGCGGGCAGCAAGGGCAGCGTCTCCGGCGTCGCCGCCGCCGTGACGCCGAGCACCGTCGAGATCAACGCCAGCGGCAACGCGGGCAAGTCCACCGGCTCCGGCGTGATCATCACCTCCGACGGCGAGATCATCACCAACAACCACGTCGTCTCCGGCGCCACCTCGATCACCGTGCGGACCAGCGACGGCAAGACGTACCGGGCCAAGACGGTGGGCACCGACAGCAAGAAGGACCTCGCGCTCATCAAGCTGGAGGGCGCCTCGGGCCTGAAGGCCGCGAGCCTCGGCGACTCCGACAAGGTGCAGGTCGGCGACGAGGTCGTCGCGATCGGCTCGCCCGAGGGGCTGACCGGGACCGTCACCAGCGGCATCGTCTCCGCGCTCGACCGGGACGTGACCGTGTCCGCGGACCCCGGCAAGGGCGGCGGCCAGGAGCAGCAGGGGCCCGGCGAGGGCTGGCCCTTCGAGTTCGGCGGCCAGGAGTTCAACGGCGACACGGGGTCGTCGAAGACGACGTACAAGGCGCTGCAGACCGACGCCTCGCTCAACCCCGGGAACTCGGGGGGTGCCCTCATCGACATGAACGGGAACATCATCGGGATCAACTCCGCGATGTACGCGCCCAGTTCGGGCAGCGGTGGGGCCGGTGGTTCCGGTGGCTCCGGCAGCGTCGGGCTCGGCTTCGCCATTCCCGTCAACACGGTGAAGGCGGACCTGGCGAAGCTGCGGTCCGGGGCGGACGGCTGAGCCCTCGCGGGCAGCGCCCCTGACCCGCCCCTTCCCGAACAAGGGGGCTCCGCCCCCTTGGACCCCCGACAACGGCGCTGTATTCCAGCCCCTCCGGCGTTTGAGGAGCGGGGGTCTGGGGGCGGAGCCCCCAGGAAGCGGGAAGGGGCGGGTCCGGGGCGCTGCCCGCGCGGGCCGTGCGACGCTGATACCGGCCCCGACCGCCCCGTACACCCCGAGGAAGACGAACACCCATGAGCCCCGCCGAAGGCGACCCGCAGCGGATCCTGATCGTGGACGACGAGCCCGCCGTACGCGAGGCGCTCCAGCGCAGCCTCGCCTTCGAGGGCTACGGCACCGAGGTCGCCGTGGACGGAGCCGACGCCCTGGAGAAGGCGGCCGCGTACCGCCCCGACCTCGTCGTGCTCGACATCCAGATGCCCCGCATGGACGGCCTGACGGCCGCCCGCAGGCTCCGCGCCACCGGCTCCACCACGCCGATCCTGATGCTCACCGCCCGCGACACGGTCGGCGACCGCGTCTCCGGCCTGGACGCCGGGGCGGACGACTACCTGGTCAAGCCCTTCGAGCTGGACGAGCTCTTCGCCCGCATCCGCGCCCTGCTGCGGCGCAGCTCGTACGCGGCCGCGGCCGGGCAGGCGACGGAGAGCGACGTCCTCTCCTTCGCCGATCTGCGGATGGACCTCGCCACGCGCGAGGTGACGCGCGGCGCGCGCACCGTGGAGCTGACCCGCACGGAGTTCACGCTCCTGGAGATGTTCCTCGCGCACCCCCGCCAGGTGCTCACCCGGGAGCAGATCCTGAAGGCGGTGTGGGGCTTCGACTTCGAGCCGTCGTCCAACTCCCTCGACGTGTACGTCATGTACCTGCGCCGCAAGACCGAGGGCGGCGGCGAGCCGCGCCTGGTGCACACGGTGCGGGGCGTGGGGTACGTACTGCGCGCGGACGGCGCGGGGACCGGCGGCCGCGAGTGAGGGGCCTGGCGAGGCGGCTGAAGGCGCTGCCGCTGCGCTCGCGGCTCGCGCTGCTCGTGACGGCGGCGGTGGCGCTCGCGGTCGCCGCGGCGGCGGTGGCGTGCTGGTTCGTCGTGCGCAACGTGCTGGTCAGCTCGCTGGACGACGCGTTGAGCGAGCGCCGCAGCACCTCGCTCGACGACTCGGTGCGCTCCCTGATCGACAACAACACCGGACGGTGCGGGCGGGCGACCATCGGACGGCCCAACTCTCCGGACCTGTACCAGCAGATCATCCAGGTCGTCGACCAGGACGGCAACGGCTGCATCGTCCTGGGCCGGCCGAGCATCACGCTGGAGCTCAAGAAGTCGGACACCCAGGTCGCGCTGCGCGAGCGTGACGAGTCCTTCCACGACGCCACCACCTCGGACGGCAAGAAGTACCGCGTCTACACCTACCCGATGCCCGGACAGCCCCTGGCGGTCTCCATCGCCCGCCCCCTCAACGAGGTCCAGGACACCCTGAGCAACCTCGTGCTCGTGCTGTCCCTGGTGGCGGGCGTGGGCGTCGTCGGTGCGGGTGCCGCGGGGCTGTGGGTCGCGCGTACCGGCCTGCGTCCGGTGGACGAGCTGACGGCCGCCGTGGAGCACGTGGCCCGTACCGAGGACCTGGGTCTGCGCATCCCGACGGACGGGGCCAGCGACGACGAGATCGCCCGGCTCTCCCGGTCGTTCAACGCGATGACGTCGGCCCTCGCGTCCTCCCGCGACCTCCAGCAGCAGCTGATCGCCGACGCGGGGCACGAGCTGCGCACGCCGCTCACGTCGCTGCGTACGAACATCGAGCTCCTGGCCCGCAGCGAGGAGACCGGCCGCGCCATCCCGCCCGACGACCGCAAGGCGCTGCTCGCGTCGGTGACGGCGCAGATGACGGAGCTCGCCTCGCTCATCGGCGACCTCCAGGAGCTGTCGCGCCCGGACGCGGCGGGCGAGAGCAAGGTGCAGGTCGTCGCCCTGCACGAGGTCGTGGACACGGCGTTGCGGCGGGCCCGGCTGCGCGGCCCGGAGCTGGCCTTCGAGGCGGACCTCACGCCGTGGTACGTCCGCGCGGAGCCGCCCGCCCTGGAGCGGGCCATCGTGAACGTCCTGGACAACGCGGTGAAGTTCGGCCCCGCGGGCACGGCCATCGAGGTCGCCCTGAAGCAGGGCGTCCTGACCGTGCGGGACCACGGCCCCGGCATTCCGCCGGACGAACTGCCCTACGTCTTCGACCGCTTCTGGCGCTCCCCCACCGCCCGCAGCCTGCCCGGCTCCGGCCTCGGCCTGTCCATCGTGGCCCGCACGGTCCGCCAGGCGGGCGGCGAGGTGACCCTGGGCCCGGCGCCCACCACGGGCACGGTGGCGACCATCACGCTCCCCGGCGCGCCCACGCCCCCGCCTGCCGCGCCCTGACGCCCGCACGGACATTCTGACGAGACGCTACGTCTTGCCCTAGCGCCGCGCGGGCGTTAGGGTGGGATCGTTGTCGAGACGGGACGTATCGTCTTAGTTCTTGCTCGGCCCTCGATCTGTCGTCCACGAAAGAAGCCTCATTTGTTCCGTGCACCCGCAGGACCCGCCGCCCGCACCGCCGCCTCGCAGCTCACGCTCACCGACGTCACCAAGCGCCATGCGGACCACGTGGTGCTCGACCGCGTCTCCTTCAGCGTCCGGCCGGGCGAGAAGGCCGGGGTCATCGGGGACAACGGCTCCGGCAAGTCCACCCTCCTCCGGCTGCTCGCCGGAGTCGAACGGCCGGACAACGGCACGGTGACCGTTCTCGCGCCGGGCGGCGTCGGTCACCTCGCGCAGACCCTCGACCTGCCGGGCTCGGCCCGCGTCGGCGACGCCGTCGACCTCGCCCTGGCCGAACTGCGCTCCCTGGAGCGGCGCATCGAGGCCGCCGGGGCCCGGCTCGACGAGCGCGCACCGTCCTCGTACGAGGAGTACGCAGCGCTCGTCGAGGAGTTCGAGGCCCGCGGCGGCCACGGCGCGGACCGGCGCGTCGACGTCACCCTGCGGCACCTGGGCGAGCACACCGCCCTGGACCGCGCGCGGCGGCTCGGCACGCTCTCCGGCGGGCAGCGCTCCCGTCTCGCCCTGGCCGCCACGCTCGCCGCGGCACCCGAGCTGCTGCTGCTCGACGAGCCCACCAACGACCTCGACGACGAGGCCGTCGCCTGGCTGGAGGAGCGGCTGCGCGCCCACCGGGGCACGCTCGTCGCCGTCACCCACGACCGGACGTTCCTCGACCGCGTCACCGACACCATCCTGGAGGTCGACCATGAGACACGTTCCGTACGCCGCTACGGCAACGGCTACGCGGGCCATCTGACCGCCAAGGCCGCCGAACGGGCCCGGCAGGAGCGGGAGTACGAGGAGTGGCGCGCGGAGGTGGCCCGCCAGTCGCGCCTCGCCGACTCCCACATCGGGCGGCTCGACGCGATCCCGCGCAAGGCACCGGCGGCGTTCAGCGGCGCGGGGGCCTTCCGCGCCCGGTCGCGGGCGCACGGCGCGATGAGCCGCATCCGCGACGCGCGCGAACGCCTCGCGCGGCTCGCCGCGCACCCCGCGCCCCGCCCGGCCGAGCCCCTGCGGTTCACGGCGGCCATCGCCGGGGCCGCGGACCGCGCCGTCGAGCTCGCCGACGTACGCGTGCCGGGGCGGCTCGCGCTCGGCTCCCTGCACGTCCCCGCGGGCGGGCGCCTGCTGGTCACCGGGCCCAACGGCGCGGGCAAGTCCACGCTCCTGCGCGTGCTCGCGGGCGACCTCGAGCCCGAGCCGGGCGCCACGGTGCGCAGGCCCGCGCGGGCCGGGCTGCTGCGACAGGTCGAGGAGCCGCTGGCCCGGCTCGGCGAGACCCGCTCGGTGCTCGACGCGTTCGGCGCCGGCCGCGCCGACGAACTGCTCGCGCTCGGCCTCTTCCGGGAGCGGGACCTGGCCCAGCCCGTGCGCGACCTGTCCACCGGGCAGCGGCGGCGGCTCGAACTGGCCCGCCTGGTCAGCGAGCCGTACGACCTGCTGCTGCTCGACGAGCCGACGAACCACCTGGCCCCGGCCCTGGTGGAGGAGCTGGAGGCGGCGCTCGCGGCGTACCCGGGCACGGTGGTCGTGGTCAGCCACGACCGCAAGCTCCGGGCGGCCTTCCCGGGGCCCGCGCTCACCCTGGGCCGAGCCACCGCCCAGCCCTCGCACCAGGGCTAACCGAAGCCGATGCCGTAGCCCTCCACCTCCGCCCTGATCCCGTCCCGGCGCACCGTCACGTCGCGCAGCCCCACCGCCCCCTGCCCCGGCAGCTCCGGCAGCTGGAAGGCGAGCGACAGACGGTCGACGAGGACGGGCCGGGTGAGGCCGTCGAGGCCCTTGAGGAGGGCGGGGTCGAGGCCGAGGCGCCGGAGCAGCTCGGGGTGCTCCATGGCCACGTCCAGGAGGTTCAGGCGCATCACGTCGTCGACGAACCGCGGCGACCCGGTCAGGTCGTTCAGCTTGGCGTCGCTGCGCAGCGCCTCGCGCACCACCGCGTCGGGAAGCCCGAGGCGGTGGGCGATCGTGGGCACCGCGAGGAGCGCCTTGGCCCGGCCCGACTCGTCGGCCACCCGGGCCGCGGACTTCCGGCTCAGATGCAGCCCCTCGGAGGGCCGCGCCCCGGGCCGGTACGTCGCCAGGTCGCCGATGTCGAGCCGCATCCGGTCGATGTCCGTGGCCACGCCGCGCACCCCGACGCGCTCGATGTGGGCGTCGGCGCGCACCTTCACGTCGTGCCCGGCGACGGGCAGGGTGCCGCGCGCGAGGACCTGGTCGCGGCCGTGCCCGGTGAACGTGACCTGCGAGGCGCCGAGTTCACGGTTCATGTCGTCGAAGGAGAGCAGCACCTCGCCGTGCATCTTGTCGATGACGGCACCGGTGAGGGAGGTGGGCCCGTCGCCCTTGAGGGTCACGTCCGTCGCGGTCGCGGAGACCTTCGCGAGCGAGACGCGGTCGGCGGCGACGTCGGGGACGGTGACCTCGACCTGGTCGAGGCGCTGGTCGAGGACCTGGGTGAGGAAGGGGAAGCCCTCGATGTCGACCTCGGGCGCCGCGCTGAGGTTGAGCTGGTCCTTCAGCTTGTCCGCGGCCTCGTGTTCGGCGTACAGCAGCGCCCAGCGGTCGGCGAGGACGAGGAAGGCGGCGCCGACGGCGAGCGCGACGAGGGTCTTGGCGAGGAACGGAAGCCCGGCGAACCGGTTGCGACGGCGACGGCTGCCGCGCCGGTGGTTGGGGGGCGACCAGGGCTCGTCCTCGGCGGGTCCGCCGTCCTCCGCGAGGAAGTCGTCCAGCGGATGCGGCGCGAGCTCGGCCAGCTCGTCGTACGGATTCGGCCGGGACGCGGCCTCGGATATGGGGGGTTGGGGGGAATTGCTATCGGTTGTTGTGACCATGCGGTGGGGGGAACGCATCGCTCGATCTCACCATACGTTCACACCCCACCCCAAGCTTTGCTCCGGAGAGCTACTTCACAGCCGCTATCGCGCGGGCGCTACTTCACGACCGTGATCCGGTCCGCCTTCGGCGGCGCGATCGGCTTGGCCGCCGAGGAGTTCGCGGCGAAGTAGTCGTTGAGCGCCTTCAGGTCGTCCGCGCCGACCAGCGGCTTCGTGCCCTTGCCCAGCTCGGCGAAGCCGTCGCCGCCGCCCGCGAGGAAGGAGTTCAGGGCGACGCGGTAGGTGGCGCTCGCGTCCAGCGGCGCGCCGTTCAGTTTCACCGAGCCGGTGACGATCCGGTCCGCGCCCGTCTTCGTCATGTCCAGCGTGTACGTGAGCCCCTCGGAGATCTGGAGGATCTTCGGGGAGGCCTCGTTCGGGCCGCTGACCTGCTGGCGCAGGGCGGTCAGGAGCTGCGCGCCGGTGAGGTCGACGAGGTTCACGGTGTTGGCGAAGGGCTGCACGGTGAACGCCTCGCCGTACGTCACGACGCCGTCGCCCTCACTGCCGCTCGCCTTGTGGACGAGGTCGGAGCGGATGCCGCCCGGGTTCATCAGGGCCACGGCGGCCTTCGGGTCCAGGGACCTGGCGTGCGCGAGCTGCGCGTCGGCGATGAGGTCGCCGAGCGGCGACTCGGGCGTACCGGCGCCGCGGCCGGGGATGTCGCCGGAGATGTAGCCCACGGGCCTGTTGGCGATGGGCGCGGCCAGCTCGTTCCAGCGGTCGATCAGGCGCGTCATGTCGGCGGCCTTGGGCTGCGTGCGGCTGACCACGTGGTTGGCGGACTTCACGCCGGTGCGCACGATGTCCTTGGTCTTGCGGTCGTACGTCAGCGTGGTGTCGGTGTAGAGCTTGCCGTACGAGGACGCCGACGTGACCATGCGCGGCTTGCCCGCCGGGTCGGGGATGGTGCAGACGTACGCCTGGTGCGTGTGGCCGGTGACGAACGCGTCGACCTTGGGCGAGGCGTTCTTGGCGATCGCGGCGATCGGGCCTGAGATGCCGTCGCCCGGGCCCGGCGAGTCGCAGTCGTAGTTGTAGGCCTGGCTGGCCGGGGAGCCGCCCTCGTGGATGAGCGTGACGATCGACTTCACGCCCTGCTTGTCGAGGACCTTCGCGTACTTGTTGATCGTCTCGACCTCGTCGTGGAACTTCAGGCCCTTGATGCCGTCGGCCGAGACGATGTCGGGGGTGCCCTCCAGGGTCAGACCGATGAAGCCGATCTTCACGCCCTTGTGCTTCCACACGAAGTAGGGCTTGAGGAGGGACTTGCCGGTCTTCTCCTTCGTCACGTTCGCCGTGAGGTAGGGGAAGTCGGCGCCCTTGAACTTCTTGGCCCTGCCGCGCTCGTCCTTCTCGTAGCAGCCGTCCTTGGGGTGACAGCCGCCGTTCTGGATGCGGGCCAGTTCCTCGGCGCCCTCGTCGAACTCGTGGTTGCCGACGCTGGAGACGTCGAGGTCCATCTTGTTCAGGGCCTCGACGCTGGGCTCGTCGTGGAAGAGCCCGGAGAGCAGCGGGCTCGCGCCTATGAGGTCACCGGCCGCCGCGGTGATCGAGTACGGGTGGCCCTCGCGGGCCGTGCGCAGGGAGGTCGCCAGATACTCGGCGCCGCCCGCGTCGATCTTCTTCTCCGTGCCGTCCGGCTGCTTCTCGGTGACCTGGCCCGAGGAGCCGGCGGGCGCCTGGAGGTTGCCGTGGAAGTCGTTGAAGGAGAGCAGCTGCACATCGACCGTGCGCTTCGGGCCGTGGTGACCCGCGGCCGCCATCCGGTCCTGACCCTGCTCCTGGCCCGCGGCGGCGGGCAGCGCGGCGGCGAGCGCGCCGACGGTGGCGAGGCCCGCCGTGAGGGCGAGCACCCGGGCGGTTCTGCGCCGTTGCCTGCGTGGCTGGGATGTGGCTGACACGTGTTCCCCTGGGGTGGTGTGGACGACTGGGGCCGTGCGGAAGCCTATGGTCAACGCGCGTAGCGCAACAGAGTCCCGGTGGTTACAGCCTGATAGCCATTCACCGTCGCCCAGGCGCTGTCGTGCCGCCGCTGCCCTTCGACTTACCCTCGGACCCATGACAGACGAGACGCCCGCCAGGACCCCCGCCACCCTCCGCCAGATCGACGCGTACGACGTGCTCACGGACGATCAGGCCGCCGCCGTGCTCGCGCTCCTCGCGGACGCCGCGCGCACCGACGGGCAGCAGGCCGTGTCCGAGCAGGGGCGGCTGCAGCTGCGCGGGGGTGCCCGGGAGGGCGTGCGGCACCTGCTCCTGACGGTCGACGGCGAACTCGTGGGCTACGCACAGCTGGAGGACACCGACCCGGTGGAGGCCCCGGCCGCCGAGCTCGTGGTGCACCCGGCGCGGCGCGGCCACGGGCACGGGCGGGCGCTGGGCACCGCGCTGCTCGCGGAGTCCGGCAGGCGGCTGCGGGTGTGGGCGCA
This sequence comes from Streptomyces sp. YIM 121038, assembly GCF_006088715.1. Classification (NCBI taxonomy): domain Bacteria; kingdom Bacillati; phylum Actinomycetota; class Actinomycetes; order Kitasatosporales; family Streptomycetaceae; genus Streptomyces; species Streptomyces sp. YIM 121038. The sequence continues at coordinate 4,620,812 of NZ_CP030771.1, forward strand.
CGGCGGGCACTCCGCGGCCCGGCACCTCGCGCAGGTGCTCGGCCTGACCCTGTTCCGCGAGCTGCGCCAGATGCGGCGCTCCCTCGACGGCCTGGACCTCGCCGAGCCGACGCTGCCCGAGGGCGTGCGCGTGCGGACCTTCGTCCCCGGTACGGACGACGCGGCGTGGCTCGCGGTGAACGCGGAGGCCTTCGCGCACCACCCGGAGCAGGGCTCCCTGACGCAGCGGGACCTCGACGACCGCAAGGCGGAGCCGTGGTTCGACCCGGCCGGGTTCTTCCTCGCCGAGCGCGTCACGGACGCCGGTGCCGGTGCGGACGCCGGGGCCCATGCCGGTGCGGACGCCGGTGCCGGTGCCGAACTGATCGGCTTCCACTGGACGAAGACCCACGCGGCGGAGCGGCTCGGCGAGGTCTACGTCCTCGGGGTGCGGCCGGGCGCCCAGGGCGGCGGCCTCGGCAAGGCCCTCACCACCATCGGCCTGCGCCACCTGGCCGTCGCGGGCCTGCCCACGGCGATGCTCTACGTGGACGCCGACAACAAGGCGGCGGTGAACGTCTACGAGCGCCTCGGCTTCAGCACCCACGAGACGGACCTGATGTACCGCACGGAGTCGTAGCCCCGGCCGCGCGCAACACCGCGGCGGTCGGCGTCACTTGGCGGCCCCTGCGGCGGCGGACGCCCTGACCGCGGGCGCCGTGTGGACGCCTGGGAGTCCCCATGCGCACTCCCAGGCGTCATGTCGGCGTAACCAATGATTCAGACAGGCTTGCGACGCTCAGGCAATGCAGCCCCCCACCGCGCCCGAACCGGCGCAGGACCGCGCGCGCCACAACGGCCGGGTCCGTCCCGCGCCCGCGCTCTCCGGCGCGCCCACCGGGGGTGTCGCGCGGAAGAATAAGACCATGAGCGAGCCCACCGCGCAGACCGAAGTCACGAGCCCCGACGCCGACGGCGTCCGGCACGCCCAGCCCTCCGTCGGCGCCCTCGCCGCGCACCGGCCGCACACGGTCGCGGCCGCCGTCTCCGACCTCGATCCGGACCTCGACGCCGACCTGGACGCGTACGACGAGGACGCCCAGGCGGGCCACGGCGGCGCCGCCCTGCCGCAGGGCCGCTTCCTGGACCGGGAGCGCAGCTGGCTCGCCTTCAACGAACGCGTCCTGGAGCTCGCCGAGGACCCCACCACGCCGCTCCTGGAGCGGGCGAACTTCCTGGCGATCTTCGCCTCGAACCTGGACGAGTTCTTCATGGTGCGGGTCGCGGGCCTCAAGCGCCGCATCGCGACCGGCGTCGCCACCCGTTCGGCCTCCGGCCTCCAGCCCCGCGAGGTCCTGGAGCTGATCTGGAACCGCTCCCGCGAGCTCATGGCCCGGCACGCCGCCTGCTACCAGGAAGAGGTCGCCCCCGCCCTCGCCGACGAGGGCATCCACGTGGTGCGCTGGCACGAGCTCACCGACAAGGAGCAGTCCCGGCTCTACACGCTGTTCATGCAGCGCATCTTCCCGGTGCTCACCCCCCTGGCCGTGGACCCCGCGCACCCCTTCCCGTACATCTCGGGCCTGTCCCTGAACCTCGCCGTGGTCATCGAGAACCCGGTCAGCGGCCACGAGCACTTCGCCCGCGTCAAGGTCCCGCCGCTCCTGTCCCGCTTCCTGGAGGCCTCCCCGCAGCGGTACGTCCCCATCGAGGACGTCATCGCCGCGCCCAAGCACCTCCAGGAGCTGTTCCCGGGGATGAACATCCGGGAGCACCACATGTTCCGGCTCACCCGGAACGAGGACCTGGAGGTGGAGGAGGACGACGCGGAGAACCTGCTCCAGGCCCTGGAGAAGGAGCTCATGCGGCGCCGCTTCGGGCCGCCGGTGCGCCTGGAGGTGGAGGAGTCCATCGACAAGGACGTCCTCGACCTGCTCGTGCGCGAGCTGAAGATCAGCGAGGCCGAGGTGTATCCGCTGCCGGGCCCGCTCGACCTCACCGGCCTGTTCGCCATCGCGGGCCTGGACCGGCCCGAGCTGAAGTACCCCAAGTTCGTCGCGGGCACCCACCGGGACCTCGCCGAGGTCGAGTCGGCGTCCGCGCCCGACATCTTCGCCGCGCTGCGCGGCGGCCACGACGTGCTCCTGCACCACCCCTACGACTCGTTCTCCACGTCCGTGCAGGCCTTCCTGGAACAGGCCGCCGCCGACGAGAACGTGCTCGCCATCAAGCAGACCCTGTACCGCACCTCCGGCGACTCGCCGATAGTGGACGCGCTCATCGACGCCGCCGAGTCCGGCAAGCAGGTCCTCGTCCTGGTCGAGATCAAGGCCCGCTTCGACGAGCAGGCCAACATCAAGTGGGCCCGCAAGCTGGAGGAGGCGGGCTGCCACGTCGTCTACGGCCTGGTCGGCCTGAAGACCCACTGCAAGCTGTCGCTCGTCGTCCGCCAGGAGGGCGACCAGCTGGTGCGCTACTCGCACGTGGGCACCGGCAACTACCACCCCAAGACCGCCCGTCTGTACGAGGACCTGGGCCTGCTCACGGCCAACCAGGAAGTCGGCGCGGACCTCTCGGACCTGTTCAACCGGCTCTCGGGCTACTCGCGCCGCGAGACCTACCGCCGCCTTCTCGTGGCCCCGCGCTCGCTGCGCGACGGCCTGATCACCCGCATCAACCGCGAGGTCCAGCACCACCGCGCGGGCCGCCCCGCCTACGTCCGCATCAAGGTCAACTCGATCGTCGACGAGGCCGTCATCGACGCGCTGTACCGCGCCTCGCAGGCGGGCGTCACCGTCGACGTGTGGGTGCGCGGCATCTGTGCGGTGCGGCCGGGCGTCGCGGGGCTTTCCGAGAACATACGCGTGCGCTCCGTGCTCGGCCGCTTCCTGGAGCACTCCCGGGTCTTCGCCTTCGGCAACGGCGGCGAACCGGAGGTGTGGTTCGGCAGCGCCGACATGATGCACCGCAATCTCGACCGCCGCATCGAGGCGATGGTGAGGGTCATGGCCCCGGCCCACCGGGCCACCCTCAACCGGCTGCTCGAAACCGGCATGTCGGACACCACGGCCTCGTGGCACCTGGGGGCGGACGGCAACTGGACGCGGCACGCCACGGATCCGGAAGGCCAGCCCCTGCGGAACGTACAGGAGATGCTCATAGACGCCCGGAGGCGCCGGCGTGGCACAGCAACACCATGAGATGACGGCGGGCGAGGCCCTGTCGGTCTACCTGCAGGACCAGGCGACCGAGTTCCTCCGCTCGCTGCGGCTGCACCGCGAGTCCTCCACGGACGCACAGGGGGCCGAGGAGTCGCTCGCCGCGGCCCGCTCGCTCCGGGGCGCCGCGCGCCGCGTCGGCGCCACGCTGCACACGTTCCGGCCCCTCCTGGACCAGGAGTGGACGGAAGCGCTCCGGCCGGAGCTGGCCTGGCTCTCGGGCACGCTGGCGCGCGAGCACGCCTACGCGGCCCGCCTGGACCGGCTCCTGGGCGCGCTCCACCGCCTGTCGACCCCGGCCCCGGCCGTGCCCGCCGCCCCGGCCGCGGGCACCCGCCCGGCCGGACGAGCGGGGGATCCCCCGTTCCAGCGGAGCCGAGAGCTCGGGGACGGGTGGGCCCAGCCCCCGGCGCCCCGCACCGGCGAGGCGCGGGCCAGACAGGGCACCAGGAAGCCCGCGGGCCAGCTGGCCGTGGGCGCCGCCAAGGCCGCCGCCCTCCTGGAGCGGCAGCTGACCCTGGCCCGCACCCGGGCCCACTCCGCCGCGCTCCAGGCCTTCGGCTCGTCCCGCTTCCACGCCGTCGCCGACAGCGTCGCCGTCATGGCCAGCGACGTGCCCCTGCGCCCGGCCCCGGACACGGATCTGAAGCCCCTGGCCGCCCTGGCCGAGGGCCACCTCATGGAGGCGGTGGCCGCGCTGCCGCTGCTGCGCGCGGGCCACCCGTACAACGCCGAGGCCCTCGTCCACGGCCTGGCCGCGGACACGGCCCCGGAGGCCCAGGACGCCCCCTGGCTGAAGGTCCGCTCCCTGCTGCGACTGCACCGCTACGCCCAGGAGGTCCTCCTCGGCGACGCCCCGCCGGACGCCCGGCTCACCGCGGCGGGCGCGGCCCTGAACCGCCACCGCGAGGCGGCCGAGGCCGCCGCCGCGGCGGCCTCGGCGGCGCGCACCCCCCGCATCGCCCCGGCCACGGCGTACGCGCTCGGCGTCCTGCACGCCGACCAGCGCCACGAGGTGGAGGCGGCGAGGTTCGCGTTCCAGCAGGCGTGGCTGCGGGAGGCGGTCACGGCACCGTGACGACCTGAGGGAGGGCGCCCCGTGACAGCACTGCCGACGCCGGAGCCGATCAGGGCGGCGGGCTGCGTCCTGTGGCGCCGCCGCACCGTCCCGGAGGGCCTGGAGATCTGCCTGGTCCACCGGCCCAAGTACGACGACTGGTCCCATCCGAAGGGCAAGCTCAAGCCCGGCGAGACCCCGCTCGCCTGCGCCCTGCGCGAGGTCGAGGAGGAGACGGGCCACCGCTGCGTGCCCGGCCCGCCGCTGCCCTCGGCCCACTACACCGTGGGCGGCCGCCCCAAGTGCGTCGACTACTGGTCCGCCGAGGCCGCTGACGGCCATTTCCGGCCCGGCCGCGAGGTCGACCGCATCCGCTGGCTGGTGCCGCACGAGGCCCGCGCCCGCCTCACCCAGCTCCGCGACCGCGAGCTCCTCGACGCCTTCCTGGCGGCCCCGTACACCCCCGGGGCGCCCTGACCCCGCAGCCACCTGCGGCTCCGTCCTCAGCAGGGGCACGCACTACCCCGCGTGCGCCGACACATGCGCGCCTGGCAAATCTTTCACGCGCCTGTCGATGTAATCAGCCCGTGACCTCACCACAAAGTCCGCGTAGGTTCACCGCTCGTTCACTTACGCCCATCGGCGGCTTCACCTGTTCTGCCTAATTTCGGCCTTACGCGAAGCGCGGCGAGATCGCCAGACCGCCTCCGCTCCGCGCGCTCGAACCACCGGCCACCATGGCCACCCGAACCACTTCGCACGCCGCCACGACAGGCCAGCCACACGGCCGGCGGCTCCCGGAAGGAACTCCCGAAAGTGAAGCTTCAGCGCATGAACCGGCGGGCCCTCACCCTCGGTGCTCTCGCCGTCTCCGGCGCCCTGGCCCTCACGGCGTGCGGCTCGGACGACGACGGCAGCAGCAACGGCGGCAAGAAGACCACCGCCAACAGCAACATCGACTGCGAGGGCGCCAAGGGCCAGCTCATGGCCTCCGGCTCGTCCGCGCAGAAGGGCGCGATCGACGCCTGGGTCAAGCAGTACCGCGCGGCCTGCAAGGACGTGCAGCTGCAGTACAAGCCCGACGGCTCCGGCGCCGGCATCACCTCCTTCCTCCAGGGCCAGACCGCCTTCGCGGGCTCCGACTCGGCCCTGAAGCCCGAGGAGATCGCCAAGTCGAAGAAGGTCTGCAAGGACAGCCAGGCCATCGACCTGCCGCTGGTCGGCGGCCCGATCGCGATCGGCTACAACGTCCCGGGCGTCGACAGCCTGACCCTGGACGCCAAGACCGTCGCCGACATCTTCAACGACAAGATCAAGACCTGGGACGACGCGGCGATCAAGAAGCTCAACCCGGACGCCAAGCTCCCCGGCACCAAGATCCAGGCCTTCCACCGCTCCGACGAGTCCGGCACCACGGACAACTTCACCAAGTACCTGAAGGGCGCCGCGCCCTCCGCCTGGCCGCACGAGCCCGCGAAGATCTGGGCGGCCAAGGGCGGCCAGTCCGCGAGCGGCTCCTCCGGCGTCGCCCAGCAGGTGAAGCAGACCGAGGGCGCCATCTCCTACATGGAGCTGTCGTACGCCAAGGAAGGCATCAAGACCGTCGACATCAAGACGGACGCCAAGGAGCCGGTCAAGGCCACCGTCGACAACGCCTCCAAGGCCATCTCCGAGGCCAAGGTCGTCGGCAAGGGCAAGGACCTGGCCATGGAGCTGAACTACAAGCCCACGGCCGAGGGCGCGTACCCGATCATCCTGGTCACGTACGAGATCGTCTGCGAGAAGAACAACAACAAGGACACCCTCGCCACCACGAAGTCCTTCCTGAACTACATCGCCAGCGAGGACGGCCAGTCCGTGCTCAAGGACGAGTCCTACGCGCCGATGCCGACCGAGATCATCACCAAGGTCCGCGAGACCGTCAAGGGCCTGAGCTGAACCTGCGCGCGGCCCGCCTGACCGGCGGGCCGCGCCGTCCGGTGCACCGCCGCCTGGAGCCGACCGCGCCCGCCGCACGGCCGGCTCCGCAGACCGGAGAACCCCATGGACATACCCACCGACACGCCTCCCCCGCCCTCGCACGTCGAGGACACCAAGCCGACGACCACCGAGCAGAAGCGCGCCGCACGCGGCGCCACCCGCCCCGGTGACCGGATCTTCCTCGCCCTCTCGCGGGGCTCCGGCATCGCGCTGCTGCTGATCATGGCCGCCGTCGCGGCCTTCCTCGCCTACCGCGCGTCCATCGCGCTCGCGGACAACGAGGGCAACTTCCTCACCACCTTCGAGTGGGACCCCGCGGGCTCCCTGCACGACGGCAAGCCCTACTTCGGCATCGCCGTCCTGGTCTTCGGCACCATCGTGAGCTCGATCATCGCGCTCGTCATCGCCGTGCCCGTGGCCATCGGCATCGCGCTGTTCATCTCGCACTACGCGCCGCGCAGGCTGGCCGCCCCCATCGCCTTCGTGATCGACCTGCTGGCCGCCGTGCCCTCGATCGTGTACGGCCTGTGGGGCGCCCTCGTGGTCGCCCCGAACCTCACCGGCCTCTACAGCTGGCTCGACGACTACTTCGGCTGGACCGGCATCTTCGAGTACGAGGGCGGCGCCCCGCGCTCCCTCATGACCGTCGGCATCCTGCTCGCGATCATGATCCTGCCGATCATCACCAACGTGAGCCGCGAGGTCTTCCTCCAGGTCCCGAAGATGCACGAGGAGGCCGCCCTGGCCCTCGGCGCCACGCGCTGGGAGGTCATCCGCATGTCGGTGCTCCCCTTCGGCCGCTCCGGCATCATCTCCGCCTCGATGCTGGGCCTCGGCCGCGCGCTCGGCGAGACGATCGCCGTGGCCACCGTGCTCTCCCCGACCTTCGTGATCCAGGCGTCCGTACTCGACTACGGCGGCGGCACGTTCGCGCAGAACATCGCCAGCAAGTTCAGCGAGGCCAGCGAGTACGGCCGCGACGCCCTCATCGCCTCCGGTCTCGTCCTCTTCGTCATCACTCTCCTTGTCAACGGCGCGGCCCGGCTGATCATCGCCCGCCGCAAGGAGTACTCGGGGGCCAACGCATGAGCACCACGACCGTCACGCCCGCCCCCGCCGGCCTGAAGTCCGCGCGCCTGCCCCGCTGGACGCCCTACGTCGTCGCGGCCGGCTCGCTCGCCGTGGCGAGCGCCGTCGGCCTCGCGGCGGACCTGAGCTCCCGCGTCCAGTGGGGCCTGATCGCGGCGCTGCTGTTCGTCGGCGTCTCCTACGCCCTCGCGGCCCGTGTGGAAGGCGCCCGCCAGGCCAAGGACCGCCTCGCCACCTCGGTGGTGTGGGTCATGTTCCTGCTGGCCGTCGTGCCGCTGGCCTCGCTCATCTACGAGACCGTCCAGCGCGGCACCGAGGTCTTCAACGGCTACTTCCTGACCCACTCGATGGGCGTCGTCGCCGACGACGAGCCCGGCGGCGGCATCTACCACGCCCTCATCGGCACCCTGGAGCAGGTCGGGCTCGCCTGCCTGATCGCCGTGCCGATCGGTCTGCTCACCGCGATCTACCTCGTCGAGTACGGGCGGGGCAAGCTCGCCAAGGCCGTCACCTTCTTCGTCGACGTGATGACGGGCATCCCGTCCATCGTCGCGGGTCTGTTCGTCCTCAGCTTCTGGATCCTGATCCTGGGCTTCGACTTCTCCGGCTGGGCCGGCGCCATGGCGCTGTCGATCCTGATGATGCCGGTGGTCGTGCGCTCCACCGAGGAGATGCTGAAGCTCGTCCCGAACGAGCTGCGCGAGGCGTCGCTCGCCCTCGGCGTACCGAAGTGGCGCACCATCCTGAAGGTGGTCCTGCCGACCGCGATCGGCGGCATCACGACCGGCGTCATGCTGGCGGTGGCCCGCATCGCGGGCGAGACCGCCCCCGTGCTGCTGCTCGTGTGGACGAACCCCTTCATCAACACGAACCCGTTCGACGGCCCCCAGGGCTCGCTGCCGCTGTACATCTACCAGCAGTACGCGTCCGGCACCAACGCCGGTTACGACCGTGCCTGGGCGGCGGCCCTCGCCCTGATCGCCTTCATCATGATCCTCAATCTCGTGGCCCGCGGCATCGCCCGCTGGAAGGCCCCGAAGACCGGTCGCTGACGCGGCCACAAGCGACCACCCGCAGTGCCCCTCTCGAAAGCAGTGATCCCCATGGCCAAGCGAATCGACGTCTCGGGCCTCAACGCCTTCTACGGCTCGCACAAGGCGATCGAAGACATCTCCATGACCGTCGAGCCCCGCTCGGTGACGGCCTTCATCGGCCCCTCCGGCTGCGGCAAGTCCACGTTCCTGCGCACCCTGAACCGCATGCACGAGGTCACGCCCGGCGGCCGCGTGGAGGGCAAGGTCCTCCTGGACGGCGACGACCTGTACGGCTCGGGCGTCGACCCCGTGAACGTCCGCCGCACCATCGGCATGGTCTTCCAGCGCCCGAACCCGTTCCCCACGATGTCGATCTACGACAACGTGGCGGCGGGCCTGAAGCTCAACGGCTCGTACAAGAAGTCCGAGCTGAACGACGTCGTCGAGAAGTCCCTCAAGGGCGCCAACCTCTGGAACGAGGTCAAGGACCGCCTGAACAAGCCCGGCTCCGGCCTCTCCGGCGGCCAGCAGCAGCGCCTGTGCATCGCCCGCGCGATCGCGGTGGAGCCGCAGGTCCTGCTCATGGACGAGCCCTGCTCGGCCCTCGACCCGATCTCCACCCTCGCCATCGAGGACCTGATCGGCGAGCTGAAGGAACGCTTCACGATCGTCATCGTGACGCACAACATGCAGCAGGCGGCCCGCGTCTCGGACCGCACGGCGTTCTTCAACCTCGCGGCGGTCGGCCAGCCCGGCAAGCTCGTCGAGATCGACGACACCGAGCGGATCTTCTCCAACCCGTCCGTCCAGGCCACCGAGGACTACATCTCCGGCCGCTTCGGCTAGGCCGCCCCGACTCCCCGCGGTGCTGCATGGCGGTGCCACCGCGGGGAACGCAAAAGGGCCCGCCCCTGGCTCCCGGGGGCGGGCCCGCGTGCATACGGCTGCTGGAGTTACAGGAACGCCAGATTCACGATCCAGAAGCTGACCGCGGCGACGATCGCGGCGGCGGGCATCGTGATGAACCAGCCGAGGATGATGTTCTTGGCGACGCCCCAGCGCACGGCGTTGACACGCTTCGTGGCACCCACACCCATGATCGCCGAGGTGATCACATGCGTCGTGGAGATCGGCGCGTGGAACATGAACGCGGTGGTGAACATGATCCCCGCGCCCGTGGTCTCCGCGGCGAACCCCTGCGGCGGGTCCAGCTCGATGATCTTCCGCCCGAGCGTCCGCATGATCCGCCAGCCACCGGCGTACGTGCCGAGCGACAGCATCACCGCGCAGGAGATCTTCACCCAGACCGGAATCGGGTCGCCCGGGTTCTCGACGTCGGCGATGACGAGCGCCATCACCACGATGCCCATGGTCTTCTGCGCGTCCTGCAGGCCGTGCCCGAGCGCCATGCCGGCGGCCGACACGGTCTGGGCGATCCGGAAGCCCCGCTTGGCCTTGTGCGGATTGGCCTTGCGGAACATCCACATGATCGCGCACATGACGAGGTAGCCCGCCACGAGACCGACGATCGGCGACAGGAACATCGGGATGACGATCTTCTCGACGACGCCGGACCAGATGACCCCGATGCCCCCGGCGAGCGCGGCACCCACGAGACCGCCGAAGAGCGCGTGCGAGGAGGACGAGGGGAGACCGAAGTACCAGGTGACGAGGTTCCACACGATCGCGCCGACCAGACCGGCGAAGAGGATCCACATCCCCTTGGTGCCGTGCGGCGTCTCGATCAGCCCCTCGCTGACCGTCTTGGCGATCCCGCTGCCCAGGAAGGCTCCGGCCAGGTTCATCACCGCGGCCATGGCGAGCGCCGCGCGAGGTGTCAGGGCACGGGTGGAGACGGAGGTGGCGATGGCGTTCGCGGAGTCGTGAAAGCCGTTCGTATACGTGAAGCCGAGCGCGACACCGATGGTCACGATCAGAGCGAAGGTGTCCATGAAGGTACTCAGGACTCCTTGACCGCGATGGTCTCCACGGTGTTCGCCACGTGCTCGAACGCGTCGGCGGCCTCTTCGAGGACGTCCACGATCTGCTTGAGCTTCAGCACCTCGATGGCGTCGTACTTGCCGTTGAAGAGGTGGGCGAGCAGCTTGCGGTGGATCTGGTCGGCCTGGTTCTCCAGGCGGTTGACCTCGATCCAGTATTCGGTGAGGTTGTCCATGGTGCGCAGGTGCGGCATGGCCTCGGCCGTCAGCTCGGCGGCCCGGGCGAGGACCTCGATCTGCTGCTCGACGCCCTTGGGGAGCTCCTCGACCTGGTACAGGACGACCAGGTCGACGGCCTCCTCCATGAAGTCCATGATGTCGTCGAGCGAGGACGCGAGGGAGTAGATGTCCTCGCGGTCGAACGGCGTGATGAACGAGGAGTTCAGCTGGTGGAAGATCGCATGCGTCGCGTCGTCCCCCGCGTGTTCCGCGGCCCGCATACGCTCTGCGATCTCGGCTCGGGCCGAGGCGTCGGCCCCGAGCAGTTCCATCAGGAGCTTCGAGCCCGTGACGATGTTGTCCGCGGATGCGGCGAACATGTCGTAGAAGCTCGTCTCCCTGGGGGTCAGACGAAATCGCACGTGGGGTCCTCGGGGTGCTTTGGATGCGGTCAGGCTGATGCTAGGCGCATCATCTGGCCACGGCTAACCGGCCATACCCCAGTGTCGCCCATCAGGCACAGTGATCAGCACACCACCCGAGAAATCAAGTACCCTATACCCAGTAGGGGTATGCACAGGAGGACGCGATGACGACCACAGAGGCGGCCGCGGCGGCCACGACCACCGACGCGCCCTCCGGCTCCGCGCAGACGGCGGACCACGCGGGGCACCAGACGCACGGGTACCACAAGCAGAAGGACGAGCACCTCAAGCGGCTGCGCCGCATCGAGGGGCAGATCCGCGGCCTGCAGCGCATGGTCGAGGAGGACGTCTACTGCATCGACATACTCACCCAGGTCTCGGCCGGCACGAAGGCCCTCCAGTCCTTCGCCCTGCAGCTGCTCGAGGAGCACCTGCGGCACTGCGTCGCGGACGCGGCCGTCAAGGGCGGCGACGAGATCGACGCGAAGGTCGAGGAGGCCACGAAGGCCATCGCCCGCATGCTCCGCACCTGACGCCGTCCGGCGCGCCGAACGGGGGCCCCGGCCCGCGTCGGGCCCGGCCCGCGGAGCCGGGCCGGGCCGGAGGAGCCCCCGTCGCCGCGGCGGCGGGGAAGCCCCCGCGCGAGCGGGCGGGGAGCTACGTCCCCCGGGCCGGGGACGGCCCGTCGTCCTGCTGGGCGTCGGAGACTCGAAGCACCTCGTCGATCCGGTCCGCACTGAGCCGCTCACCATGTGCGGCGGACGCCGCGATGATCAGTTCGCCGCACAGCTCGATCTCGGCGAGGGCAACGTGGTCCTGAACCGCCGTGCCGCGCACCAGAGCCACGTTCACCACCTCTTCCTGACCACGGTTGTGCCGGTACCGGCTTCCTAGAGTAGGGAGCGGCCTACGTACCGCGCATGGCACGGACGGACCATATTGCGACTATCGGCCATCGATATGCGGCCACCGCCCGGCACCCCGCCGGGGCCCGCGCCGGGACCCCGCCAGGGCCCGCGCGCGGCCGCTACCGCTCGGCGATCTTCCCGGCGTAGATGTCCTTCTCCGGCGGCAGCCGCACCCGCACCGGCGCCCCGAACCCGTACAGCGACGTCGTCGAGGCGACCTCCGCGTTGGCCACCTGGAAGCGGTGGCGCAGCTTGCGCAGCCGCCCCTGCTCGTCGAGGTAGGCGTCGAACGGAACTCCGCCCTTGCTGAACCCTTTCGCCACCGCCGCCCGCAGCGCGTCCCGGTACGGCGCGGACGCCCCGGGCACCGCGCCCGCCAGCTCGGCCACGCCCCGGTAGTGCCGCACCGCGACGTCGTCGACGCGCGTCTCGCGCACGTACGTCACCTGGCGCGCCCCGCGCAGCAGTTCGGCGGCGACGAGCGGATCGGTGGCGCCGCCGGTGACGAGGTTGCCGTCGGACAGGGAGGCCGTGTCGACGCGCACCCACTTGTCGGCGGGCACCCCGGCACCGCGGTTCTTCATGTAGAGGTCCCCGCCCGTCATCAGCTCCGTGACCGGCGGCCTGCGCCGGCCGCGGTCCGCCGGGTCCTGCGGCAGCACGACCTCGAACCGCCCCTGCCGCCGCCGGTAGTCGTACGTCCCCTGGCCCCGGACGGTCACCCGGGTGCCGCCGCTGGCCATCTCCATGGACGTGCGCGCCCGGGAGCTGCCCGCGCGCACCAGCGCGTCGGCGGCGTCCCGCACCTCCTTGGCGGGGTCGTCGCTGGCCGCGGCACCGCCGCCCGAACAGCCCGTGGCGAGCGTCATGAGACCCACCGCCGCCGCGACGGCCGCCGTGCCCGTGTGCCTGTGCTGCTGCCCCATCGCCCTGCCGACCCCCAAGCCTTTCCACGCGTCGGCGGTCGCCGTGCGACGGCCACCGGGTCGAGCCCCCTGTGTTCCCCATAACGACCGGTACGGGGTGTTGTCACGCGCGAGCGCGTTCACTCTTCCGGCGTACCGTAGGGGCCGTGCCCGAGTCGCATTCCCCCGAGCCGACGCACCGTACGACCACGGTCGAGAACGGACGCTTCTGTGCCGCCCGGTGCAGCTGTGGCTGGCGGGGCCCCGCGCGCCGCGCCCGCAGCAAGGCCCGTGCCGACGCCGCCGCCCACAGCGAGACCCTCTGAACGCCCGGTCCCGTACCGCCCTTTCGCCGGAACCCCCCGGCCCCCGCTGTCGTCTCGTTGTGCGGGAAAGCAACGGGAGGGCTCATGGAACGGCTGGCACGGCGTACGTTCATAGGGACGGCGGCCGCCGCCGTCGCGGCGGCCGGTACGGCCGCCTGCAGCGGCGGGAGCGGCGGCACGGGCGGGGCGAGCGGCAGCGCGTCGGCGAGCGGCACGGCGGGGTCCGCGACGGCTTCCACGGCCACCACGCCGATCAGGACGGCCGCCGCGTCCGCGGCCGCCAACCTCACCGCGCTCGCCCGTGACCTGGACGGCTCCCTGGTCCGTCCGAACGAGGCGCACTGGGCCACGGCCCGCCAGCTGTACAACACCCGCTTCGACAGCCTGAAGCCGACGGCCGTCGCGTACGTCGCGCACCCCGACGACATCCGCACCGCCCTGGCCTACGCCCGCGCCCACGACGTCCCCGTGGCGGTCCGCAACGGCGGCCATTCGTACGCGGGCTGGTCCTCCGGCACCGGCCGGCTGATCCTCGACGTGTCGCGCCTCAACCGCACCCGCGTCTCGGGCTCCACCGCCACCATCGGCGGCGGCGCGAAGCTCATCGACGTCTACCGCGCCCTCGCCGCGAAGGGCGTCACCATCCCCGCGGGCTCCTGCCCGACGGTCGGCATCAGCGGTCTGACCCTCGGCGGCGGGCACGGCGTCGTCTCCCGCGCCTACGGCCTGACCTGCGACAGCCTCACCTCCGCGACGCTCGTCACCGCCGCCGGGAAGCTGATCAGGGCCGACAAGTCCGAGCACAAGGACCTGTTCTGGGCGCTGCGCGGCGCGGGCAACGGCCAGTTCGGCGTCGTCACCGAGCTGACGTTCCGCACCCACCCGGCCCCGCAGGCGGTCTCCGCGTACCTCACCTGGCCGTGGGCGAAGGCCGCCGCCGTGGTGAAGGCCTGGCAGGAGTGGGGCCCTGCGCAGCCGGACGAGATCTGGTCGTCGCTGCACCTCGCGGCCGTGCCCGGCGGGACCCCCACCGTCTCCGTCGCGGCCTTCTCGCTCGGCACGTACGGCGGACTGCAGAACGCCGTCGACCGCCTCGCCGACAAGGTGGGCGCCCCGGCCCGCAGCGTCTCCCTGAAGCGCCGCGGCTACGAGGAGGCCATGGAGGTGTACGCGGGCTGCTCGTCGTTCGCGACGGACGCCCAGTGCCATCTGCCGGGCACCACTCCGGGCCGCACCCCGACGGGCGCGCTCGGCCGGGAGACGTACGCGGCCCGCTCGGACTTCTTCGACCGCTCGCTCTCCGCCGCCGGGATCCGCGCGCTGCTCGGCCAGATGGAGCACGTGCGCGGCGAGCGCGGCACCGCGGGCAGCATCGCCCTGACCGCGCTCGGCGGCGCCATCAACCGCGTGGACCCGACGGCCACGGCGTTCGTGCACCGCCGCTCCCGGATGCTCGCCCAGTACATCGCCTCCTGGCGCGCGGGCACCTCCGGCACGGGCGCCCAGGGCTGGCTCAAGGGGGCCCACGGCGCGATGCGGCGCCACGCCTCGGGCGCGGCGTACCAGAACTACACGGACGCGACCCTCACCAACTGGCGCGAGGCGTACTACGGCCAGGCGGCGCCCCGGCTGAAGAAGGTCAAGAAGGCCTACGACCCGACGCGCTTCTTCAGCTTCCCGCAGGCCCTGTAGCCGCTGGCGGCCCGGGTAGCGCCGTAGGCCCTCGCGGGGCCCGCGCCGGGCCACTCCGACGGCCCCGGCCTGCACCCGTTCGGCCCCGCCCGGGCCGCCCCCGGGTGGCCCGGCCGACGCGGGACCGCTGGCCTGGGGGCATGACACGTACCCGGATACGCATGGCCGTGGCGGGCGCGCTCTCGGGCGGCACCGGCGTGTGGCTGCTGCGCCGCCGCGGGGGACGGGCGGGGCGCGCCCGGCTCGTGGCGCCCGGCGCCTCTACGCGGCGAGGCCCTTCTCGTCGGATCCCGCGGCCTCCTGCTCCGGCAGGGTGGCGACCGGCCGGGCGCCGCGGTGCGGGGCCCACACCAGACGGGCGGCCCTCCCGGAGCGCCCGATCGCCTTGGTGACGGGCGTGAGCAGCGCCATCGCGAGCGGCGAGAGCAGCAGCGTCACGGCCGTGCCGAGGGCGAAGCCGCCGATCACGTCGGTGGGGTAGTGCACGCCCATGAAGACGCGGCAGAAGCCCTCCAGGGCGGCCAGGGCGATCCCGGCGATGCCGAACTTGCGGTGGGCGACGAAGAGGCCGACGCCGATGGCCATGGCGAGCGTCGCGTGGTCGCTCACGAACGAGTAGTCGTTCTTGCCGTCGACCAGGACTTCCAGGCCCTGGTGGTCCCTGAAGGGGCGCGGGCGCTCCACGAAGTTCCGTATCGGCACGTTCACGAGGACGGCGATGGCGGCGGCGAGCGGGGCCCAGACGACGGCGGCGACGGAGCCGGCCGCGTCGTCGAGCGCGCCGCGCTTGCGGGCGCCCCACCAGCACCAGAGGACGAGCAGCACCAGGGCGGCGAGCAGCCCGTACTCGCCGATGAACTCCATGGCGCGGGCGACGAAGCCCGGGGAGTCCTTCGCCAGGCCGTTGATGTCGTAGAGCAGGCTGACGTCGGGGTTCGACCCGGATGTATCGAGTCCAGCCATGATGCTGCGGCCCCTTGTCCTCTGTCTCACGGGCGCGCCGCCTGACGCGCCCTCCATCAACCCCCGTGGCCAGTGCGTGCTGTACCAGTCAAGGGAACGCACAGTCCCCTTATCTACGTTCCACTCTCCACCGAATGATCACTCAGACGTTATCGAAGAGAGACTCATCGCCGCAGCTCAGGGGGGTGTTTCAGCGGAACGTTCCAGCCAGCTCGGGCGGCGCGTGCGCCCGGCGCACGCCTCCGCTCCGGCCGCCGGTCAGACGTCCGTGCCCTCCGGCTGCGGGGCGTCCGACGGCACGGAAGGCGCCGTTGAACTCTCTTCCGAGGGCTCTTCGGAGGGCCTGCGGGAGGGCGGGGAACTCGGCTCACCGGCCGGTTCCCGGTCCTTCTTCGGCTTCTCTTCCCGCTCCTCGGGCGACTCACTGGGCACTGCTTTTGCGCCATCTTCGGTCACTCGGGTGGCTCCGAAGTAGTCAGGAGTGTCCACGGGATCGAAGCGGATCTTCGCGCCGGGCCGCGGCGCGTCGATCATGTAGCCGCCGCCCACATAGATACCGACGTGCCGGATGGCCCGCGAGTTGCTCAGGTCGTCGGAGAAGAACACCAGGTCCCCGGGGAGCAGCTCGTCCCGCTTGGGGTGCGGCCCGGCGTTGTACTGGTCGTTGGCCACGCGCGGCAGCGGGATGCCGACGCTGCGGTACGCGGCGAGGGTGAGCCCCGAGCAGTCGAACCGGCCGCCCTGGTCGGCGGTTCCGTTGCCGCCCCACAGATACAGGGTGCCGAGCTTCTTCTGCGCGTAGTAGATGGCCCCGGCCGCCTGCCGCGACGGATTCACGCGCCCCACGGGCCTGGCGAAACTCTTCTCCAGGGTCGTGATGATCTTGACGTAGTTCTGCGTCTCGCGGTACGGCGGCACGCCGCCGTACTTGATCACGGCGTACGCGCCCGCGTTGTACGCGGCGAGCATGTTCCTCGTCGGGTCGCCGGGCGCGTCCTTCACGTACTTGGCGAGCTTGCAGTCGTACGACGCGGCCGACGGGATGGCGTCCTTCGGGTCCCACACGTCCCGGTCCCCGTCGCCGTCGCCGTCGATCCCGTGCGTGGCCCAGGTCCCCGGGATGAACTGCGCTATGCCCTGCGCCCTGGCCGGGCTCTTCGCGCTCGGGTTGAACCCGCTCTCCTGGTACAGCTGGGCGGCGAGCAGGGCCGGGTTGATGGCCTTGCACAGATTGCCCCACTTCTGCACGAGCGGCTGGTACGTGGTGGGCACCGCGCCCTTGGCGAGGCCGACGCTGCCCCGCGTCCCGCCGCCCCCGGCGACCGAGCCCGCGGCGACGAAGGTCCCGACGACGAGCAGCCCGATGAACCCCATCGAGCCACTGAACGCGACGGACGCGAGCAGCCATGTCTTACGCACCGTCAACCACCCCTCGCCCACCGGGAGTCCGCCGGGGTCAGTGTAGATGCGGGACCCCCGCCCCGGGTGGATCATCTTCCGTTCGACGGCGGATAATCGGATCCGCACGCCCGCCCCGAAGGAGGCCGCGCCCCGTGACCGACGCCCGTCCGGACCTGCCCGCCGACCTGGAGTGGATCCGCGCCGCCCCGGAGGGCGACCGGGGCCCCGGCCCCTGGATCGAGTACGCCTTCGGCCCCGACGACGCGGTGCACCTGCGCGAGACCGGCGCCCCGGACCGGGTCGTCACGACGACCCGGGCGAAGTGGGAGGCCTTCGTCCTGGGCGTGCGCGCGGGCGAATTCGACCACTTTGCGGAAGGGCACTGACATGACGGCGCACCAGCACGGCCCCCTACCGACGCACCAGCACGCCCCTCTGCCGGCGCGGCTGCGCCCGGCCGAGCCCGGCGACCACGCGGCGATCGTCGCGGCCGTCCGCACCTGGTGGACCGACCGCAGCCCCGCCGAGATGCGGGAACTGTCCCTGCTCCTTCCGAAGTTGTTCCTCCAGTTCTTCGCCCGTACGAGCCTCGTCCGGGAGGACGCCGACGGCGTACGGGCCTTCCTGGTCGGCTTCCACCCGGCCGACCACCCGGACGAGGCGTACATCCACTTCGTGGGCGTCGATCCCGCGCTGCGCGGACAGGGCGCGGGCCGCGAGCTGTACGAGGCCTTCTTCCGGGAGGCCGCCGCCGCGGGGCGCACCCGGGTGCGGTCGGTGACGTCCCCGACGAACACGCGCTCCATCGCCTTCCACCGCGCCCTCGGCTTCCGCCTCCAGGACGGCGACGGCGTGGGCCCGGACGGCGTCCCCGTGCACAAGGACTACGACGGCCCGGGCCTCGACCGGGTCTGCTTCCTGCGAACGCTGACCGTGACGGACGATTGACGGAGCGCCAACTTTGGCGGACTGTAGGGGGGTTGGGCGCGGGGGAGGCGCCCGGCGCGCTGCGCACCGCGTTCTACGGCTGGGGGGAGCCGACCATGGAACCCAACGACCCCAGAGACAGGCCCGTCCCGGAGGACAGGCCACCGACGGGGAGCACACCCACGCCCGAGGCCCGGCGCACGGCTGGGGCCGCGCCCGGGGCCGGGCCTGAGGACCGCCCCGAAGACGGGCCGAGGCCTGCCGCCGGGGCCGCACCCGGAGGGACCGGGGCCGCACCTGAGGGCGGATCGGCTGGGCAGGGCGGGCCCGCGCCCACGGACAGGGCCGCGCCTGCGGACAGGGCCGTGCCCGAGGACAGGCCGGTGCCTGGCGGGGGGCCTGCGGCCCAGGCGCCCGCGCCCGCGTACGGATCGGCCGCTCAGGGCAGCCCCACGCCCGAAGGCGGACCGCCGCCCGACGGGAGACCCGCGCCCCAGGCGCCCGCGCCCGCGTACGGACCGGCCGCTCAGGGCACGCCCACGCCCGAAGGCAGCCCCACGCCCGAAGCCGGGTCCCGCCCCGCGAGCACGCCCGAGGCGCCCCAGGCCGGGCCCGGCCCCGCAGGCACCCCGCCCCCCGGCGGCAGCGCCCCGGAAGGCTTCGGTCCGCCCCCGCCCACCGCGCCGCCCCACGGCACGCCCGCCCCGCCGCCCGGGCCCGCGTACGGCCCACCGTCCCAGGCACCCGCGTACGGCGGCTACGGCGCCCCCGGGTACGGCCCGCCCCCCGGCGGCCCCGCGCCGTCCGCCTACGGTCCGCCGGAGCTCCTGGAGCCCCCGGCCGCCGCGCCCGCTCCCCCGCCCGCGCCGCCCGAGCCCCTGCGCCCCGTCGCCGCCGCCCTGCTCAACCTCACCGGGCTCGGACTCGGCTACGTCCTCGTCCGGGCCTGGCTGCCCGCCGTCCTGTGCTGGGCGGCGACCGCCGGGCTGCTCCTGATCGCCCTGCCCGCCGACGTCGACGGCGTCCCCGGCGGCCTGCTCGTCGGCTACCTCGCCCTCCTCGTGCTCGCCGCCGCCGACGCGGCCCGCCGCGCCCGCCGCACCGCCCTCGCCTGGCGGCTGCGCGCACCGCTCGCCGCCGCGCTCGGCGTCGTCCTGCTCGCCGTCCCCGCCGCGAGCGCCTTCGCCTACGAGGCCGCCCGGGACGAGGCCGTCGAGGACATGCTCCTGGAGCGGCTCGACGAGGCCGACCGGCTCGTCGCGGACCAGGACGGACAGGACTTCGCCGGCTCCGAGCGCGCCTACCGCTCCGCCCTGGACACCTACCGCGACCTCGTCCGCGACCACGGCGGCTCCCGCGCCGCCGACCGCGTGCCCGACCGCCTCGACGCGTACTACAAGGCCGTCGCCCGGCCCTACGCCGACGGCCGGTACTGCCAGGCCATCGCGCCCCTCACCTATCTGCGCACCCTGCCCGACCGCATCGGCGAGAACCGCCTGGGCCGCCTCGCCACCTGGCCCGACGACCGGCTCGCGACCTCCCTGTACGAGTGCGGGTCCGCGGCCGTCGACCGGGGCGACGGCACCCACCTCCAGGAGCTCCTGACGACCTTCCCCGACTCCGACGCCGCCCGTAAGGTCGTCCCCGCCCTCGGCGCCGCCATCGACGACCGCACCGCCGACCTCAAGGGCCCCGACCCCTGCTCCGCCACCGAGAAGCTGACCCGCGTCCGCGCCGTCGCCGCCTCCCTGCCCGGCGGCAAGGGCGGCTCCCTGACCGCCCGGGCCGAGCGCGCCGTCCAGTCCGGCGAGTACGCCTGCGGCGTGGACGAGTTCAAGGACGGCCAGTTCACCGAGGCCGCCAAGCGGATGCGCGACTACGCCGACACGTACAAGGCCAGCGGCAAGCGCGAGCGCGCCCGCACCATCGCCATCGCCGCCGAAGTCGCCGCCGAGCGCCCACAGGCCGGCCGCAAGCTGCCCGCCCAGCGCGGCCCCGGCTCGGGCCAGGAGTTCGTCGTCAAGAACGACGGGGCGAGCGCCGTCGAGGTCCTCTTCACCGGCCCGGCCACCGGCACCGTCAAACTCGGCGCCTGCGCGGGCTGCACCCCGTACGCCAGCAGGGCCGAGGGCAAGAGCAAGGCCTGCAAGGCGAGCCGGAGCTATCCCCAGAAGACCCTGCGCCTGCCGCCCGGCGAGTACCACTTCCTCTACAAGCGCGGCACCGGCGGCACCGGCCTGGTCCGCGACCACAGCGACGGCACCACGGTCCAGGGCGGCTACCGCTACACCGACTGCACCTACGTCGTCAGCGGCGGCCTCGGCGGCATCGGGGGCCTCTCCCCCCGGACGTGACCCCCGCATCCCCCTCCCCGCCATCTCACCTGACGGACGGTCTGAGGGCGTGGCCCGGCCTCGTTCTGAGGTGACGTCAGTGGCCACGCCGGACCTTCGTTGCCCGGCGTCACCCCTCGTGATACATAGAGTGACCATACGTTTGAAGTCGGCCAACGAATGACGCCAAGGCTGCACACGCCGGGCGGATTGTCGGCGAGAATGAGCTCCGTCCTCTGCACTCCGGTAGGCAGAGGTGGGCAGAGGCGCAGGAACAACCCACTAGGGGCGGTGAGTTACACATGCTTATGGCAGCCGAGAAGGGCGACATCACCACCATCATCGGTGGGATCGCCCCCGACTGGGGTCCCTTCGGGAGCTTGGGCAACGAAGCACGCGTGATGATCGAGGTCGTGATGGCCGTCGCGATCCTGCTGTGCCTCGGCATCGCGATCTGGGGCGCGGCGAAACAACGCATCGGCGCGACGGCGCTGCGCGACACGTTCAGCGCCGAGCAGGGCAAGGGCCTGATCATCGCGGGCCTGACCGGTGTCTTCATCATCGGCTCGCTCGGCACGCTTTTCACCATCGTGTACGGCATGGCGGTCTGACCCCCGCCCCGCGCACCCTCTTCCCCCGTCCCCCTTCTCTCCCCCGTCCGTCGTGCCCACCGGCTGAGGTTGCAACTCCCTGATGTCGAGTCACCACACCGCGCCCGCGCGGGAACCAGCACGGCTACCGTCATATCCGGTGCACCAGGCGGACGTGGTGGTCAAGGATGAGCTTGAGGGGGCGTACGCGGCATGAGCGATGACGATGACCTCTTCGGCGGTACCGGCGAGACGCGCACGCGGCTCCCGGAGCGCGAGGACGGCTACGGCGGCGCCCGCAGATCCGGCCGCCCCGGCGGCCGCTCCTCCTCCCGCAGCCTCGTCACCGTCATCGGCGTGGTCGTCCTCCTCATCGCCGCCATCGCCTTCGCGAACCGCGACGACTCGTCGTCCGACGGCGACGGCGGCGGCGCCCACGACAAGGGCGCCAAGACCTCCCCCACGGCCCCCACCGGCGAAAAGCCGGTGACCGGCAAGAACGGGAGCATCCCGACGGGCTACGCGAAGACGGAACAGGGCGCGCAGAGCGCGGCCGCGAACTACGCGGTGGCCCTCGGCTCCGCCGAGATGTTCGACAAGTCGAAGCGGGACGGCATCCTCAAGGCCATCATGGCCCCCTCCAGCGTGACCAAGTTCGAGGCCGTGCTGGACAAGGCGTACAGCGCGGACTTCTTCAAGAACGTGGGGCTCAACGCCAACGGGTCCACGCCGAGCGGCTACCAGTTCGTCTCCCGCACGAGCCCCATCGGCACGAAGGTCACCGACTTCGCCGACGGCAGGGCCACCGTGGCCGCCTGGTGCGGAGGCCTCCTCGGCCTCGCGGGCGAGCGGTCCACCAAGCCGGTCACCAACAGCTGGTTCACGATCACCATGAAGCTGGCCTGGATCGACGGCGACTGGAAGATCACCACGCACACCCAGAAGGACGGTCCCGCCCCGGTCCCGGGCGACGACCGCGCGTCCGGCTCAGAAGAGATCGCAGACGCCGTGGAAGGGTACGGAGGGTTCACGTATGCGCGGTAGTCGCCCCGTACTGAAGCTCACCGCCGCCCTCGCGGCCATCCAGACAGCGGTGCTCCTCCTCGCGACGCGCGCCGCCGCCGCACCCGACGACGACCCGTGCGCGCTCATCCACGGCCCCGCCAAGAAGTACTGCGAACAGGGCGAAGGCGGTGGCGGGGGCGGGGGCGGGCGTAAGACGCCCGACAACGGGGCGCTCTCCGAGCTCGACCCGCTCAGCTCGCTCGCCCGCGGCTTCGGCGACGCCGCCTCCTGGATCGTCAACAAGCTCACCGAGTACGTGAACGACACCGCCGCCGTGGACTTCACCAACGAGAAGTTCCTCCAGCAGTACGCCGTGGTGTTCGCCGCGTCGACGATCCTGACGCTGATCGTGTGGCTGCTCGCGGTCACCAAGCGGGCCGTGCGCGGCGTACCGCTGCTCACCGCGCTCTCGGAGGCGATCGGCTTCCTCTGGCTGACGGTGCTCGCGTCCGCGTTCACCCCGCTGATCCTGTCCACCGTCGTCTCCGCGACGGACGGCGTCTCCGAGGTGCTCGCCAAGTCGGTGGGCGGCGACACCGACCGGTTCTTCGGCACGTTCTCGCAGGCCCTCGACAAGGGCACCGACATCGGCGGCGGCCCGATCATGCTGATCGTCGTGTCCGCCGTGTCGATCGCCGCCGCCGGCATCCTCTGTCTGGAGCTGGTGATCCGCGCCGCGATGCTCTACGTCGGCGCGCTGCTCGGCACCGTCGTGTACTCGGGCCTCGTCGACAAGAACACCTGGGGCCGCATCCGCCGCTGGGCCGGTCTGATGGTCGCGATCATCCTGGTGAAGCCCATCATCGTGATCGTGCTCGGCGTCGCCGGGGCGCTCCAGGGCGAGGACGGCCCCGACTCGCTGTCCGCCGTCGTCTCCGGCCTCTCGGTGATCCTCCTCGCCATCTTCGCCAGCGCCTCCATCTACCGGTTCATCCCCGGCTTCGGCGACGACATCATGGCCACCCGCAACAACCGCCTGATGCGCGGCGCCGAGAACCGCGCCGCCACCGCCCTCAACTCGCCCGCCGCCTGGGTCGCCCAGGGCATCCGCACCCACAGCGCACGCCCCGGCGGCAAGGCGGGCGGCGGCCAGGGCGGCGGCGGCGACACCCCGCCCCAGACCGCCGCGGCCAACGCCGTCGGCAGCGGCCTGTCCTCGCACGCCCACCGCCAGGCGGGCCCCGCCCAGAACGGCGGCGGAACTGTCCCCTCCGCCGCACCCCCACCCCGTACGAGCCCGTCGAACACCCCGCACGCGGGCAACCGCGGCGGTACGAACAGCACTGGAGGTGAAGGGCGTTGACGACCCAGTCCCATGTGTCCCCACCGGTCACGCCCCGCCGCACCTATCTGATCGGCCGGGCCCGGCCGAACGCCATCATCGGCCGCAACCGCGAGACCGGCGAGATCGCGCTGATCATCGCCGGCGCGTTCCTCGGCATGATGTGCGGCATCCTCATCCCGTTCCTGGCCCTGCGCATCGTGCTGCTCATGGGCTTCCCGCTGATCGCCATCGCAGCGGTGTACATCCCGTACAAGGGACGCACGTTCTACAAGTGGTTCGAGATCAACCGGAGCTTCAAGCGGTCGCTGCGGCGCGGCACCACCTACCGGTCCTCGGCCGCCGAGTCGGGCATCCGGCTCGACGGCCGCGAGGTGGAGATCGGCCCGCCGCCCGGCATCGGCCGCATCAGCTGGCTCGCCGCGCCCTTCGGGCCCGACGAGATCGCCGTCCTGCTCCACGCCGACCGGCGCACCGTCACCGCCGCCATCGAGATCGAGGGCCCCGGCGTCGGCCTGCGCGACAGCGAGGACCAGGAGGCCCTCGTCGACCGGTTCGGCACCCTGCTCAAGCACGTCGCCAACGGCGACGGCTTCGTGACGCGCCTGCAGATGCTGGCCCGCACGCTGCCCGCCGACCCCGACGCGCACGCCAAGGACGTCGCCGCGCGCGGCGACGACCGCGCGCTGCCCTGGCTCCAGCACAGCTACGACGAGCTCCAGTCGATGGTCTCCACCAGCAGCGAGCAGCACCGCGCCTACCTCGTCGCCTGCATGCACTACTCCCGCGACCTGGCCGCCGAGGCACAGGCCATGGCCCGCGCCGCCCGCCCGCACGGCGGCAGGAAGCTCGACCGCGACGCCGGTCTCGCCGTCGTCATGGCCCGCGAGCTCACCGACATCTGCTCGCGCCTCCAGGAGGCCGACATCCGCGTGCGCCAGCCGCTCGGCCAGGGCCGCCTCGCCTCGCTCGTCCACTCCATGTACGACCCGGACCACCCCATCGACCACATCCAGGCGATGACGAAACGTAATGCCTGGCCCGCCGAGCTGGACGCGATGGAGCCCACCTACCTCCAGGCCAAGACCCGCGAGTCGTCCACCCGCGCCCCCTGGTGCCACTCCACGGCCTGGGTCAAGGAGTGGCCGATGACGCCCGTCGGCGTCAACTTCCTCGCGCCGCTGCTCGTCCACACCCCGGACGTGATCCGCACCGTCGCCGTCACCATGGACCTGGAGCCCACCGAGGTCGCCATCGAGCGCATGCTCACGGAGAAGACCAACGACGAGGCCGAGGCCAGCCGCCAGGCCAAGATGAACCGCACCGTCGACCCCCGCGACATCGCCTCGCACTCCCGCCTCGACCAGCGCGGCGAGGACCTGGCGAGCGGCGCGGCGGGGGTCAACCTCGTCGGCTACATCACCGTCTCGTCGCGCTCCCCCGAAGCCCTCGCCCGCGACAAGCGGACGATAAGGGCGTCGGCCGGAAAGTCGTATCTGAAACTGGAGTGGTGCGACCGCGAGCACCACCGGGCCTTCGTGAACACGCTGCCGTTCGCGACCGGCATCCGGCGATGAACCACAACGGTAGGGGTGTGAAGGTGCGATGCGGGATCCGCTGACCGTCCTCACGGACGCGTTCACGTCGTTCCTGTTCGGGAAGGTCGAGACCACCCGCCTCCCGGTGCGCACGTCGACGGGCCAGGCCCAGGCGGTCTATCTGCCGACGGCCGCACCCGGCCTCGGCGACTCCGGCGTGATCATCGGGCGCGAGGTGTACTCCGGCAAGGGCTACATCTACGACCCGTTCCAGCTGTACGGCCAGCAGCTCCCGGCCCCCCACTGGCTGGTCCTCGGTGAGTCCGGCAACGGCAAGTCCGCCCTGGAGAAGACGTACGTCCTGCGCCAGCTCCGCTTCAAGGACCGCCAGGTCGTCGTCCTGGACGCCCAGGGCGAGGACGGCGTCGGCGAGTGGAACCTCATCGCCCAGGAGCTGGGGATAACCCCCATCCGGCTCGACCCGACGGCCGCCCTCGACATGGGCATCCGCCTCAACCCGCTCGACCCGGCGATCACCACGACCGGCCAGCTCGCGCTGCTGCGGACCATCATCGAGGTGGCCATGGGCCACGGCCTCGACGAGCGCTCCGGCTTCGCGCTCAAGGTCGCGCACGCCTACGTCAACGAGACCATCCTCGACCGCCAGCCCGTCCTCACCGACATCGTCGAGCAGCTGCGCCACCCCGAACCGGAGTCCGCCGAGGCCATGAACGTGGCCATAGACGACGTCCGGGCCTGGGGCCTGGACGTGGCCCTGGTCCTCGACCGCCTGGTGGACGGCGACCTGCGCGGCATGTTCGACGGCCCCACGACCGTCGGCATCGACCTCGACGCGCCGCTCATCGTCTTCGACCTCTCCCACATCGACCGCAACTCCATCGCCATGCCCATCCTCATGGCCATCGTCGGCGTGTGGCTGGAGCACACCTGGATCCGCCCCGACCGGAAGAAGCGCATCTTCCTCGTCGAGGAGGCCTGGCACATCATCAACTCGCCCTTCGTGGCCCAGCTCTTCCAGCGCCTGCTGAAGTTCGGCCGCCGCCTCGGCCTGTCCTTCGTCGCGGTCGTCCACCACCTCTCGGACGTCGTCGACGGCGCGGCCGCCAAGGAGGCCGCCGCCATCCTGAAGATGGCGTCCACGCGCACGGTCTACGCCCAGAAGGCGGACGAGGCACGCGCCACGGGCCGCGTCATCGGCCTGCCCCGGTGGGCGGTTGAGATCATCCCCACCCTGACGCCCGGCATCGCGGTCTGGGACGTCAACGGCAATGTCCAGGTGGTCAAACACCTGATCACGGAGACGGAGCGCCCCCTGGTCTTCACCGACCGCGCCATGACGGAGTCCGCGAGCGACCTGCTCGCGACCGACGACGTCCTCGCGGCCGCCGAACGGGAGGCGGAGGAAAGGGCGGCGTACATGGAACAGCAGATGGGCGAGGGCCCCGCCGGGTCCTCCCGGTCGACGGTGGCGTGACATGGCGCAGGACCGCTACCGGGACCGCCGCCAGGACCAGCCCGGCCGCGAGCGCGGCGTCCCGGACGCCCTGCTCGTGGGCGTCCTGGCCTTCGTGGTCGGCATGGTCTTCCTCATGTGGTCGGCGACCGGCATCGCCGGCTGGTGGGCCCACGGCGCGTGGCCCGACCACGTCACGTTCAACAACACGCCGCCCGCCGTACGCCACCTCGTCCAGGAACCCCACGACGTCGCGGGAGCCTGGCCGGGAACGCCCCGCGACCAGCTCTCCGGCTACGGCCTCTTCTGGGGCTTCCTCATCGGCCAGGTGATGGTCCTCATCGTCCTCACGATCTTCGTGATGGGCACCCTGACCCGCTTCCGCGCGGTCCGCAAGGCAGCCCGCCACGCGGAAACCACCACCTCCGATACCGCTGTGGGCAATCGTCCCGCAGGGCGGGACGGGTGGGCACAGCCCCCAGCGCCGAGCAACCGTGACGCAGAGCCGCGCACCGGCGCCCCGGAGCAACCGCTCGAAGCAGAGCCCGAGCCGCGGCCCGCCCCGGAACCCGCCCCGGCCCCCGCCCTGGCCAAGCGCCCCCCCACCGTCCCCACCCCCCGCACCCCCCTGGTGCTCGGCACCCCCGAGACCCGCCGCCCCCTCGCCGCCGAGGCCATCGCCGACGCCGAGTCCGCGACCCTGGTCATCACCTCCGACCCCACCCTGTGGGAGGAGACGAAGGACGCCCGCGCCAAACTGGGCCCCGTCCTCGTCTACGACCCCGTACACCTCTGCGACACCCCGGCCCGCCTCCACTGGTCCCCCACCACCGGCTGCGAGGACAAGGCCACGGCGACGCACCGCGCCCGCGCCCTGCTCGCCCCCATAAGACCCACCGCCAAGCTGGACACGGCCGTGGCGGACACCGCCGAGCTCCTGCTGCGCAGCTTCCTGCACGCCGCCGCCGTGGACGGCCGCTCCGTGAAGCACGTCCACCGCTGGGCCCAGGGCACCCAGGTCCAGGACGCGGTCCGTGTCCTGCGCACCCACCCCAAGGCCGCCCCGGGCGCCGCGGGCGAGCTGGAGTCCGCGCTCACCGCGTACGCGGAGCGCCGCGACATGGCCCAGGAGCTGACGTCCCGCGCCCTGTCCTGCCTGTTCACGCTGAACGTACGGGAGTCCTGCACGCCGAACCGCGCGGACTCCCTCAGCCTGGAGTCCCTCGTCGACGAGGGCGGCACCCTCTTCGTGGTGGGCGAGGCGATCGAGGACCCCAAGGCGAACCCGGGCGCGATGCCGCTGCTCACGGCGCTCGCCTCCAGCATGGTCGAGCGCGGCCGCCGCCTCGCCGACCGCTCCCCCGCCGGACGGCTCGACCCGCCCCTGACCCTCGTACTCGACGACGTCGCGGCCGTCGCCCCGCTCCCCCAGCTGCCGGAGCTCCTCGCCGCCGGAGCCGACCAGGGCATGCCGACGCTCGCCCTGCTCCGCTCCCGCGAACAGGGCCGCGCCCGCTGGCCCCACGACGAACTGATCGGCTAGCGCCCGGGGGCCGGGGCCAGCACCATCTCGTACTCGAGCGCCGACGGATCCCCCGGCACCGACGCCGACAGGCCGCTGCGCACGAAGCCGAACCGCCGGTAGAACGCCTCGGCCCGCTCGTTGTCCTCGTGCACGAAGAGCCGGATCCGCTCGACCCCGGCCCCGTCCGCCGCCCGCGCCCACTCCACCGCCGCCTCGAACAGCGCCTCGGTCAGGCCCGTGCCCCGGTGCTCGGGGCGCACGTACACCCCCACCAGATGCGCCTGCCGCACCTCCACACCGGCCCCGAGCACGCTCTGTGTGCCCGGCTCCTCGACGAGCACGGTCACCGAGCCCGCCCAGCCGCCGTCCGGGCCCTCCGCGACGAACTGCCGGATCGGCCCGCCCGGCGCCGCGTTCGTCGTCCGGTCCTGCCAGTACTCGTCCGGCTGGGCGACGGCCTTCTCGTACGTCTCCAGGAAGGCGACCGGGGCCGCCGGATCCCGCAGGGCGAGCAGCCGCAGCGCCCGGACCTGTCGCCATTCGTCGCCACGCACGGGGCGTATGAGGTGCTCCATGTCCCGATCCTAGGCAACACCCCGGCCCGAAGCCGCCTGGTTTTCCGCCCGCCGTCGTACCCCGGTACTACGCCCCGCCCGAGCTCAGGACCCCGGTCCGACGCGCCGCGGCCCGCCCCGCCGCGACCATCGACCCATGATTCGCGCACAGGGACTCACCAAACGCTACGGCCGCGGCGCCCGCACCAAGACCGCCGTCGACGACCTCAGCTTCGAGGTCCACCCCGGCACCGTCACCGGCTTCCTCGGCCCGAACGGCGCGGGCAAGTCCACCACCATGCGGATGCTCCTCGGCCTCGACGCCCCGACGAGCGGCCGCTGCACCGTCGGCGGCCGCGCCTACGCCACCCACAGCGCGCCCCTGACCGAGGTCGGCGCGCTCCTGGAGGCCCGCTCCCTGCACCCCGGCCGCTCCGCGTACCACCATCTGACGGCCCTCGCCCACACCCACGGAATCCCCCGCTCCCGCGTCGAGCACGTCCTCGCCGCCACCGGCCTCACCGACGTCGCAGGCCGGCGCGTGAAGGGCTTCTCCCTCGGCATGGGCCAGCGCCTCGGCATCGCGGCGGCGCTCCTCGGCGACCCCGCGACGCTCGTCCTGGACGAGCCGGTCAACGGCCTCGACCCCGACGGCGTCCTGTGGATCCGCAACCTCCTCAAGGCGCAGGCCGCCGAGGGCCGCACGGTCCTCGTCTCCTCGCACCTCATGAGCGAGATGGCCGTGACCGCCGACCACCTGATCATCATCGGCCGGGGCCGGCTGCTCGCGGACACGACGGTCGAGAAGTTCGTCCGCGAGTCCGGCACCGGCTCCGTGAAGGTCGTGTCCCCCGCGGCGGCCCGCCTCGCCGCGCTCCTCGCGGGCCCCGGCGTCACCGTCGACGGCGACACCACCGGCCCCCTTGATGCCCCCGGCGCCCTGGAGGTCCGCGGCACCGACGCCGAACACATCGGCCGCACCGCCGCCGCCCACGCCATCCCCCTCTTCGAACTCACCCCGCACACCGCCTCCCTGGAGCAGGCCTTCATGGACCTCACCCACGACTCCGTCGAGTACGTGACTCCGGACGTCGCGCCCCTGGAAGGAGCCGCGGCATGACCACGACCACCCCCACCCCCTCCTACCGGGTCACCCCGGCCCGCGTCCTGCGCTCCGAGTGGCACAAGCTGTGGACGCTGCGCACCACCTGGATCACCGTGCTCGCGGCGAGCGCCCTGGTCCTCGCGGTCGGCATCACCATGGGCAGCACGTACGACGGCGACGACTCCGACGTCGACACCATCGTCTTCACCCTCTTCGGCACCCAGCTCTCCCAGATCTGCCTCGCCGTCCTCGGCATCCTGGTCACCGCGGGCGAGTACTCGACGGGCATGATCCGCGCCTCCCTGACCGCCGTCCCGCGCCGCCGACCGGTCCTGTGGTCGAAGGCCGCGGTCTTCACGGCGGTGGCGTTCACCCTGTCCTTCGTCACCAACGTCATCACCTTCCTCACCGCCCAGATCTGGCTCGCGGACACCGACAAGAAGCTGACGCTGACCGACTCCGGCGTCCTCGGCGCCCTCACGGGCAACGCGGCGGGCGTCACCCTCCTCAGCCTGATCGCCCTGGGGCTCGGGGCGCTGCTTCGCTCGGTGCCCGGCGGCATCGGCGCGTTCGTCGGCTCCGTGCTCGTCCTGCCGGAGATCGTCGGGACGCTGCCGTTCGGCGGCGTCGACGCGGTGGTGCGCTGCTTCCCCGCGCAGGCCGCCTCGTCGCTCGGCTCCCTCACCCGCGTGGACGACACGATCGCCCCAGGACCCGCCCTGTTCACCCTGGTCCTGTGGGCCCTCGCGGTCCTGACCGCGGCCTCGTACCTCCTCAAACGCCGCGACGTCTGACCCGCACCGCCCCCACGCATGGAACTCCTGTACGAGGATGAGCTCGTGGCCCACGACCCGCACCCCCTCACCCAGTACGTCCAGCGCCTGGTCCAGCGGGTGCGCGCCGTCGACGAGCGCCGCCCGCTGCTCTGGGACCTCCTGGTCACCGGCTTCTTCGTGACGGCCGGCGTCATCGACTTCGCCGGTGGCGGCTGGCGCAACGTCGCGCCCGACCAGGACGTTCCCGGCCCGCTCGTCCTCGCGATGAGCCTCGGTCTGACGCTGCCGCTGCTGTGGCGGCGCCGCCACCCGATGGGGACCCTCGCCGTCATGGTGGCGTTCGGCACGGTCAGCTCGGGCACCGGCGCGATGCTCCAGGCCGCCCTCGTCCAGCTCATCGTCCTGTTCAGCGTGGCGCTGCGGCTGCCCCTGCGGACGCTGGGGTGGGCGGGCGCGATGATGCTGGTGCCGCTGCTCGTGGGGACCGTCCGCTATCCGAGGGGCAGTTGGGACCAGCAGATCGTGCCACAGGTGTGGGCGTACGCGATCGTCGCGCTCCTCGGCATCGCCGTCCGCTCGCGCCAGGACCACACCCAGGCCCTCGTCGAGCGCGCCCGCCGCCTGGAGGTCGAACGCGACCAGCAGGCCCAGCTCGCCGCGGCCGCCGAACGCACCCGCATCGCCCGCGAGATGCACGACATCATCGGCCACAACCTGTCCGTGATCACGGGCCTCGCCGACGGCGGCAAGTACGCGGCCGCGAAGTCCCCCGAGCACGCCGCGCAGGCCCTCGACGCCATCGGCTCCACCAGCCGTCAGGCCCTCGCCGAACTGCGGCGCCTCCTGGACGTCCTGCGCGACGACGCCCCGGAGGCCGCGGCCCTGGCCCCGCAGCCCGCGCTCGCCGATCTGACGCGGCTCATCGACGGCGTCAGGTCCGCGGGCCTGCCCGTCCGCACCACGGTCCACGGCCGTCCCGACGCCCTGCCCCAGGGCCAGGAACTCACGGTGTACCGCGTGGTGCAGGAGGCCCTGACGAACACCCTCAAGCACGGCGGCCCGGGCGCGACGGCGGCCGTCCGGATCACGTACGCCGACGACGGGGTGACGGTCACCGTCACGGACACGGGCACCGCGGCCCGCACGGCAGCGGCCCCCGACGGCCGCGGCCTCACCGGCATGCGGGAGCGAACGGCCCTGTACGCGGGCACACTTGAGGCCGGTCCGCGCCCTCGCCCCGCCACCGGCTGGGAGGTCCGCCTCCACCTGCCGCGCACGACGGCCGACGACTCCGCGTCGTCCGCTGTCTCCGCCTCCGCCTCTGCCTCCGCTGTCTCCGCTCTTGTCGCTTCCCCGAAGGAATCCGCTCAGTGACCAGCGTCCTCATAGTCGACGATCAGCCCCTGCAACGCTTCGGCTTCCGCATGCTTCTGGAGAGCCAGGACGACATGACGGTGGCGGGTGAGGGCGGTAGCGGAGCCGACGCGGTCCGCATGGCCGCCGGCATCCGCCCGGACGTCATCCTGATGGACGTCCGCATGCCCGACATGGACGGCATCGAGGCCACCCGCCGCATCGTCGCGTCCGGTTCGGCGTCCCGCGTCCTCATCCTCACGACGTTCGACCTGGACGAGTACGCGTACGCGGGGCTGCGCGCGGGGGCCTCGGGCTTCCTCATCAAGGACGCGCTGCCGGAGGAGCTCCTGTCCGGCATCCGCGCGGTGGCCACGGGCGACGCGGTGGTGGCCCCGAGGCTGACCCGGCGCCTCCTCGACGCGTTCGCGGACCAGCTGCCGAGCGGCGGGGCCTCCACGGGCCCGGCCGACCCGGCCAAGCATCCGCTGCTGGCCTCGCTGACCGACCGCGAACTCCAGATCCTCACGGTCATCGGGCAGGGCTGGACGAACACGGAGATCGCCGCGCGGCTGCATCTGGCCGAATCGACGGTGAAGACGCATGTGGGCCGCATCCTCGCGAAGACGGGTGCACGGGACCGGGTGCAGGCGGTGATTCTGGCGTACGACACGAAATTGGTCCGCCCCGCCTGACCGGACCGCCGCCCGGCCTGACCGATCCGCCCGGCGTGAAAGGCAGCTGGGTAAAGGACCGACCCTAAACGCAGAAAACCCCCGTGCCATCCGGCACGGGGGTTTCCCATCACAATTTGTTCGGCGGCGTCCTACTCTCCCACAGGGTCCCCCCTGCAGTACCATCGGCGCTGTAAGGCTTAGCTTCCGGGTTCGGAATGTAACCGGGCGTTTCCCTCACGCTATGACCACCGAAACACTATGAAACTGTGAACTACCGCACCACACCATGCAGATGTGGGGTTGTTCGTGGTTTCAGAACCAACACAGTGAACGCGAGCAACTGAGGACAAGCCCTCGGCCTATTAGTACCAGTCAACTCCACCCGTTACCAGGCTTCCATATCTGGCCTATCAACCCAGTCGTCTACTGGGAGCCTTACCCTCTCAAGGAGGTGGGAATACTCATCTCGAAGCAGGCTTCCCGCTTAGATGCTTTCAGCGGTTATCCCTCCCGAACGTAGCCAACCAGCCATGCCCTTGGCAGAACAACTGGCACACCAGAGGTTCGTCCGTCCCGGTCCTCTCGTACTAGGGACAGCCCTTCTCAATATTCCTACGCGCACAGCGGATAGGGACCGAACTGTCTCACGACGTTCTAAACCCAGCTCGCGTACCGCTTTAATGGGCGAACAGCCCAACCCTT
The DNA here is from genome assembly GCF_006088715.1 of Streptomyces sp. YIM 121038. Classification (NCBI taxonomy): domain Bacteria; kingdom Bacillati; phylum Actinomycetota; class Actinomycetes; order Kitasatosporales; family Streptomycetaceae; genus Streptomyces; species Streptomyces sp. YIM 121038. Next base: position 4,653,849 of record NZ_CP030771.1, read on the forward strand.
GGGACCGACTCCAGCCCCAGGATGCGACGAGCCGACATCGAGGTGCCAAACCATCCCGTCGATATGGACTCTTGGGGAAGATCAGCCTGTTATCCCCGGGGTACCTTTTATCCGTTGAGCGACGGCGCTTCCACAAGCCACCGCCGGATCACTAGTCCCGACTTTCGTCCCTGCTCGACCCGTCAGTCTCACAGTCAAGCTCCCTTGTGCACTTACACTCAACACCTGATTACCAACCAGGCTGAGGGAACCTTTGGGCGCCTCCGTTACCCTTTGGGAGGCAACCGCCCCAGTTAAACTACCCATCAGACACTGTCCCTGATCCGGATCACGGACCCAGGTTAGACATCCAGCACGACCAGAGTGGTATTTCAACGGCGACTCCCCCGATACTGGCGTACCGGGTTCACAGTCTCCCACCTATCCTACACAAGCCGAACCGAACACCAATATCAAACTGTAGTAAAGGTCCCGGGGTCTTTCCGTCCTGCTGCGCGAAACGAGCATCTTTACTCGTAGTGCAATTTCACCGGGCCTATGGTTGAGACAGTCGAGAAGTCGTTACGCCATTCGTGCAGGTCGGAACTTACCCGACAAGGAATTTCGCTACCTTAGGATGGTTATAGTTACCACCGCCGTTTACTGGCGCTTAAGTTCTCAGCTTCGCCACCCCGAAGAGTGACTAACCGGTCCCCTTAACGTTCCAGCACCGGGCAGGCGTCAGTCCGTATACATCGCCTTACGGCTTCGCACGGACCTGTGTTTTTAGTAAACAGTCGCTTCTCGCTGGTCTCTGCGGCCACCCCCAGCTCAGGATGTAAAACCCATCACCAGGCGTGGCCCCCCTTCTCCCGAAGTTACGGGGGCATTTTGCCGAGTTCCTTAACCATAGTTCACCCGAACGCCTCGGTATTCTCTACCTGACCACCTGAGTCGGTTTAGGGTACGGGCCGCCATGAAACTCGCTAGAGGCTTTTCTCGACAGCATAGGATCATCCACTTCACCACAATCGGCTCGGCATCAGGTCTCAGCCTTAATGTGTGACGGATTTGCCTATCACACGGCCTACACCCTTACCCCGGGACAACCACCGCCCGGGCTGGACTACCTTCCTGCGTCACCCCATCGCTTACCTACTACCACCTTGGATC